>CBFGLU010000048.1:0-1808 GCA_965649685.1 uncultured bacterium | reverse complement strand
GTGAAACTTGCCATCTGGCGGCCGGATGTCGTCTTCACGAAAGGCGGCTTCGTCTGTCTGCCGGTCGGAGTGGCCGCGCACCTGCTGCGTATTCCACTGGTCATCCATGATTCCGATGCGCACCCGGGACTGACCAACCGGTTATTGGCGCGGTTTGCCAACACGATCGCAACCGGCGCACCGCTTAAGTACTACCGATATCCGAAATCGAAGTCGCATTATGTCGGCATCCCTGTCGGCAGTTCACTTACTCCGCTTAGTGCCAAGGCACAGGCGGAAGCCAAGAAGCGGCTTGGATTCAGCGAGCATGAGCCACTCGTACTCATCACCGGCGGAGGTCTGGGTGCCAAGACTTTGAACGACGCGACCATGGCCGCGTTGCGCGACCTGCTTCAGTTCACATCGGTCATCCTTATCTCGGGGAAGGCTAACGAGGCTGAGCTACGTGCCCGTGCGCCTAAGAAGAAGAACTTCAAGCTGTTCGGTTTCGTGGCAGATGACATGATTACCATGCTCGGTGCGGCCGACATCGTGATCAGCAGGGCAGGGGCGACCACCCTGCTTGAGCTGGCTGCGTTAGGTAAGCCGTCCATCATCGTACCGAACGCGTATCTGACCGGTGGCCATCAGGTAAAGAACGCAGCCGTCTATGAGCAGGCCGGTGCCGTGGTGGTGCTTGAAGAAGAGCTTCTGGTCGCCGAACCCCTTTCGCTGGTTGATGCGGTAAATGCAACGTTATTGAACAAGGCTGCGATGGCCCGGCTGTCAAAGAACATCCGTGCCTTATCGAAGCCAGACGCCGCCAAGGACACCGCACGGCTTATCCTAAAGGCTATCGGTCGCTAGCTTCTTCTCTGTTACAATGAGAGCAACCATAACCGTATAACACCAGCAGATACCAAACATGTTCAAACGATCAGCCAAACAGGAAGAGCGTCCCGCCCGTCGTCGCCAGACGGGTGGTTCTGAAAATTCCTCACGACCATCCCCGAGTGATCTGGCCGACCGCTATACGTTCCGACGAAACCGCACCATAACCGGTAGCTCGTCGGCCCGTATCTCCAGTTCGACCGAACTGAATGCCGATCTGCGCTCGCCACGGGCTCATGCGCATCATCTGACGACGCTCCGTAGGCGTCTGTTGACGTATTTCAGCGCCGTTGCCACGATATGTTTCGTGCTCTATCTGCTGGTAAGTCAGCTGGTAGCCAGTATGGTCGTTCGGGTCGATGGAGCTGAACTGACGGCGGCCACGCAGCAGGCTGGTTATATCAAGGCCATCGAGGAATACTATGCTGCGCGACCAATCGAACGGCTGCGGTTCCTTCTTAACACCCAGGAGTTGACCTCGCATGTCCAAGCCAGTCACCCTGAGGTCAAGGCGTTACGCGTTGAACCAGGCAAAGAATTGGGTGAAGCGTCCGTGGTCATCGATGCTCGGCACGCCATCGCCCGCTGGAGCATCGACGGCGCGAACCGGTATGTCGACGAAGAAGGCATCGTGTTCGCTCAGAGCTATTTCGAGCGCCCCGCGCTGCAGATCATCGATAACAGCGGTATCAGGGCCACCGGTACCGAGGCCGTGGCATCGAATCGCTTCCTCGGTTTCGTCGGACGGACTATTTCGTCCAGTCGTCAGCAAGGCTTGATCATCACCAAGGTAACCATCCCTACGTTGACCACCCGTCAGGTCGTGCTGAACCTAAAGGGGAAGACGACGTATTACAAGTTTTCCATCGACCGCTCGGTAGGGCAGCAGGTAGAGGACATGGCGCGTATCGACCGGTTCCTCGAACGGCGCGGCATCA
>CBFGLU010000047.1:0-2325 GCA_965649685.1 uncultured bacterium | reverse complement strand
TGTGATTGGTACGCCTTAAAGCCGGCGAAATAGTTCTTGGAAAGCGCTGCCGTCTCTTTCGCAAGCGCATCTTCCTGTGCCTTTGGCTTTTCTTGCGCGGCGGTCAGTTCCTTCTGATAGTCCTCATATAGTTGCTGCGTGCGTGCAATGTCATTCGCCTCGTTCTGTGGCGCTAAGATCATTGCGACGAAGCCGGCGATCGTACCGATGGTCAGGACGACCGCGATGATCCAGATACCCGTGCGTTGGGCAGTCGATGTAGCCATTTATATCCCCTGTCTCTTCTCTTGGTTGCTTGTCTTAGTATATCAAACCGCTCCGCTTGCGCGAACAGGCATTACACCGTTTCAGCCTTCAGCTCATCCGCTGCTTGCTGCGCGATCTGCTCGACGATGGCACGGACTTCGGCATCGGTCAGCGTGCGGTCGTGGCTCGTCACCGTCAGGCGCAAGGTAATGGTCCGTGTCTGGTCCGTGTCAGCCTGGTAGATTGAACGGGCCGAGAGATCGATCATGACTTTGCCATGCGCCTCGGCCACTCGCGACGCTACGCGAAGCACATCCTCGTAACGTACCCCCGCAGCAACCTTCAAAGAAATATCCTGTGAGACGCTTGGGAAACGTGAAAGCGGTCGATAGCTACCGCCAGAACGACCGGAGGCCGCGAACAGGGCCGCGAAGTCTAGGCTCGCCGCGGCTGAATAGGTCGGCAGCTTGAAATTCTTCCGTACGCCGGCACGCAGTTCGCCCACCACGCCAACCGTTTCACCTTCGGCGTCGACGACTAGCGCGGTACGTCCACTCTCGTATGGCGGCTGCACGTTGTCAGCGACTAAGAAATGCAGTTCGATATTCAAATCATCACTAAGCTGTTCGATCAGGCGGCGCAAGCGGTAGAATGCCGCACCCTGCCTCGATGATTTGTTCGCGTACACAAGTTCGACCGTCGTCGGCTCACCCGGCAAGCCGTCGTCACCATCATTGGCGTGTGCCACCTTGTGATGACCCTTGCCGATTTCGAAGAGCACGAACTCATCGTGACCGGATTTGATGTTCGGATGAATCTTGTCGAGCAGACTGACAAGCGGAGAATAACGATAATATTGCAGATCGGGACTGAGCGCGTTCGACAGACGATACGCGTTCGATGCGTCCAACTCGGCCCGGTTCAGTAACTTCTCGTGCACGAAGCTGTAGGTCAGCACTTCATTCGCGCCTGAATCTGCCAAGCTTCGGCGGATTGCCCGTTTCAAACTCAACTCGCCGTTCAGCGACGCTGGAGCAATACTGCGGTTCGGTAGTTCACGCGGCAACTTGTCGAAACCATACAGACGACCGACCTCCTCTACCACGTCTTCAGGCAGTTCTATATCAGTGCGCCAATACGGTGGTGTAACTTTCATGCCTGGTTCTACACGGAACTCAACGTTGGTAAGCAGCCGGCTGATCTCGGCCTCATCAAGCTTCAACCCCAAGCGGTCATTGATGAAATCGGGGGTTACTTCAACCGCCGCATGTTTCACGGCTAGCGCTGGGTCATCGGTGACTGACGACGCCACGGACCCACCGGCGACAGTCTGAATAAGCTCGATCAATAGCGCCAGGACGTAGTGGTTCTGAAATGGCGACTGTCCTTTGTTGAATCGGGTCAGGGCATCGGTGAACACACCGTGTCGCATGCTGCTTTTGCGTACTGCGTACATATCGAAGTTGGCACATTCGAGCGCCAGATTGACGGTCGTGTCGCTCACCTCACTGTCGCCTCCCCCCATGACACCAGCTAGCCCTACCGGGCCTTCGCCGTCGGCAATCACGATGTCACTTGGGTCAAGTTCATATGTCTTGTGATTCAAGAGCGTCACGGTTTCGCTGATCTTGGCCGTACGCGCGACCAGGCTCCGTCCCCGTAGCTTGTCATAATCGTATGCATGAGTCGGCTGGCCGGTTAGCAGCATCACGTAGTTCGTCACATCGACCACGTTATTGATAGGCTTGGCGCCCATGCGTACCAATGCGGCCTGTAGCCACACCGGGCTCGGACCGATGACCACGTCCTTCAGCGTCACGGCCATGAAGCGCGGCACGACGTCGGGTGCTTCGTTGCGCACGTCAAGTATCAAGCCTTCACCCGCCGGAAGCTGCGGTTCCTTCAAGTACCATTCAGGGCTGGTGAAGGCCTGGTGTTGGATACCAGCTATCTCACGGGCGACACCCAATTGACCGAAGCAGTCAGGACGGTGCGTGAACATCTTGTTCTCTATGTCGATAGTAGTGTCGTTAAGGCCGAATGCTTCCGCGAAGCTTTGTCCCGCCGCCAAATCACTCG
>CBFGLU010000046.1:0-3335 GCA_965649685.1 uncultured bacterium | reverse complement strand
ACGTGGTGGGGCCTGGCAGGCGGTATACTAGGTAGTGGTTATGCAAAAAGAACGCGCCAGTAAGAAACAACAGGAACTGCTTAGTTTCGTCGATGGCTTCATTAAGGGGAACGGCTACGGTCCCAGTTACCGCGAGATCATGCGGGCGCTCGGGTACAAGTCGGTCTCAACCGTGGCGATCCATGTCGATAATCTTATCGCGAAAGGTTACCTCGCCCGCCGCGACAAGTCAGCTCGCTCACTAGAGGTGGTCAGCCTGCGTCCGTCGGCTGAAACCAAGGAACCCGTGCAGGCCTCTACGGCCGAAGATGAGCTTCGGCTGCGGCTTGCAACCCGCGAACTGACATCGGAGCAGCGCAAACAAGTGGTAGACGCGCTGGCGCTACTTGGGTACGAAAAGTTGGTGGAGCAGGAGGCGAAAACGGATGCATAGGATCGTGCGGGCGCGCAGTTGGGTGGTGCGCCATCGACGACCGCTTCTTTGGGGTGGCATCGTTGCCGTAACGCTGCTGCTGGCTGTACAGTTATTCTATCCGACCGACCGTCTGCCGCTTAACGCCAAGATCGACGGCCTGAACGTGAGCGGTTGGAAGATGAAGGATGCTACCTGGCAGCTCAACAAACTTGCCGCCCAGCAGCAGATCACCATTCGCCTAGGCAACAGCCAAGAGGCATACGAATCCGCTTCTCCGGTCGACATCGGTCTGAAGATCACCAATGATGCGCGGGTCAAGCGAGCCGAATATGCCTGGTGGGCACGGTGGATTCCAGGTTCGCTTTTCTGGTATGGCGTCGGTATGGATGATGAACTACCCGAGTATTCGAGCGACAAGACCAGGGCGCGCGCCTATCTCAACACGGCGCTCGGCAACTCCTGCGACATTCCGCCGAAAGAGGCCACCCTGACCTTCAAGGATGATCGGCTGACGGTAGTCGGCGCCAAGATCGGCGGTTCGTGCAAGGAAGACGAAGCCATCAAGGCACTCGCAACAGCCCGACCGGTACCCGGAATGAGCGCGACGGTCGTCATACCGGTGGAGGAGAAGCAGCCCGAGGTGAGTGATGAGATGGCGCAGGAGTTGGCAAATTCATTGAATGAACGAACGGCCCAAGGAGTCAAACTGACGGTGGCCGGCAAGACACAGATCATTTCACAGAAAGAAGTGCTGTCGTGGCTGATATTCACACCAAAGGATGGTACGCTGCAATACGCCATCGATGCCAAGAAGGCCGACGGATACCTAGCTGGTGAGGTGACACCGAAAGTCGCCAAGCCAGCCGGCACGACCCGCATCACGACCCGTGACTTCACGGTAGTATCACAGGTGAACGGTGCGACCGGCCAGACGCTGGCCGTCAGCGCTACGCTGGCCCAGGTAAAAAGCATACTGGAAGGAACGCAGTCGATCGCGAAGGCGAGCACGACCCCGTTGGCGCCAAAGGTGGTGTACACACGTTCCTACACCAAGACCAGTACCGGTATCGCTGCCATGATCAAACACTACGACGATGATCATACCGGTACCTTCGGAGTCGCCTTCCAGGAGCTGGGCGGCCGCGGTTTGGCGGCGACGCATAATTCGACCCAGCAGTTTACTACGGCGAGCACCTACAAGCTGTTCGTGGCATACGGCACCTTACGAAAAGTCGACGCCGGCAAGTGGAAGTGGGCCGATGCCAATATCGCAAATGGCCGCGACCTGGCTACGTGCTTCGACGACATGATCGTGAAGAGTGACAATGCGTGTGCCGAAGCGCTGCTGAAGAAGCTTGGCTACAGTGAACTGACGAAAGATATTAATGCACTAGGACTCGGCAGCTCCGGTTTCGTAGCCGGTGATACTCCACACACTACGGCGGGTGATCTGGGTCTTTTCCTGAGCAAACTGCAAGGTGGATCGTTGCCGATCAAATCCGAGAGCCGCAGCCGGCTGCTCGATGCCATGAAACGGAACGTCTATCGCCAGGGCATACCGGCTGGTGCCAGCGGGCAGACCGCAGACAAGGTTGGGTTTCTGTGGGGATTGTTGCACGACGCCGCCATCGTCTACTCACCGAAAGGTACCTACGTGCTAGTCATCCTGACAGACGGCAGTACCTGGGCTAATATTGCTGAACTGACAAGTAAGATCGAAGCCTTACGCTAATCTTGACGGCCCCTGTTCGGGTCGCTATAATAGCGCACTAGGTAATCCGGCGTAGCTCAGTGGTAGAGCGGGTCGCTGTTAACGACTAGGTCACTGGTTCGAGCCCAGTCGCCGGAGCCATGAAATTATGAATAAAAAGGACTCAGGGTCCTTTTTATATTGCTAAAAGACACTTATACCAGTAAGTTTCGACAGATTGCCAGTGTAACAGATAGCATATAATTGACAAAAAAGCATATGCGTGTTAATATGATATTAACGAAAGTTATAAAAAACAAAAATGTCAGAATTTGCACCTAAGAACCTTGATCAAACGCCGGACGATATCCTGAAGTCACGAACGTTAAGCGATGCCGACCTGCTAAGCGACGGTGCCGACTATGAGAACGGTGTCTTGAAGCCTACGGCTGAACAGATTGAGACTATCCGACACAGATACGATACGAAATTAGGAAGTGTTGGAATGGATCTTTCCGGAATCGTGCTTCATACCGAAGGTATTGCAGACCTTAACTACCTAAGTAATGAAGCGGCTCTGCAGAATGAAGCGCGATTAAGCGCCGAGGTTCACGACCTAACGAGCCGGTATGTCGACATGATGAGGGTCCATTTTCCTACAAAAGTAAAACGATTCAAAGACGATGCGAGTAATTTTTTGCGTACGACTAAAACTGAAAGCGGCGATACGGTTAGCTACAGTATGGGTTTTCACTCCGCAAAAAAAGAGCGTGAAGATGGGGAGAAAGTTCTCATACCAAGTGCCGTCGCGGTGGCGCATGATAAATACGGACATGATTATAGGACTGAGTTTGGCGTAAAACACAGGGACTCGGCGAGTTATCAGGTGGATCCAAACGGGGGCATAAGCCTTATTAACTTGTCTACGTTACCGGTGGCCCCGGATACGGCCTATATCCATGAGCTCGACCGGAATACGTCGGGCAAGTTCAATGAAGGAATTGTTCCAGAGCTTGTTAAGGTGATTGACGAAGCTCCTTTTCCCAAGACGCAAGTCTATGACAAGAGCTATTTTGACAATGCGTATCATGCAAGCATCAAAATGCACGGAAATGAATATGCAATAACATTATCAAGGTATGTCAAGCGTCAGATCACTCATGCCCGACACGTAAGGACCGAAGAGGTAACATACGGGTATGATCCTCAACGGGACTGTTTCATGAAGTC
>CBFGLU010000045.1:0-3808 GCA_965649685.1 uncultured bacterium | reverse complement strand
TCACGCCTCCCTGTCACGGAGGAGATCGCCGGTTCGAATCCGGTCGGGCCCGCCATACAAAACGCCTCATCCTTGCGATGGGGCTTTTTGTATGGATGGATTCTTGAGCTCGCGATTCGAACGGACGGGCTTCCTCCACTAACCCATCCCTTGGTGTTATATTGAACCTATGACCACGCAGCAACGGATGATTCTAGCAGTCGCCATTCTCGCTTCGTTCGTCGCGTTTCTCGACGGTTCCGTCATTAACGTCGCCCTTCCTGCCATCAGCCAGGAATTGGGCGGTGGCCTCTCGACGCAACAGTGGGTCGTCGACGCCTATCTTATCTCACTCGGCGCCCTTATCCTGATCGCCGGCTCGCTCTCCGATCTGTTCGGACGACGTCGCATCCTGCTAGCAGGCCTGTACGGATTCGGTCTGACTTCATTGGTATGTGCCGTCGCTCCGACCGACTTCAGCCTCATCATCGCCCGTGCACTTCAAGGTGCCGCTGGCGCACTGCTAGTACCCAGCTCCCTAGCGCTTATCATCTCGGCGTTCAGCGGCAAGGCCCAAGGAAAAGCCATCGGTTCATGGACCGGCTGGACCGGCATCGCATTCCTGATCGGACCCTTCCTGGGCGGACTTTTAGTCGACCTCGTCTCTTGGCGGTTGATCTTCGCCATTAACTTATTGCCCGTAGCTCTGACGATTTGGCTGACGCTTCGAACCATACCAAGGGACGAACGTCAGAAAGAACGGGTCAAAGTAGACGGAATCGGCGCAATGTTAGCGGCGATAGGCCTGGGAGGATCGGTCCTCGCGTTAATTGAATATCCACATTTAGGCTGGTCACACCCGCTGATTATCAGTTCTGCCATTATCGGTCTGGCTTCTCTCACCCTGTTCCTTTGGCATGAAGCTCGCACACGAGCACCGATGCTACCGCTCGGTCTGTTCAAGGTGCGTAACTTCAGTGCCGGCAACCTCAGCACTACCGCGGTGTACGCCGCCCTTTCGATTGCCACGTTCCTCATCAGCGTCTTCCTGCAGCAGGTCGGTGGTTATTCCGCCTTGGCGGCAGGTCTGTCGTTGGTTCCCGTCACGCTAATCATGCTACTGCTCTCGGGTCGGTTCGGCTCACTTACAGGAAGCATGGGACCACGCATATTCATGACGTTCGGTCCTATCATCTCCGCGATCGGATTTTTGACGATGCTGATGGTGGACAGTGAGGTCAGCTATCTCGCCCTGCTGCCAGGCATTATCATATTCGGTGTCGGACTCACCACGACGGTCGCGCCGTTGACCAGTGCCATCCTTGGTTCCATCAGTCCGGCCCAGGCCGGTATCGGTTCTGCCGTCAACAACGCGGTCGCACGCATCGCCGGCCTCATCGCCATCGCCCTACTAGGTGTGGTGACCGGTCCGATCGTTTCAGTCGAGGCGTTCGAACGTGGCATCGTCCTTACCAGCTGTCTGCTGTGTGTCGGTGGTCTGATCGCCTGGTTCGGTATCAGGAACGAAGAGACTCGGGTTACGACCGACTAAGACTGCGTATTTTTGAAACGCTCTTCAACGACGTTCCAGTTCACTACGTTCCACCAGGCCTTCACGTAGTCATCACGCTTGTTCTTATAATCAAGGTAGTAGGCGTGCTCCCATACGTCGAGTCCAAGCAGAGGTTCGCTCATGCCTTGCATGATTGGGGTGTCTTGGTTCGGTGTGGTCACGATGCTCATGTCCGGCTGCAACCAGCACCATCCGCTGCCGAACACGGCCAGTGATTTAGCCGTAAATTCATCTACGAACCCCTGAAAATCTCCATACTGAGCAACTATTTTGTTCAGAAGTTCACCAGTCGGTTCACCGCCGCCATCCGGGCTCATCCACTGCCAAAACAGGCTATGGTTGTAGTGACCACCGCCCTGATTGCGGATCGCGCTACGGACGGCGTCCGGCAGCTGGTCTAAATCGCGCAACAGGCTTTCAAGCGGACGCTCGCGCAGGGCTGGTGCTTCGTCGAGTGCCTTGTTCAACTTGTCGACGTACGTCTGATGATGCTTCGAATGATGTAACTGCATAATGTCAGTACTGATATAACCGCCCAATGCTCCGTAGTCGTAGCCTAGTTCAGGTAATTGATACATTGATGCCTCCTTTACTGGCGGATGACTTCGCCGCCGGTTTTACTGACCGAGATATGTTCGACGATACGACCGTTGGTCTCCAGTACCTTCAGGCGTTCGGTGAACTTGGTAAGTGGAATTCGCAAGTAGTTGTAGCTGAGCTGCGTGTCACGCAAGTCGACCAGCTGAACGAGATAGTATCCGTCACCGGTAGTTGAGCGCACGAAGCCAGACGTCTCCCCCTTCTTCAATTTTAGCGCTACTTGGCTTAACCCGCCATCGAAGTTCGTCTTCGGCACCAGACCCGAGGCACCAAGCTGTACCTTATGGCCCTTGTCGTTCAATGTCTTAGCGAGCGCGGTCAACGAAGGCTTCTTTTTGGCCGCCAGCAATGCTTCAGCTTCCTTCTTAGTTGCGGTAGCAGTGTCGTCAATCTTATACGACACCTCTTGTCGTATAAGTGAGCGACGGATGATATGACGGTACTCAGAAGCCGTGTACCCGAAGGTACTATAGGTAGAGTCGTCATATACGTCCTGGGAGATCCGACCACTGACTGTGTTCAGACCGGCCTCGATCACCTTGTCGACCTGTTCATCAGTAACATTGACACCCTGCTCCTTGGCAAGCTTGGCTGCGTAGGTGTCGGCAACAGCACCGTCAAGTGCCATGCGCTTATAGAAATCGACCTGACGCTGGCCGTCCTTGCTATCCAGATTGACGCGTTCGGTCTGCTCAAGGTAATGGAGTGATCCGCCTAGTGTCATCAGATAGTCACTATACCGCACCTGTGCGCCGTCAACGGTGGCGACCGGTACCGGTAGGATGCGTGTCACCCGGTAGAAGAACGCGCTGGTGTTCTGCGCCGGATACAGCTGCCACCAGATAATGACACCCATCAGTACAAGCGTGACAAAAATGATAATAATGGCATTGAAGACCAACTTGTGCCGCGCATACTGGTGCGGGTACTTGAAACGGCGACCGCCTGCCAGAATCTGCTCACGATGCTCGGCGACCGTCTCGTTGGTGATGCGCGACGGAACCTTAGGTTCCTCTTTACGCTTCTTCAGGTTGAGTTTTTTCATAGACTCCTTGTTCTTCGATGACGTTCAAGACCGCATCCTGCAGCTTGTTATACGTCTTATCAGGGTGTTCGACCTTATGGATGACCAGATCTCCGACGAATGTCTGGATGACGATGGTACCGAAGCCGAAAACTTCACCGCTGAACCCTGGGATATTATAGCTTATGTTTTGAATCTTCGATAGGCGCAGCTCTACCACGTCAGTACCGAAGAAGCCATTCTGAGTCACTTGCCGGATGCGCTGGTTGGTGACGATATACACCGTGTAGTACCACAGTATGAAGTGATACGCGAAGATGATGAGACCGAGCACCAAGCCGGCGACCGGTAACAGGAACAGCTCCAGCCTGTCTTGCCAGATGAGTGGCGGGACGGCTGAGATGGCGAATGGAATCAGCAGACCGTAAAAGCCTTTACGCATGGCGATGATATGGCGGCGGAAGACGAAGAGCAGTTCTTCCCCCTCCCGCTGGCCTTCAAAGGCCTTGCCTTCCGTCACATGACGCTTCATGCGCTTAGTATAGCAGTGGGCGTGCTACAATAACAGATGAAAACACGCCTCGGTAGCTCAACTGGATAGAGCAGATCCGTCCTAAGGATAAGGTTGCAGG
>CBFGLU010000044.1:0-3973 GCA_965649685.1 uncultured bacterium | reverse complement strand
GTCGACTACTACGTGGGTGGTGATCACGCCGTCGCACATCTGCTGTACGTCCGCTTCTGGACGCACGTCTTCAATGACATGGGGCTGACCGATTTCAAGGAACCTGTCCGCACCTTGGTATATCATGGTTACGTCAACGCCGAAGATGGCTCGAAGATGAGCAAAAGCAAGGGTAACGTCGTCGACCCACTCGACGTCATCGATCAAGGGTACGGTGCCGATACGCTTCGGACCTACGTGCTGTTCATGGGTCCGATCGAGCTTGATTCGGCCTGGAGTTCGAAGGGCGTCGCTGGCGTCTATCGTTTCCTGAACCGCGTCTGGACGCTTGCGCAGGAATTCATTGAAGCTGACATGCAAAGCTCACCGCACGATGAGGCTGTCGAGCGGCTGCGCCATAAGACCATCAAGAAGGTCACCGATGATTATCATAAACTTGGCTTCAACACCGCCATCGCCGGTCTGATGGAATACGTCAACGAGCTCTACAAGCTGAAGCTCGACGGATTCTCGCAGGACACCTGGCAACGGGCGCTCGAGACACTGGTGCAATTGCTTTCGCCGATCGCTCCGCACATATCCGCCGAGTTATGGCAGCAGCTTGGTCATGCGGAATCACTTGATACCGCCGAGTGGCCGGCATGGGACGAATCCCAGCTGGTAGAAGATACCGTCACCGTAGTCGTACAGGTGAACGGTAAGGTACGTGCCAAGCTTGAACTGCCGAAGGCAGCCGATGAACAGGCGGCCACAGCCGCGGCGTTAGATGACGATAACGTCAGGAAGCACCTGGAAGGCCGTGAGCCGACCAAGATCGTCTACGTACCAGGCCGTCTTATCAGCATCGTGATCAAATGAGAAAAACCACGGCCGGATAGCCATGGGTCTATCTATTTATAATACTATAAAATTTACTTATTGTCAATAATCTCTTGAGTAACAGAGGGGATTACGGTATAATCTGGGGTAAGTTTAGATCAACCGAGATAGGAGAACATTCCCATGGCACAGCCAAAGAAACAGTCGAGTCCGCGTAAAACCGGTCTTCGTCGCAGCCACTTGCGCCTTAAGCTCGCCCGCATGGTGAACGCAAAGTCACCAGTGAAGGTGCACACCACCAAGCGCGAAACCGGCAAGAAAACCAGCAAGTAGCACTACCTTCTAGGGTGGTATACTTAACATAACCAGAAAGAACCAAACGCTCATATGGCATCAAACCGACACCTGGGACGAATCGTAGCTCTGCAGACTCTGTACGAGTACGAGTTTCGCAGCCAGGCTAACGACGGCCAGCTCGACCTGAAAGAGGTCCTGAACCGTAACATCGAGCGCTACGACGAAGCGATCGACGACAAGGAATTCGTCGCATCTTTGGTCGACGGCGTACTCGAGCGCCAAGCCGAACTTGACGAACGTCTGCAACCGATGGCGCCGGGCTGGCCACTTGACCAGATTGCTCGTATCGACCGCAACGTCCTTCGTATCGGTCTTTTCGAGCTTCTGTACCGCAAAGAGACGGTGCCGCCAAAGGTGGTCATCAATGAAGCGGTTGAACTCGCCAAGGCGTTTGGTTCCGATAACTCAAGCAAGTTCATCAACGGTGTCTTAGGCACCGCCTTCCGAACGCTTGTGGAGGACCAAAGCGATGCCAGCACCGCAGCTTGATAAGTTCAAGAAGTACTTCAACCGGGGCAAGAAGCCCTCTATCCAAGAGATCGTCCGTGAACCGACCGCCGGCGGTATCGTCTTCCGTCGCGACCAGAACGGTGAGGTCGAAATTCTGCTCATCCAAGATGCCAAGGACCGTTGGACCATTCCAAAGGGTCACATTGAAGATGGTGAGACCGCTCAGGCGACCGCCAAGCGTGAGATTGGCGAAGAAGCCGGATTGAAAGATGTCGACATGCTCGGTTGGCTCGGCAAGATCCACTTCCGCTACCGCCGTGTCGATAAGCTCGTACTTATGACCACCCAGATCTACCTGGTGAAGGCCAAGGGTGATACGAACGCCATCAAGAAGGAAGAGTGGATGAACGGCATTAAGTGGTTCCCATTCCAGGATGCGTTGGACGCGATCGAATACGAAGATATCGGTAAGCTGATGCTGCTCGCCATGAAGCGGATCCGTCAGGAGAAACTCTAGCATGAGTGGCATGCCGACCGCACCATATCAGGAATTTGCCCGGACCGTCCTCGGGTTTGAATTTCAGAACATCAACCTCCTTGTTACGGCCTTGACGCACCGTAGCTATGTGAACGAACACAAGAAAAGCGTGACCGAACACAACGAGCGCTTAGAGTTCCTGGGGGATGCAGTGCTGGAGCTGTCTGTGACAGATTTCCTTTATTCGCACTATTCCGAACCGGAAGGTACTCTTACCAGCTGGCGTGCCGCGTTGGTGCGCACCGAGAGCATCGGCGAGGCCGGTGACAAGTTAGGGTACGAGCCGTTACTGCGTATGAGCCGTGGTGAGAAACAGGGAAGCGAGCGAGCTCGTCAACAGATTCTGGCCAATGCGTTCGAGGCCGTCATCGGAGCTATCTATCTTGAACGCGGCTATGCCGACGCCGATGCGTTCATTAAGAAACATATCACCGCCAAGCTTGAATCAATCCTCGAGGAGGGTACCTGGCGCGATCCTAAGTCGCATCTGCAGGAAGTCTCGCAGCGGATCGACTCGGCCACGCCGCAGTACCGCGTACTGGAAGAAGTTGGTCCCGATCACGACAAGGTTTTCACGCTAGGTGTCTATGTCGGTGGCAAACTGATGGGTAAGGGAACCGGTCATTCGAAGCAGGTCGCCCAGCAGAAGGCAGCCCGTGCCGCGCTTACGCGATACGAACAAGAGCATGGCGCCTGAAACAGATTGACGAATCGTCATCTTTAGAGTAAAATTAGTCGAAGTAGAAATACCAACCGTTAAGTTTTAAAGGAAGTTTTAGTTTTTATGCTCGCAATCCGCTTGCAACGTCTGGGCCGCAAGGGCTACCCTGTCTACCGTCTGGCCGTCCAGGAATCGCAGCGCCACCCATCGAGTGGTCGCGTCGTCAGCTACATCGGTAGCTACAACCCACACACCAAGGAAGCCACCGTGCAGGTCGAAGCCGCACAGAAGTTTCTTGATAACGGTGCCCAGCCAACACCACGCGTGGTCAAGCTGCTGAAAGATGCCGGTGTCAAGCTGCCGAAGTGGGTCAAGGAACCGACTAACGACAAGCAGAAGTCAATCCGTAACGCCGAGAAGCTGCGTAAGAACCAGCCAAAGGAAGAGCCGGTTGCCGAAGAGGCTCCAGCTGAAGCCGAGGCTTAGTCTCGTTCTCAATTCAGTAAAACACCCCTCATACAGGGGTGTTTTTAGATGTCGGTTTACCGCCGATTGCATCGTGGCTGCGTGCTATAATAAAAACACGTACCATACATAACCGTAGTGTGACTGAAAATCCGAGGGGGAGGCATATGGCAACAATCGACCAGCAATTCGTAGAGTATATCGTTAAATCGTTAGTCGGCAATCCTGATGACGTCGTCATCGAACGGATCATCGACGAAAAAGGCGTACTACTTACCCTCACCGTCAATCCTGACGACCTTGGTCGGGTCATTGGTAAGCGCGGCATGACTGCCCAGAGTCTACGCACCCTGCTGCGGGCTCTCGGCACCAAGAACGACGCTCGTTACAACTTGAAGATCGTCAACAACGACGAAGACCGTGAAAACTATACTAGCTCATCAGATGCGGATTCAGACGAGGCTGTGAAAAACTCTTCAGATGAAGGTGTGGAAAACAACGAGTCGGACCTGGCAAAAAACACTCGTAAAGAGCTTGCCGAGCTCGACGACCTTGATATATAATCATAAACAGTTCAAGCACATGAACTGCGAGATGACGAACGCGTAAGCCGGAGTCAACAAAAAGCTCTATGCGAGCAACTTTATAAGAGTTGAGAGCCTTATATGTGCAAAAATAGCCTT
>CBFGLU010000043.1:0-4004 GCA_965649685.1 uncultured bacterium | reverse complement strand
ATCGTGTTCTTCGTCGTATATCAGCAGATTGAGAACAACTACATTTCACCGACCATTCAATCGAAGCGATTGGAGCTGTCGGCACTGACCATCCTGGCCTCGGTAACCATCGGACTG
The DNA here is from genome assembly GCA_965649685.1 of uncultured bacterium. GTDB lineage: Bacteria > Patescibacteriota > Saccharimonadia > Saccharimonadales > Saccharimonadaceae > UBA1020. The sequence goes on along the minus strand of CBFGLU010000043.1, from coordinate 3,887 downwards.
TATCTTTTCGGCATCGCCGGTGGTATCATCTCGATTCCTATCGCTGGCTGCGTGAAGGTACTCTTTGACACCTGGCATGAGCGTGCACACGCTGCACGGCAACGTTCGAAGCAGCCGATGGCCAAGCTGGCGAAAAAGCTGAAGAACGAAGCTTAGTATTTTATCAGCGACCACACCGCGCCGTTCGGGGTATCCCGGACGGCGATTCCTTGTGCGGCTAATTCGTCACGTACTGAATCCGATGCCTGCCAGTCCTTTTCGTCACGGGCGCGTTGTCGTTCGATGAGAAGCTTCTTTGTGTCATCGCTGATATCAGGTGTGGCACCGAATAGATCGATACCTAGCAGGTCACGGATCGTTTCTAATAACTGCACCAGGCTATGACGGTGTATCTTCTCTAGCGGCTTTTTCTCAAGCATCGTGAACGCCTCATCGATGATGGCTAGTGCTTTGGGCGTGTCCAGGTCGTTGCTGAGTGCCTCAAGGATGGCGCCAGGTGTGGCGAGGAGTGAGAGCGATCCCTCTACGGTGTCCTTGTCATCATCGTCATCAAGTGTGTCGTGTGTCTGGTGGCGTAATGCAGCGATATCGTACCAGCTCCGTAGGCGGTTCGCACTGGCCTCAAGAATGTCCCAGCTGAAATTCCCCTCGGTCTGATAATGCTTAGCGAACGCAAGCAGTTTGAAGGCATTCAAGTCGTAGCCGCGATCAAGTACGTCCTGAAGAGTGACGATGTTACCGAGTGACTTTGATATCTTCCTGCCATCGATCTTGATGTGGTTGTTGTGTAGCCATATCTGTGCGAACTGCGTACCGGTCAAGGCCTCCGTCTGAGCTATCTCGTTGGTATGATGCACAGGAATATGGTCGATGCCTCCGGTATGGATATCGATCTGGTCTCCTAGCGTCTCGCGGGCGATGACAGAACACTCAAGATGCCAGCCCGGGAAACCGACACCCCATGGGCTGTCCCATTCCATGTCGCGTTTGCTATCGGTCGGACTTAGCTTCCAAATTGCGAAATCGGTGACATGCTTCTTGCCACCTACGGCGACACGTACGCCGGCTTCAAGGCCGCCAATGTCTAGTCGGGCCAGTTTGCCGTAGTCATCCAACTTCGAGGTGTCGAAATACAGACCTTCTTCCGGAATGAGGTAGGCGTAGCCTTTTTCCTCCAGCTCCTTCGCGAATGCAATCTGCTGCTCGATATAGTCGGTGGCACGAACCAGATGGGTGGGACGGACGAGGCCGAGTAATTCATAGCCTTCACGCTCGGCGATGTCGATGTATTTCTGGGCCACGTCCCATGCCGTAAGACCTTCCGCGCGGGCGCCCTTCTCCATCTTATCTTCACCGGTGTCGTCGTCACTGGTCAGGTGCCCGACATCGGTGATGTTCTGCGTACGAATTACCTGGTAATCAAGACGCTCGAGAGTACGGACCAGCACGTCCCAATAGAGATAACCGAGCCAGTTGCCAATGTGCGGCTGTGAATAGACGGTCAGTCCGCAGGTATAAATACGGACCGTCCGATTCTCAAGCGGTTCGAGCGTCTGCTTAAGGCTGCCGAGGCTGTTATGCAGCTTCACGTAACGCTCCTTCCGTGGCCGTCACGAGCTCGTGGACGATCTTGTCGTATTCTTCGTAGACGCGGAAACCTGAGGCATATGCGTGACCGCCGCCACCGAAGTAGCCTGCGATCATTTCCGATACCGGCAGGTTGGACCGCAGTTTTCCGGTCAGTTTGCCGTCCGGGTATGTCTTGATCGCGACCGCTACCTCAACCCCCTCCACCAGGCGCATCTCATCAAGCACCAGCACGCTGGGGTTGTACTGGTCGCTATAGGCCTGGATGTCGCCCCAAGGAATATGTACTAGAGCAAGCTTGCCATCAAGAAAGTACTCGATACGACCGAGCAGCTCCCCTTTATACGCCAGAATCTCTGGGCTCTTCTTCATGAATTCACGTCGCCGTTCCTCGATGACGGCTACGTGGGCACCAAGTTCGGTCAGATCCGCCGCGAGGCGATAGGTCGCTGGCGTCACGTTCTGTGTCGACAAGCCTAGGCTATCGGCTAATACCGCGACCAGCATATGCTCGGCGGCTTGGGCATTCATCTGCCAGCCGGCTTCCTTTGCTACCTTGAAGATGATTTCGCTCGTCGCGACGGCATCGCCGTCGACCATCTGATGCGGGAAGCTAAGAGTGCTGGCGGTAACGTGATGGTCAAAGACCAGTACTGGATGTGATTCTAAGTAGTGTCGTACACCAGGCGTCTCAAGTACCTTGGTAAGTAGTACGTCTGCACTCGTATCGAGGATGATGGCCAGGTCGGCCGAAGTATCGAATTGATTCACGACCCTGTCCCAGCCTTGCACGTAGCGAAGATATTTAGGGATTTCAACCGGGCAATAGAGCGAGACGTTCTTACCTAAATCCCCGAGTATCTCCTCGAGCGCGAGCGCGCTACCTAATGAGTCGCCGTCAGGATTCTCAGCCTGAATGACGATGATATGACGTGCGTCGGTAATCTGTTGGATTGCGGTTTCGTACATTGCTACTAGTGTACCAGAAAAAGCAGTACTCCCGCCCCTGAAGGAACGGAGCATCACGCTTACAACGTGCGGCGACCCTCAAGCGCGTGGGTCAGAGTGATCTGATCGGCATATTCCAAATCAACGCCTACCGGAATGCCCCGCGCAAGACGTGACAAGGCGACGTTGATGTCGGCGTCATGAAGATACTTCTGCAAGAAGAGCGCGGTAGATTCTCCTTCGACCGATGCGTTGGTGGCAATGATAAGCTCTTTTACCTCGTCGCGAGCGATACGTTCTACCAGCTCGGGAATGTGTAGCTGCTCGGGACCGATACCGTCGATCGGGGAGATGGCGCCACCGAGCACATGGTAAGTGCCATTGAATTGCCCGGTGCGTTCCAGCGCGACGATATCAAGAGGCTCTTCGACCACGGCGACCAATGTCTTGTCCCGGGACGGATCGTCGTAGAGCGGAGAAACGGATTGCTCCTGGTCGATCAATGCGAACGTGACCGGACACTGCTTCACTTCGGCATGGACGGACGCGATACGACCGGCAAGACGCTCAGCGGTGCGACTGTCCCCTTTCAACAGGTAATAGGCATATCGTTCGGCGGTACGAGCGCCAACACCGGGTAATTTACCCAGTTCATCGATAAGTGCGGAGAGTGCCGCCGGCAGAATCTGCTGGGTCACCAGAACTACATTCCCGGCAGGTTTAGGCCGCCCATGAGCGGCTTCATGGTGTCGGCTGCAATTTCTTGCGCCTTCGCCAATCCGTCGCGTACGGCGATCTTGATCCAGTGCTCAAGTTCCTCGATGTTCTCAAGGTCAATTTTCTCTGGGTCAATGGTGATATCGTCGATCTTCAGCTCGCCGGTCACGCGCACGACGACGGCGCCGTCACCTGCCTCAACTTCAACGATCTGTTTCTTCAGTTCTTTCTGGGCCTTGCGTAGGTCGTTCAGCATTTTCATCTGGTCGAATGCCATGGTATAAAATCCTCTCTTTTACTGCATCCAGTATACGCTACTGGGCGTCGCTTTTGTAGAGGTAGAAGCGGTCGGCGGCGACTGACGTGCCTGAAACGAGGATCTTCGTAGGAACAAGGGTCTTGTCTCGGACGTCTCGTTCGACGAACAACGTACGCTCAGTGCTTGCGGTCTGAGCCGTCGTGACCGTCATGTCATCGACGAAGCGCTGATGGCGGGCGTAGGCCTGATAGAACGGTTCATTCTCTTTAGTCACGACTAGCGTTACTTTCTCGCTTTTCTCGTAGCTCTCCAGCTCCTTAGAGACGGTAGCGAGATCAAAGGTATAACTGCTGTAGACGTCCCTGTCGTAATGGAA
>CBFGLU010000042.1:0-4049 GCA_965649685.1 uncultured bacterium | reverse complement strand
TGCGCAAGGTAGGAGCTGAATTCACCGATTTCATCCGTACGACCGACCCGCATCACAAAGGGGCAGTCCAATACATATGGCAGCAGCTGCAGCCACATATTTATAAGAGTACCTATCAGGGCTGGTATTGCATGGGTCATGAGGCATTCTTCACCGACAAGGAGGTCGAAGCGACCGGTGGTGTCTGCCCTGATCATCAGACGCAATATGAGCATGTCTCCGAAGAAAACTACTTCCTGCGTACCAGTGATTTTACCGAAAAGATCCGTGAAGCGATCGAATCGAACCGCATGCAAATCGTACCGGAGTTCCGTAAGAACGAATTCCTAAACCTTATCAAAGACGGCCTGCCGGATGTATCGATTTCCCGCCCGAAGAAGAGCCTTACCTGGGGAGTGCCAGTGCCCGGTGACCCTGAGCAGATCATGTACGTATGGGTTGACGCCCTCTCGAATTACCTGACCGTGCTTGGATATCCTGACAAGCCGGAGTGGAAAGAGTACTGGCCAGCCGATATCCAGGTGGTTGGAAAGGATATCCTTCGTTTCCATGCCGGAATCTGGCCGGCGATGCTGCTTGGTATCGGTGTCAGCCTGCCGAAGAAGCTGTTAGTACATGGCTTCGTGAACGTCGGCGGCGCTAAGATGTCAAAGACGGTCGGCAACGTGGTCGATCCGAACGAGATCATCGATCAATACGGACTCGACGCCTTCCGCTACTTCTTCTCGCGCCATATTCCGACTCAGGATGACGGTGACTTCACATGGGAAAAATTCGAGACAGCGTATAACAATGAGCTAGCCAACGACCTTGGCAACCTGGTGAGCCGTGTCGCCAATATGCTGACCAAGTATCAGGCCGGCGTCATCGGTGACGCACCATTAGGTGAACACGACATGAAGCTGTATCGCGAAGCGATGGACAACCTTAATTTCGACCGAGCGCTGGATGACGTATGGCAGATGGTACGCTCATTGAACCAATACATCGAGAACGTTAAGCCATGGGAGATAGCCAAGCGCAAGGACAAGGACCCCGACGCCGAACCGCACTTGAGCGAAGTGCTGGCACATTGTGTTGGTAACCTGCTGCAGATCGGAGATCTGCTGGTACCGTTCATGCCGACTACGGCTGCCGCCATCCATGGTATGTTCGAGAGCGGCGTAGTGGTGCAATCGGAAGGTGTGCTGTTCCCGAAAATCCATCAGCATACGCCTGACCCTCGCGCGCCAAAGACTGCATAGTCATGTTGACCGACACGCACTGCCATATTCACGAACCGTCCTATGAGCTGGAGGTGGACGCTACGTTGACCCGTGCCCGTGAGGCCGGCGTCGATCGACTTATTTGTGTCGGTACCGACAATCTTAGTTCCACTGAAGCGGTTCGTTTTGCCGAAGCCCACGACAACGTATGGGCATCGGTTGGCGCCCATCCCCATGATGCGAAAGACGGCTTCGATCAGGTGGAGGCACTTGTTCGTGACCGTTCGCCTAAGCTCGTTGCCATCGGTGAGATCGGTCTGGATTATTTCTATACGCACAGTCCACGGCAGGTGCAGATTCAGGCGTTGGAAGCCCAGTTGCAGTTGGCGCGTGACCATCAGCTTCCGGTCATCTTCCATGTGCGTGAGGCATTCGATGACTTCTGGCCGATATTTGATAACTTCTCCGGCTTAAAAGGGGAATTGCATAGCTTTACTGATTCTCAGGTGAACCTTGACGCGGCTCTCGGACGAGGATTATTCATCGGCGTCAACGGTATCTCAATGTTCACGAAAGACGAAGCGCAGAAGTCGGTGTTTGACCAGATTCCTCTCGAGAGACTGTTGCTTGAAACGGATGCGCCGTTCTTGACACCTCCGCCACATCGTGGTAAAGTGAACGAGCCAGCGTACGTGAGGCATGTGGCCGAGTATCACGCCGAGAGGCGTGGGGTAGCGCTCGAACACCTCGCACGAGCCACATCAGCGAACGCATCTACACTGTTTTCTATCTAGAAAACGACTCTCTAATAAACATTATCCAACCCATTAGCGCTGTACGAAAGGACAGGAATCCCATTCATGACCGAGCACACATTCAAACTTCCGCAGGAAAGCACTCGTTTCGATAACGGAGATGAATTACGCTTCCGCGTTGCAGGCGAGAACCTGAGCGAGCTTGAAGCCGCCCGTGCATTGGTGGCACGTACGGAAGCGATTCGTCGGGAGCGCCAGGCGGGAAAAGAGCGTACGCCGCAACGAGAGATGCTCGCTATCGGGCATGCGATTCAGACCGTCCGTCAAGAACGGCTGGCTGCGTAGGGTAGCAAGGAAGGTGCTGACATGAGCGTCCTCCGTAAAGCCCTCACTCTCTTCGTCGGTAACACCGATGATTTGGCATATCTGAAGATGCCCAAACTCGACGGACGTCCGTTAAAGGGTTTGACCGAACGCGAACTTATCCAACTTGAAAGTGAGATCGGCCGCGAACTGTTCGGACCGGTACCGAAAGGCCATCGTCGTGAATTTTTCAATCTCGATCCGACGACGTGGATCTGGTACGAAGAGTACCTTGATGCCGATGGTAAGCAACATTCGACGACTACCCGCTACGAAGTACAGGAAAGCGGTGTGCTGAAGGCACAAGAAGGCGCTCGCTATAGCTATATTGAAGGTGATGAGCTGCAAAACCTGTTGCTTGCGGTCCGGATGTACCATGAGCGGGTCATGCGGGATGTCTATAAGCGGAGCGGTGAAAGCCCGCTGCACGACGACTGACTGGTATAATTGAATCTATAATGCCTGAAAAACTTTTGTACCTTGACTATGCCGCGGCCACGCCCATGGACGGGCGCGTGGTGGAGGCGATGACGCCGTTCATGACCGAACGGTTCTTTAACCCATCCAGTCCGTATGCGCCAGCGGTCGAGGTGCGCCGGTCATATGAGGAGGCGAAGGCCCGGCTTGCGGTTACTTTTGGTGGCCGGGCCGACGAGGTCGTCATTACCGCCGGTGCGACAGAATCGATCAATCTGGCATTCGCCAGCGTGCGAGGACACGTCGTCATCTCGGCTATCGAACATGATGCCGTTCGGGCTGCCGCCAAGCGACATGACGCCACCATCGTCAAGCCGACGGACAAGGGTATCGTGACCGCTGAAGCGATCGCAGCCGCTTTGAGGCCGACGACAGAGTTGGTCAGTCTTCAGCTTGCGAATAATGAACTTGGTACCATCCAGCCGATCCGGCAGGTCGCGGAAATAATCAATGATGAGCGACAACGCCGACGCGAGAGCGGTGAGACCGTGCCGCTATATTTCCATTGTGACGCCTCGCAAGGCTTCGGCCAGATCGATGTGCACACAGCCCGTCTGGGCGTAGACCTGCTTACGCTGAATGCCGGTAAGATGTACGGCCCTAAGCAGGTTGGTCTGCTATGGGTAAAGCCAGGTATAACTTTGGAGCCGCAGATCGTCGGAGGTGGCCAGGAGCGAGGTTATCGTAGCGGTACCGAGAACGTGGCCGGTACCGTGGGCTTCGCACGTGCCGCTGAGCTGGCAGCACGTGGGCGTAAGGCCGAGGCCGAACGGCTGGCCGGGCTACGCGACACGATGCAGCGTCGGCTAGAGGAAGCGATTCCCGGACTGATCGTGTCGGGGCACTTGAAGAAACGGCTGCCCGGTTCGCTGCACGTCTCGGTTCCAGGTCTTGACGCCGAACGGCTGATCTTCGCACTGGAGGCGCGCGGCGTGCTGCTTGCGACCGGAAGCGCCTGCGCGGCTAACAAGGGCACCCGCTCGCACGTACTGGAAGCCGTCGGTATGAATGAAGCGGAAGCTGATGGCAGCCTTCGAATTACCCTTGGTCGACACTCGGATGAAACGGTGTGCGAGACGGCCGCGCATCATATCATCGAGGTGATTAATTTAGAACGAAGTAGGGTGTCTGCCCATGCGTAACATATTGTTCGCCATCGCCGCCATTCTGGCGATCACGACCGTCGCCATCGGCGTATACCTTACGCCTGACGACTTAAGCAAGTGCCGCATGGTCTTAGCCGACAGTG
>CBFGLU010000041.1:0-4082 GCA_965649685.1 uncultured bacterium | reverse complement strand
ATGACCGCACCGACGGTGACCGGTATGCGGACATCGGTCGGTGCCAGCACGATGGCTAGGAACGGTACCAGACCACCGACGGTAAATGCCAACAGTGACGCGACGGCGGCATGGGTCGGGCTGGTGAAGTCTACGTCGTCGTCCAGATGGTGTGCATTCACTTTCTCGGCATCCCGCTGGCTACTGACGGAAACGTATTCCCCGACTGCCATGGAAAGGGCTCCGGCGACGAGCGCTGCCAGACCGGCAGTGAAGATCGCCTTAGACTCACTGGTGGCGCCGGCTACACCCATGACTACGCTCGAGGTCGAAACAATTCCGTCATTGGCGCCTAGCACTGCTGCACGTAATTTGTTCAAGGTGGCGTTTGATGTGGTTGGTCGGGAGCTTTTTTGTCGTTTTGCTTGCATATGTATATCAATTGTAGCAAACATCGGCTGGTTCTAAGCAGCTGGAGTATACTAGAAACAATGCAGGAAACGTTTATCCGAATCCTCGCCGACGGTGCCGTCATACCGATCGTCCTGATAGGTGCCTGGGCATTGTTATATAAGGTGCCGGCACATGGACGGTACCAAGCCTATTGTCGCGTGCTGATGGCGGGCATCACTGCCTATCTGTTCGCCAAACTGATCGGAAGCGTATTCCAACCGGCGACGTTACGACCGTTCGAATCTCTTGGAGTGAATGCGGGAGCCTCGTTCTTGAACAATCCAGGCTTCCCATCTGACCACGTATTGTTCTGCACGGCTATCGTGTTAGCGGTATGGTTTGAAACTCGATCAAAGGGCGTGACCTTGCTATTGGCTGGCCTCACGTTGATGGTAGCGACCGGGCGTGTGCTGGCGTTGGTACATTCCCCGCTAGACGTAGTGGGTGGCGTACTTATTGCCATGATCGGTGCGCTCTGGTATCTGCAGCGTGAAACCCTACCGAAACCACGTCGTATCAGGCAGTGGTCGAAACCGCGAATTGGTGGTAAAATATCTTCACGATAAAGGGAGAGACATCGTGGCCAAGATGGTAGAAGCGACAGATCCTCATGCGGCGTGGGCGATGATGGGACGACGGAAACTTATCAATATTTTCATCAGCGGGTTGCTGGTAGGAGTGGTGACGTACGCGCTCTACCTGCTGCTGGAGCGGTTCGTGTTCGACCCGGTGCTGTGTCGCGAAAGCGTGGCATTGGCACGCTGCGAGACCAAGGATGAGTTCGCCGGTGGCGTAGCCTTGCTTCTCGGTTCCATGCTAGGTCTCGTGTTGTTGGTCCGCGAGCTGGTATACCGTCCGATCATGGCGTTGGTCGGCGTGGTCGTAAGCCTATGGGGACTGTTCGCACTGGTGGCGGTCCTGCCATGGTTCGTCGCTTTGCTGATCACGGCTTTGCTGTTCGGTCTTGCGTACGTGCTATTCTCGTGGCTGGTGCAGCCGAGCAGTCTTTTCCTTAGCCTCGCAATCGTTACGATCGCCGCCGTCGCTGTCCGCGTGGCGATGAACGTCTGATGCTATAATCGTAAGCATGACACAAGAAACGATGCTGATTTTGGTGCTTGCTGCCGTCTTGGTTGGCTTCGGGCTTGTCATCTATATATTGAACCAGCGACTGAAGGAATTGAAGAACGGAAGTGCCGTCGAACTGGTAAAGAGCGACGTGACCGAGCTTTCGCGTAGTATCAATCAGCTGCAGCAGACGATGGGGGATAAGTTGGAGCGTAGCAGCGCCGGCATTCAGCAGTCGGTCCAGAAACAGTTATCGGAAAGCGCCAAGTTGGTGTCTGATGTCACACAGCGGCTTGCCAAGTTGGACGAGACCAACCGGCGCGTAGTTGACGTGGCCGATGAACTGAAGACATTACAGAACGTGCTGTCCAACCCGAAGCAGCGCGGCGTGTTCGGTGAATATTATCTGCAAAGCGTGCTTGAGAACGTGCTGCCGCCCGGCCAGTTCCAAATGCAATACAAGTTTTCCGACGGTGAGATCGTCGACGCCGTCATCTTCCTGGAAAAAGGGCGTATCCTACCGATCGATAGCAAGTTCAGCCTGGAGAACTACAACCGTATGATCGAAGCTTCGAAAGAAGACAGGCCAGGATTGATGCTGAAGGTAAAAGCGGATCTTAAGAACCGCATCGACGAGACAAGCAAATACGTCAGGTCAAGCGAAAAGACGATGGACTTCGCGTTCATGTTTATTCCGAGTGAATCGTTGTACTACGACCTGCTCATCAATAATGTGGGCCATGCCGGCAGCTCGCGGGACCTGATTGAATATGCGTTCCGAGACAAGCATGTCATCATCGTCAGCCCTACCAGCTTCATGGCCTACCTACAGACCGTACTGCAAGGATTGCGTAGCCTGCAGATCGAAGAGCAAGCGAAAGACATCCAGGTGCGTGTCGGCAAACTAGGAGTACATATCAATAAGTTCGAGACATACATGCAGAAGCTTGGTGCCAGTCTCGGCACGACCGTCAATCACTACAACAACGCTCACAAGGAGCTTGCCAAGGTAGACAAGGATGTCGTAAAGATAGCGGAACGTGACCCTAGTGTCGAGCCGTTGCTGTTGGATCGTCCCTCGGAAGATTAATCTCTTGTATCCGATTTAACTTCGCCTATTAAAATACCCCGCTGAAACGCGGGGTATTTTAATAGCGAAGATTCGTACTAGGCGGTTACTTCGTTCGATACGGCTGCAACGAGATCGTTCAGCGCGAAACCGAGCACGCCACCGACCAATGGGGTCAGGACGTAGACCATCAGTGGCCACAGTTCGAACTGCAGTGCCTGCAATGAAGCGGCGACGGCTGGGTTCATGACTGCGCTAGAACCGACATACTGAGCGCCGGTACCGGCTACCAGAATGGCGACGTACAGGCCACCGGCGTATGTCAGCGCGTGTGCGACAGTGCCGCGGCCAAGGCGCAGACCGGCTGCGACGGCGAAGGCCAGGATGACCGAGCCGAGCAGTTCAGCGGCCAGGATGACCCATTCCTTACCCTCAGCCAGAGCTGCGACCTTGTAGACTTCAGGCGCGGTCTGACCGAACGCAGCAGCCTCAGCGCTCACGGCTGGAGCGGCAGAAACGAACGCGTTCATGACGACCAGGGCCATCAGCGCACCGAGTACCTGTGCGACGACGTAGCAGACGGCGCGAACGAGGTTGATGCGGCGGGTGGCCAGCGCACCGATGGTCAGGGCCGGGTTCAGGTGAGCGCCAGACAGTCCACCGATGGTCAATACGACGGCCATCAGACCGAACAGTACGAACAGTGGTTGGCCTGAAGCTGCCAGAATGACGCCTGCCAGCAGGAAGGTGCCGATGAATTCAGCAACCGATGCACCAAGCAATGGTGAGCGGCTGAAGCTGAACTTACTAGCGGCGACTGCCTTAGCTGGAGCGGCTTTGACGGTAGTTACTTTGGTAGTGGTTTTCTTGGCGACCGACGCCGGCTTTTTGGCTGGCTTCTTGGCGGTCGTGGCAGATTTCTTGGTTGCCATGAATATTCCCTCCTTATAGAAATATGGCCTCAGTATAGCATAGGCGTCACTACAATTCATAAGTGGTATACTTTAAGGTAATGGCATTATTTATGAATCAGCAGAATGATCGGACGGAATTGCAGAAACGCATTGCCGCCGAACTGGCCGAGAAAGCCAAGAGGAAAGCGGAGCAACCCGACGGTGACAGGCCGGATGGTGTCGATGATTCGGCGTATCTGGAACAGACCAAACGTACCACCTCGCTTGCTTGGGTCTGGCTGCTTATCGTCATTGCCTTCGTCGCTATCTTGGTCTGGCTTGTCGTCATCAGTGGCTAGCGCTATACTTTATTTCTAGATGACAGTGCATGATCCTATCGCCGCGGTACGCGACGAATTGCTGGCCCGCTATGAAACGCTTGAGAACAAAGCCGATATCTTGAAGGCACCTGAACTGAAGCAGCTGTTCGGTCGCATCCCTACGTTGGAGCCTTCGGAGCGCGCCGCGTTCGGGCAGGCTATCAATCAGCTTTCTCAGGAGCTGAAACGTATGGTTGCGGAAGCATCGGATGTTTCCGAAGCGTTACCGCCGATCGATGT
>CBFGLU010000040.1:0-4315 GCA_965649685.1 uncultured bacterium | reverse complement strand
TGGTCGGTGAAATGTAGTTGTTCTCAATCTGCTGATATACGACGAAGAACACGATGTAGGCAATTGCGGCACCCACGTCATTGAAGGCCAGGAGGGCCGCAATCAGTATGCCACCGATAGTCGCACCGAACATCGGAATCAACGAAAGAATGAAGGTGATGGCGGCAGCCGGTACGGCCAGGTTACCTGGAATGTTGAAGAATAGGCTTAATACGAACACCATCAGGCCAGCAGCCAAGGCACCCAGACCTGAAACGGTCAACTGACCGGTCACGTAACCCGATACCACGGCGTGCATGCGCTGTACGATGCTGCGGTGGTATTCCATACGGTCTTGGTCGTCGTAAAGCGACCAGATCTTACGCATGGTGGTAGGACCTTCTATCAGCATCAGGAACGACAATACCAATATAAGGATCGTGGCGGTGATGACAGAGAATACCGATCCGATACCGCTGATGATGTTCGCACCGACGCTTGAGGCCCATCGTGATGAGTTTTCCTGTAGCGACAGGGCGGCACGATCGACCTGAGGCTGCAGATTATACTCTGAGATGAGGTGGTTCAGGCCGTCCCACTCATCACGAGCCGATTCGACCAGCACAGGCACGGTCTGCACGAACTTGGCAGTCTGCTGCACGATTGGCGGCACGGCAAGGAAGAGGAACGCACCGAGGAACACCACTACCACGACGAACGCGATCGCCGTGCTGATGGCGCGACTACGTCCAGGCAGGTGACGTGCGAGCTTGCTTACGGGACCGTTCAATGCCAGCGCAAGGAACAAGGCGGTGCCTAGGATGATGAGGGCGGTGCGGGCACTGTAAATCGCCATACCGGCGATTAACAGACCGAGTGGAACCAGCCAGAATCTGATGAGCGTGTTCGTAGATGCATCGATAGTTACTTTCATACCGTGATTATACATGAATAATGACAGGGAGCTACTACGAGAGTGGCTTCAGTACGAAGATGACCACCACGAGAACGATTCCTCCCAGCAGCCAGCCGGCAATGACATCGCTCGGAAAATGCGCACCTAAGTACACCCGTGAGATACCGATGAGTATCGGCAGCACCAGCAACGCGCACGCGACCGGTACGTTCCACGGGGCAGGCAGTTTCATGAAAGCGAGGTACGCCAGTAAACCGAAGGTAATCATCGAACCGCTAGAGTGTCCGCTTGGAAAACTATAGGTCTGCAACTTCATGCCCATCGCGTAATCAGTCAGCGGCCGGGCCCGTTCGAACAACAACTTCAGCAGCGTACCGATCATAAGGGTCAAAGGAATCGCGCAGGCGGCTAGGAACAGCTTCATGTTCGATTGCACGTAGGAATATACGCCAATGGAGCCGGCGATGAGGAATATGGTGATCGGGTCACCCAGCATGGTAATGAATTCGAAAAACGGCCGTAAGTTCGGGCCGAACAGATTTACCATTCCCGCGGTGACGTTGCGGTCGAAGGCATGCAGCAGATGACGCATGCATCTAGTATACGTGAGTGTCCGAACTTTGACGAACCACGCTAGACAATGTATAGTTTTAAGTACCATGCAGAACGTAATTGGATCGGTCGACGCCGCAACAGACATCCTTGGTGACAAATGGACGCCTCGTTTGCTACGGTTCTTCGCTTCCGAACCTGCCGTCCGTTTCTGCCAACTACAAGACCTGACAGGAGAGATCAACCCGCGCACCTTATCGGCACGGCTGGTCAAACTGGAACAAACCGGCATCATCGTCAAACGACCGACTTCGCCCTCACGTTGCGAATATGAGCTGACCGAAAAAGGACGTGACCTCATGCCGATACTCATCGACATGCACACCTGGTCTACCAAGTACGCTTCATAGATTTCTCAGCTTCTCCTCAGTTTCGGCGTATAATCTTATATAGATATGCGCATATTGGTCATCGAAGATGAACACAAGATTGCCCGGGCGCTAAAGAAGGCGCTGGAGCAGGAGCACTATGCCGTGGACGTGTCCTACGACGGCGACGACGGATATGCCATGGCGACGACCGAACCGTACGACGTCATGATAATAGACCGTATGCTGCCCGGCGGTCATGACGGAGTGGCCATCGTGAAGGCCCTTCGTGAGAAATCCATCCACACACCAGTGTTGCTCCTCACCGCGTTAGGAACAACCCACGACAAGACGACCGGACTCGACAGCGGAGCAGACGATTATCTAGTAAAGCCCTTCGCCCTCGAAGAGCTGCTTGCCCGGGTACGGGCCCTTTTACGTCGTCCCGACCAGCAGCAACCGACCGTGTTGGCAGCCGAAGACCTGGCGCTGGACACCTCCAGGCGTAGCGTGAAACGCGGCAACAAGGAAATCAGGCTGACCTCCAGAGAGTTCGGCTTGCTGGAATACCTGCTTCGCAATAAGAACCGACCGCTCTCAAAAGATTCCATCATGCAACATGTATGGGATTACGACGCCGACATCCTGCCCAACACCATCGAGGTCTACATCAAATATCTACGCGCAAAGATCGATAAGCCGTTCGGCCGACGGCTCATCAAGACGGTCCGCGGGTTCGGCTATAAGATCGAGGACGACAAGAAATGAAACGCACCTTCAAGTCTGCCACACTTCGACTGACCGCCTCGTACTTGCTCATTCTCGTCGTTACCAGTCTCATATTCAGCGTCATCATCTTTGAACTATCGACACGCGAGATATCGAGCCGGCTTGAACGTCTGCAAATACGGATAGAGGGTAGCAGCGACACCATCGTCGTGCCCGGGCCGCTCACCCTGAACGACGTACGCATGACGCAGACCAAGGAGGCGCGCACCAATATTTTCTTCGGCTTGCTATATATGAACCTGGCCGTCGCCGGCATGGGCGGTATCGGTGCCTATGTACTAGCTCGACGGACTCTCCTGCCGCTCGAGGAGGCGCACGAGGCCCAATCACGTTTCACTAGCGATGCCAGCCATGAACTTCGTACGCCGCTCGCGGTCATGAAATCCGAGATACAGGTGCTGCTTCGGGACGACAAGGTCAAGAAGACGGAAATGAAGGACCTGCTTGAGAGCAATCTTGAAGAGGTCGATAAACTGACGGCACTTTCATCGGCGTTGCTTAACTTGTCACGACTGGAATACGGCAAGATAGAACGGAGCGACCGGATCGATATGCCAGAGTTGGTCCGCGATGCAGTGCGCAGTTTTGACACCAAGCCCGATCGCGTACGGATGACATTCCCCGATCGACACATCGTAGTTGAAGGGAACCGACCGATGATAGAAGACTTGCTTCGTATCCTGCTCGACAATGCGCTGAAGTACAGCCCGACCTCGTCTCAGGTTCATGTTGACCTGACTACCAACGGCCGCACCTGCAAGCTCATGATAAGCAACGCCGGAGCAGGCATCAGTCCGACCGAGCTTCCTCACGTATTCGATCGTTTCTACCGGGCCGATAAGTCGCGTTCGGCCCGAAATAAAAGGGGATACGGCTTGGGATTATCGCTTGCCAAGAAGATCGTCGAACTACATGACGGCACTATTACGGCCCACAGCACCCCTGGTGAAATAACCCGTTTCGCCGTGGCGCTTCCTCAGCTTCGTAAAAATCGTTGACGTTTTTCAAATTTTCAGTTTCCTTTCAGGTTCGCGGCATATAGTAGAAGCCACAAGGTGTTATACACCTGGAAAACGGAACAGGAGGAACAGAGATATGCAAACCATTCAAAATACCATCCTACTGAGTAAAAAGGGCATGAAAGAACTGAAGAAAGCCGTTGCCAAGTTAGAGCGCAAACAACAGCAGATCATCAAGGAACTTCGCGAACTGGATAAGACCGACGGGCACGACCAGCGGTTGGCCCGTGTGGAAAAGCTCGCCGAGCTGGAAGTCGTGGAAAGCCAGCTGGCTGATAAGCAATCCTACCTTCACAGCGCCAAAGTGTTTCCCCGCAAGCGTGACGCCATTCGCGTGGCACTCGGTTCGGTCGTGGAACTTATCGATACGAACGGGCGCATTTTCCGCTACCAGCTGGTCGACAGCATCGAAGCAGATCCGAGCGACGGACGCATATCCGCCAGCAGCCCGCTTGGCAAGACGCTTCTAGGGCGTACCATTGAAGAAACGATCAAGTGGGGCAGTAGCATGGGCACGAAACAGCTGAAGTTGGTCAGCATCTCATAAATCGTACCTTTTTCTACCCTCGCTTGTAACACCCGCACCGCCCATACCCACTGGGCGGTGTCTTCATGCCACCCAAAGGGTAGATATGATACAATGGCTACTGCGCATTGGGGCGTGGCCAAGTGGTAAGGCACCAGGTTTTGGT
>CBFGLU010000039.1:0-4564 GCA_965649685.1 uncultured bacterium | reverse complement strand
ATCGACGAGATTGATGCCGTCGGTCGTAAGCGTGGCTCCGGCATGGGTGGCGGTCACGATGAGCGCGAACAGACCTTGAACCAAATCCTCGTCGAGATGGATGGGTTCGAGACCGGCACGAACGTGATCGTACTGGCGGCGACCAACCGCGCCGACGTGCTTGACCCGGCATTGCTCCGTCCAGGACGTTTTGACCGTCGCACCAACATCATGTTGCCGGAGCGTAAGGATCGAGAGGCGATCTTGAGCGTTCATTTCAAGAACAAGCCGACCGACTCATCCGTGAACCTTGATAAACTAGCAGCCAAGACCGCTGGCTCCAGCGGTGCCGATCTGGCAAACATCGCCAACGAGGCGGCCATCATCGCCGCCCGTCGTAACTCCAAGTTTATTACCAACGCCGACCTGACGGAGGCGTTTGAGAAGGTTGCTATCGGTCCGGAGCGTAAGGCCAAGGTGATGAATGAGAGGGAAAAGGAGCTGACCGCTTACCACGAAGCTGGTCACGCCATTGTCGGCCACGTGTTGCCAGACAGTGATCCGGTTCATAAGGTCACTATCATTCCTCGCGGCGGTACCGGCGGTGTCACTTGGTTCCTACCGCCGGAAGACAAGAGCTACACCAACGTCTTCGAGTTCAAGGATATTCTGGCTCGTGCCATGGGTGGTCGTATCGCCGAGAAAATCAAATACGGCGATGACGGTATCACGACCGGCGCCGGTTCAGACTTGCGTAAAGCGACCGAGATCGCACGCGACATGGTGATCGAGCAAGGTATGGGCAAAGACTTGCGCGACCAGGTCTTCCACGAGGATAATGGCGGCATGGTGTTCGACAAGATCACGCATGAACGTCCTTATAGCGACGACACCGCCAAGCTTATCGACCGCGAAGTCGAGCTGCTCATCAAAGAAGCTGCCCAGCGTGCTGAAGCGGTCCTGCGTCAGAACATGGCTAGCCTAGAGAAACTGGCTGCGGCGCTCCTGAAGGATGAGACACTTGAAGAAGAAGTTGTCGAGAAACTGCTGAAAGACACCGTACTACCGAAAGAAGTCATGCTGCACGCGGCATAGAAAGCTGAGCCAACTACATGGGCCGAGTCCAAAGCGTCGTCGCCAGAGCCAACCGTAAACTGAGCGTCCAGTTCGCCGCAATCCTGATTGCCGGTTCGACCCTTACCTCCATGCTGTTCGGTTTTCTGCGCGAACGTCTGCTGAACAGTAACTACTACGAAACGTATCCGATCGGGCTCGACGCTTACACGGCCGCCTTCCTGGTGCCGGATTTCATGTACTTCATCCTGGTATCGGGTGCGCTCAGCGTCACCTTCATTCCGGTGTTCAATCAGCGCCTAGCGGGCGGTAACAAGAAATCGGCATGGGAACTTTCGACTAGCATGATCAATCTGATGGCGCTGGTAACCCTGGTGGCCAGCATCCTCATGATTATCTTCGCCGAGCCGCTCATCCGATTCGTTATCGCTCCAGGCCTAAGTGAGGCCGGTACGGCGCTGGCGGTCAGTATGATGCGCGTGATCGCAATCAACCCGTTCCTCTTCGCCATCGCGACGGTCATCGCCAGCATTCAGCAGGCGCTGGGACGATTCACGTTCTATGCGCTGGCGCCGACCATTTATAACATTGGTATTATCATCGGTATCGTTTTCTTCACCAACGGAATCAACCTCTTCGGCTGGCAGGTGTTCGACGGCGGTATCATGGGCGTCGCGCTCGGTGTCGTCCTGGGATCGATCATGCAGCTCGTCATAAGCTCGATCGGCCTTGTCGGATTAGGCTTCGACTATCGCTTCAAGATCCATTGGAAGAACAAAGGTTTCCGCAAGGTGCTTAGCCTGCTGCCGGCCCGATCACTCGACCAAGGTATGGATTACCTGGTGGGAATCGTCGAGACGAACCTGGCTTCACGGATGGCTGCCGGAACCGTGCGTGCCTACAACCAGGCCGTCACCCTGCACATGGCACCGATCAACCTGATCGGCGTGGCCATCTCGACGGCCGCCTTTCCGAAGATGACCGAACGGCTGAGCGAAGGCCGACCTGACCTGTTCCGGTCTGAGCTGCGTACGGTTCTACGTGTCATCATCTGGTTGAGTCTGCCGGTCGCACTCATCACGTACTTCACCCGTGGTTATTTGGTGAACTTCATTCAGCCGGGTGGTGACAGGTTGATGGCGCAGTTGCTTGGCGCATTGGTCATCGCCATCCTGTTCCGTTCGGTGTATTACATCGCTGCCCGAACCTTCTATGCACAGCAGGATACCAAGACGCCGCTGTATATCTCGTTCTTCTCGATCGGACTCAATATCGTTCTGGCCGTTTGGTTTACGGGCAGCCTTGATATGGGCGCCTACGGATTGGCCCTGGCTCAATCATCGATGGCTGTCGTGGAGGTACTCATCTTATTCGCTGTCATGAACCTGCGGTTCGGTAATATTTTGAACCGTGAGTTCTGGGGTGCGGTCTGGCGTATGGCCAGCGCGACCGGCTTCATGGCCATCATCAGCTACGTGCTGGTAACGCTGATGCCGCTGCGCGCTGGTGATGAGAGTAGTTTCTACTTCACCTTTCCGAAATTCGTACTGATCGCCACGATCAGTTTCGCGGCCTATGTGGCCTTCTCGCGTATGCTGAAATTACGGGAGGCTGAGCCAATCGTGGCTCGGGTCCGTCGTGTCGTCTCTGGCGGCGTTCGCGGATAACGGCGAAAACTGGTATAATCTACCTCTGACACTATGGACCAATCAAAGATCCGCAACTTCTGTATCATCGCGCACATCGATCACGGCAAATCTACGCTGGCCGATCGCTTGCTCGAAATGACCGCGACGGTTCAAAAGCGTGACATGAAAAGCCAACTGCTCGACAGCATGGAGCTCGAACGGGAAAAGGGCATTACCATCAAGCTGGCACCGGTGCGTATGCAGCATGCAGGCTATGAGCTGAACCTGATCGACACACCTGGTCACGTCGACTTCAGTTATGAGGTCAGCCGCAGTCTTGAAGCCTGTGAAGGTGCCATCTTGGTCGTGGACGCATCGCAAGGTATCCAGGCGCAAACGCTGGCCAATGTCTATCTGGCACTCGCTGCCGACCTGACGATCATCCCCGTACTGAATAAGGTCGACCTGCCAGCGGCTGACGTACCGCGTGTCAGCGCCGAAGTCATCAACCTGCTAGGCTGCAATGAAGATGACATCTTGAAGATCAGCGCCAAGACCGGAGAAGGCGTCCCTGCCGTGCTAGATGCCATCATCGACCGTGTCGAGCCCCCGACCGGCCAACCAGACGCTCCGTCGCGTGCGCTTATTTTCGACAGCTACTATGATGATTATCGCGGAGTCATCCTGTATACACGGACCGTTGATGGCTCCATCAAGAAGGGGGACACCATTCAGATGCTCGCAACCGGGGCACACGGGCTTGCTCTGGAGGTCGGTGCGCTTAGTCCGACCATGACACCAGCCGAGTCGATTGGCACAGGCGAAATCGGCTATATCGTGACCAACCTTAAAACCACTCGTGAGGCCAAAGTGGGCGATACGGTAACGGTCAAGCGGGCGCATGCTGATAAGGCCTTGCCCGGTTATCAGAACGTGAAGCCGTTCGTCTATGCCGGCTTCTTCCCTGTCTCGAATGAGGATTACAATGAGCTGAAAGACGCGATCGAAAAGCTCGCTATGAGCGATTCAGCTCTACAATTCGAACCGGAGAACTCACCGGTACTTGGTTTCGGTGTCCGTATCGGTTTCCTAGGACTGCTCCATATGGATATCGTCCGTGAACGGCTGGAGCGTGAATACAACCTTGATCTGGTGGTAACCAACCCCAGTACCGATTACCAGGTCAGTATGACGACCGGTGAAGAGCTCGATATCAAATCGGCCGCTGACTTGCCGAATGTGACCAAGGTGAAAGAAATCCGTGAACCGTGGATCAACGGTGAGATCGTCGTGCCGCAGGATTATATCGGCGCCGTCATCCAGCTGATCGTTTCAAAGCGAGGTCGCCAAAAGAATCTGAGCTACATCGATGAACGTGCGCTTGTCAGCTTTGAAGCGCCGCTTGCCAACCTACTGACTGATTTCTATGACCAGCTGAAAAGCGTTACTAGCGGCTATGGCAGCTTCAATTACGAATTATCCGAATATAGGCCTGAAGATCTGGTGCGGGTTGATTTTTATGTGGCAGGCGAGATGATCGATGCCCTTAGCGTGATGGCGCACCGCTCTGAGAGTCAGTTCCTTGGCCGTGATACGGTTAAGAAGCTGAAAGATGTCATTCCGCGACAGAATTTCCAAGTAGCCTTGCAGGCTGCCATCGGCGGTAAGTTCATCGCACGTGAAGACCTAAGCGCTTATCGTAAAGATGTGACCACCGGGTTATACGGCGGTGACGTATCGCGCAAGAAGAAGGTGCTCGCCAAGCAGGCCAAAGGTAAGAAGCGGATGAAACGCTTTGGCAAGGTTGATATTCCCTCTGAAGCGTTCACTGTCATGCTGAAACGTGACTAGCCTTACCGAATCGTGAACCAACCGAATATCGT
>CBFGLU010000038.1:0-4572 GCA_965649685.1 uncultured bacterium | reverse complement strand
TACCTGGGAGAGGTAGCGAGCATGATCTTGTTGTAGATCCAGTACCCCGCTGCAAGCAGCACGAGCGCCAGGATCACGATGTCAAATGCCAGAACCGGGTTCACGGTTCCTCCTAAACGGTGTGTTGTGATGCCACTACCCGGTGGGGTAACGACCGGTCGATATTTTACAATATTAGTCCGTAGATAGCAAGAGTCAAGCTAATACGCGGCACATGCGTACCGCGTATCCATTGGCTAGATTGCTGTCGTGTGCAGCCTAACGGTTGCCGAGACCGTTCGGTGTCGCGTGGGTAAGAACGCTGTGTACACCTGCGGCGGTTCCGTGATCGGCAATCACCTCGTAGTTACCCCAAATGGAGTAGCCGCCTTCACGCCAGTAAGAACTGTCTTCACCCTCTGAACCGACCCAGATGATCTTGTAGTGCCAAACCTCACCGCTACCGTCGGCGACGTTGCCGTTCCAGTGGTTGGTGGTCCAGGCGCCTGCACAGGCGGAAGCATCATCTTGGCCAGCGGTTGCTTCGCATGCATCCCACGCCTTGTTCCACTTCATGACGACCTGGTCGTTAGCGTATGCGCCGCAGTAATTCTGCGCTGCCGTTTGGCTGGCGGTAGGGTACTTACCTAGGTACCAGTTAAGACAGTCACCCACGAATACCCGGGCCTGGTCGTTGTAGCCGTAGGCATCGAACCCTTTGCCCTGGCTGGCGGCCGAAGCCGTGAACGGTAGCAGTATGAGAAGTGCGATCGTAGCGGCGATGGTTGCCCATACCGATCGGTGCGCTGCACCATTTTGTTTGATAGTAAGACTCAATCCACCCTGCTGCATATAGGCCATATCTACCTCCTTTGCCTACGTGTGTCGTACTTCTGAGTATACACCGCTTGCTTGCCGGTAGGCTAGGATTGTGGTGGCGTACGATTTTCGTCAGCGGAAGGTGTGACGACAGGCTGGTTGGCAACCTGAGGTGGTGACGTGTCGTGTGGCTGAGCAAGCTGCTGCTTGATTTCCGCTAGGTCCTTCTGCATGTGCAGCACCGCCGATTCGACCTTCCATTTACGCACCAATCCGACGATGTACAGGATGATGAAACAAAGACCGAGAACGTTCAAAGCGATGAAGCCGACCGTGATAGCGGTGATGAGTTCCGGAGGAATAAGCTCGGCGGGAGTAGGCAGTAAAGTTTCGAGTGAATTCTGGTTAAGGCTATCCATACCTTCAGTATACATTCATATAGCCGTAGTATGATAAGAAGAGATGGCCAGATTACATACGCATGCTCAACATTTCTTACGCAGCCCCCGGCTGGTGGCTGAATTGGTGGGGCATTCGAACATCCGCAAGAACGATCTGGTGTACGACTTGGGTGCAGGCAGCGGTGTGATCTCAAGCGTGCTGGCACGACGCTGCCGTGAAGTGGTAGCGGTGGAGATTGAGCCGGGCACGCTGAAGAAGCTGAAGACGAACCTGGCGCACGCGGGCAACGTGACGATCTTGGAAAAGGATATCCTGAACGTGAGCGAACCTGACGCCCCGTATAAGATATTTGCCAATATCCCGTTTTCGTTAAGCGCACCGATCGTGCGCAAGTTCACCGAAAGCGAGAAGCCGCCGAAAACGATGTACCTGATTACGCAGAAACAATTCGCCCGTAAGCTGGTGCCGAGCGATCAGCATTTCACGGCACAGTTGGGTGCACAGTTGGCGCCGCGTTTCAGTGCCCGTATTCGTAAGCCGTTACGCAAAACCGATTTCACTCCGCCGCCGGCCGTCGACACGGTGCTGCTGGAACTAAAGCTACGGGAAGAGCCGCTACTGCCGGCTGGCGATTTACCGGCCTATCGCGACTTCGTGGAGCGCTGCTTCGCCGAACAGAAGTTCTTTGCCAGCACACCTAGGGTAAAGGCAGGCATTTCTCCCGAGAAGATTCCCTCGCAGCTCGCTATCGACGAATGGGTGAAACTCTTCCAAACATTGTAAAATAGCATAAAATATGCTATAATATAACTATGAACGAACGCTATAGTGGACCGCAAGGTCCAGAGCAGGAAATAACCGACGATGAAAAGCGGGCATTTGTAGCCCGGGTGCGTGAAATCGCACCGTTCTCGGGCCAGCCTGTCGACCGATTCGGTGCCTACGAAACACGCTTTCTTTATGGTAAAGAAGGTTATGTGAGCGTGTATGTTCCGGGACTTTCCGGCGTAGAGGTGCCTGGATCGATGATCGATGACGCGGTGACGATCATACAGCGGCTCGAAGATGAGCTGGATAATGGCATGACCATCGTGCATATGAAGCAATACAAGATTGAGGAAACCGATCTGACGGCGACATATTCCGAAGATACCAAGGTGTTCAACACCGAGACGGGCGCACTCATCGGCCCGAAAGCTGTCGACGACATTCCTGGCTTCATACAAGCTCAGAACTTACGTTATAGCATCGTCGATCCGACTTTCACGACGGAACGTCTGCGTGAAGCGTATGAACTTCTTGATAGCTTAGATCCTAACGATACGTTCTAAGCTTTCAGCTGATTATCAGAAAACCGGACTACCATTGAGGTATGGAACGGTCGGTAGCGGATGCATTTAATGCGGTACCTCGGGAGCAATTCCTACCTGAGAACATGCGGCAGTATGCCGCGGAAGATCGACCGCTCTCGATCGGTCATGGACAAACGAACAGTCAGCCTACCACGGTACGACACATGTTGGAGTGGTTGGACGTACAGGCGGGCATGAAGGTACTGGACGTAGGGTCGGGAAGCGGTTGGACAACCGCGCTACTGGCCTATTTGGTAGGTGAGCAGGGGCATATATACGCAGTGGAGCGTGTGCCGGAGCTAGTGCTTTTCGGTTTACGTAACTGCGAAAAGCTGGAACTGTTCAATGTGACGTTTCATGATGCGAACAGTGAGTTCGGTTTGCCGACCAAGGCGCCGTTCGATCGTATTCTGGTAAGCGCCGCGGCAACCGAATTGCCGCAGATGCTGGTGAATCAGCTAGCACCCGGCGGAAGGATGGTGATACCGGTAGAACGTGATGTGATCGTGCTGGATAAGAAAGCGGATGGCACGATACGTACGCGCAGCCACCACGGCTATATGTTCGTACCACTCGTGAGCATGTAAGAATCCCACGCCGTGGAGTGCGTGGGATTTTGAAGTGTGGAGGTAGTGGTGTGGGTTAGGCGGCAACGGGCTCGGCGGCTTCGTGGGCGGCGAGTTCCTTCAACGCGGCATCAAGGCTGGCTTCGTAGTTGGCGAATGCTTCAGATGGGTTTACGACCTTGCCGTCTTCACCCATGATTTCCGGCATGAGCTTCAGGTGGACCTGGTCTTCGGCGACGTCCATCTTCACCCATGACAGGATGTCGTGCAGGTGCTTGCTGGCGCCGACACCGCCGTCGATCCAGCCATAGCTGACGATCGCAGCCGGTTTGTTCAGCCACTGGCCGTACAGGAAGTCGATGGCATTCTTCAGGCTGGCAGGAATGCTGCGGTTATACTCGGCCGTCAGGAAGATGAAGCCGTCGGCTTCGGCGATCTTTTCACCCCATGCCTTACCGATTTCTGACTCATCTGGTGCGTACATCGGGCTGACCGGTGAGTTGAAGAAAGGTAGGTCCTGTTCGAGCAGGTCGACCACTTCAACGTTCAGGTCTTCGTGCTTCTCGGCATACTGCTTCACCCAGTCGGCGACTTGGCTGGCAAGGCGGTTCTGGCGTGTACTGCCAATGATGAGTTGGATATTCTTGGGCATTGAAAAAAGTCCTCCAAAATGCTATTATTTATATAGTACTATCAATAATAAAGTACTATAATAAATATAGCAATACTTTTGAGACTATTTTATGAAAACCACCCTTGAAGCCACCAAAACATGTAAGGACCCTGCGGTCTTCGACCAGGCGATGAAGCTGCTGGGTGATTTTTGGACGCTGCGCATAGTGGACGCCATGGGTAATGAGCAGGTGCGATTTTGCGAAATGGAACGTCGGTTGCCAGACATAAACCCGGCGACATTGACCAAACGGCTGAAAGGGCTGGAAGAAGCTGGCGTGATTGAGCGGCGTGTGGAGACGCTTGATAAGCAATCGGTTTGCTACCTGCTGACGCCGCGCGGCGAAGGAATTCTGCCAGTGCTGGATTCGATCAAACGGTTCACCAAGACCCACTTGGAGTAGCTCGGTGGATCGGCTGAATAGGTTGTCGCACACGTTGAAGGCCAGCCCGCGCATGCCGGTGCTGTTCGTTGGGCACGGCAATCCGATGAACGCCATTCTGGATAACGACATTACCCGCACATGGGGCAAGGTGGGCACGAATCTGCCGCCAGCACAGGCCATCGTGGTGATGAGCGCGCATTGGTTCACAGACGGCACCCGTATTACCGACGCGCCGACCCAACGTATCATTTACGATTTCTATGGCTTTCCGGATGAACTGTACCGGGCTGAGTATAAGGCGAGCGGCGACCCGCGTATCGCCGAACAGTTGCAACAGGCACTATTGGATTACGAAGCGAAACTTGATAGCACCTGGGGGCTCGATCACGGGACATG
>CBFGLU010000037.1:0-4825 GCA_965649685.1 uncultured bacterium | reverse complement strand
GAGCAGATCCGTCCTAAGGATAAGGTTGCAGGTTCGACTCCTGCCCGGGGTACCAATATAAATAGCCCGCCGAAAGGCGGACTATTTATATGAGATAAGTGCTTATCGCGTAAACTTCTCGTGCAGCGCTTCGTAGTCGTACAGCTCACTATCTGAGAACCAGTGATTGATTTCCTTCACCGCCTCTTCTGGATCGCCTGACGCGTGAATCAGGTTCGGAATACCCTTACCCTTGTCGTCGGCGTAGCCGTAGCTCATGTGACTGTAATCGCCGCGGATGGTACCAGGCTGAGCCGACTTCGGCTCGGTGCCGCCGACCAGCTTACGCACCAGGCTGACTGCTTCGACGCCCTCGAAGACCATGGCGATGACCGGGCCTGAGTTCATCATGTCGAGCGTGATGTCGAAGATCTGCTCACCGGCGCGGGTCTTCAGCTTGCCGATCTCCTCGTAGTGGGTCTCGTAGTGATTACGCTCAGGTGCCAGCATCTTGGTGCCGACGATGCGCAGACCGACACGTTCGAAACGGGTCAGGATATCACCGACCAGGCCACGCTGCAAGGCGTCAGGCTTAAATAGTACCAAGGTTTGTTCGAGATGGTTGCTCACGTAAAAAGAACTCCTAATTATTTATCTCTGTTATTGTATCAAAAGCACGGCCACGATGACAGTAGCCAAGGCGATGCGGTACCAACCGAACAGAGCCAAACCATGCTTGGAAAGATACGTCAGCAAGAAATGGATGGCAGCCAGTGCGGCGATGAACGCGGCGACGTTGGCAACGATGATCATGTCGAGATTCGCAGCCATATAGGCGCGGTCGGCCGGTTTGATGAGCAGCTTAGTAATCAGTCCCAGCATGATAGGAATCGACACCATGAAGCTATACTCGGCCGCAGCTTTAGCGTTCAGACCCATGATGCGGCTGGCGACGATGGTGGATCCAGAGCGTGACACACCTGGAATGAGAGCGAAGCTTTGCGCCAATCCTACCACCAATGCGCGTTTCGGACTAAGGTCGGCGCCGGTTTCACGGGCAGACTTCTTCGGTAGCTTGTCGACGACCACCATCAGCACGCCCACCATTGCCAGCATGATAGCGACCACTAACGGGCTAAGCAGCACCTTGCTGCCCTGAATGAAATCGGCCAGCGCCAAGCCAAGTAGCCCGGCCGGCAGCACCGTGATGATGATGTTACGCGCCAAGCGGTAATCATGGTGCTTGAAAACCCGGTTGAATAGATCGACCAGTTTCGGAAAGAAGTAGATGAGAAGCGCCAGCGTGGTACCGAAGTCGAGCGCCTGGATGAACAGATGGTCGGCCGAACCATTCATCAGGTTCTGTGCCACTACCAAGTGACCGCTGGAGGAGACCGGAATGAATTCGGTCAGACCCTGGATGATACCGAGGATGATCGCCTCGAGAAGATTCATGTAAGTATTGTACTATATAAGCATGTACGTTTCGGAACTCATCCTAGACTACGTCGAGTCACTCGAAGTCGAAGGCGGCCGCTCTGCTAAGACGGCCGAGAACTACAAGCTCTATTTGGAGCGTTTCGTTGAGTTTACCGACGACACCCTGGTGGCGAAGATCAGCACCGAAACGGTGCGCAAGTACCGCCTATGGCTGAACCGCTACGAGAACGAACACGGCGATGGTCTCTCGACCATCACCCAAAGCTACCACCTGATCGCCCTGCGCGGCTTCTTGAAATATCTCTCCGACCGCAATATCGAAAGCCTGAGCGCTGACAAGATCAAACTACCAAAGGTAAGTCGCAAACAGGTCACCTTCCTGCATTTCGATGAGGTTGCCCGCCTGCTGGATTGCGTCCCACTTGATGACGAAGCGGGCTTACGCGACCGCGCCATCCTGGAATTGCTCTTTTCCAGCGGCCTGCGTGTCTCGGAGCTGGTGAATCTGAACCGTGGGCATATCAACACGAAGCGCCGTGAGTTCATGGTTCGCGGTAAGGGTCAGAAGGACCGGCCGGTCTTCATCTCGAAGGCGGCAGCCGAACGCGTCGATGAGTATCTGTCGGCCCGTCTGGATAATCTCCCTCCCCTGTTCCTTAGCTACTCACGCAACAATGTGGCGAGTCAGGCGGGCGATTATCGCCGACTGACGTCCCGCAGCATTCAGCGTATGATCAACAAGTACGCCCGCCTGGCCGGTATCACCAAACATGTCTCACCCCATACCATGCGGCACAGTTTCGCCACCGACCTATTGATGAACGGCGCCGACCTGCGCAGCGTCCAGAGCATGCTGGGTCATTCGAACATATCGACCACGCAGGTATACACCCATGTGACCGACGAGCACTTACGTGACGTGCACGAGCGCTTCCATAGCGATACGTAAGCTTAAGTCTACGGACTACGGTTCGCAGCTTAGACCGTTGGTGTCGTCTGAGTAGTCGGCCGTATCATCGGTCACGAAGAAGTCTTTACACAGGTTGCCGCGCAGATTCAATGCGGCATCTGGAAACTGCAGTGAACTGCCGCCGTCGCTGACCGATACCCGCGCTTTGACGCGTCGGAACAAGTCGCTCGCCCGGCCGGTCGAGTCAACAACCGGCTGCACGTTATCGAACAGCACCACGTTTGCACCGTTCAGCAGTTCGATCTTAAAGTGCGCATCGTTGTAAAACGCCGCCAGCTGAAGATAGGCCTCGCGGTTCGCCATGGCGGGCAGAGTGATAGTGATGGAACACAGGTACTCCGTCGTGTCGAAATCCTCTTCACAGCGGGTGTCGCGCGGCGTGCCGGCGCCTGCCGGTGCGTTACGACGCTGATCACCACCGAAGTTGTCGGTCGTCGCCCCTGCTGGTGCCTCGCTCGGGAACAAGAAACGCGTCTTGGCGTTAGGGGTGTTCTTCGTATCGAAGCTCGACAGGTTGATGCTACCGCGGCTGAATTGGATCAGTTGGGTGCGCAGGACGCCTGGCTGTGAGTCGGGCCAGTCGGTCACTGGCGACAGATCATTCGGCAATACCGAGAAAGTCGGTGTGGTCGCGCCCGACGGTAAATCGGCGGCCGTGAACCACGAGACACGGATACGATCGAAGCCGCTGACACCTCGTAATGGCACGACGGTCGTGCCGTCGTCGCCGGTCAGTTCGTCTTCAACCGAATCGGTATCAAGTTGCACTTTCACACAGCTATAGGCCTGGTTCAGGGTCTGATCACCGACTTGCACCTCACCGTCGTCGAATGTCGTCACGCCGGCACCGGTCTGGCCAAGGCTTTCACAGGTCTGACTATCGAGCGCACTTACCAAGGTGTTCTCACACGGATCAGCCGCATCGGCCTCACATGCACGTAGTCGGACTAAGGCGCGCTTGGCATCCTCAACGCCAGCCAACGCCGAGTCGTAGGCACTCTGCGACAGGTCGGTGTTGGTTGCCTGCTCTTGGTTACGAAGCATGATCTGGATGAAGCCAGCCGTGACGATGGTGACGAGCAACGCCGTGAAGATGACGATAAAGATCGAGACGGCGCCCTGTTGTTTATGTGATTGCATATTCATATCCTCTTACCTGTTTCCTGCCCTTGCTGTAAAGGTGAATTCGTTGACCGCACAATACTCATCATCGATTCGGCTCTCTGGCATGCGGCATCCGTTCCCCGCGATAACGCCAGCCTCGTTCGTACCGATGACCATGTTGATCTGATATATGCGCTGGGAATCATCACCGCTGACGGCTTGATCACTGATTGTGAACGTATGCAGGGCGATGTTACTGTCACCGGCAGCCAGCAAGGCCGTCTTGTTCGCTGGCAGCACCGGATAGACGCCCGATTGTGGTGCGCAGTAGTCTGTCGAGGTAGAATTGGTGAACTTGACGAGCCGTAGATCAGTCACTCCGTTGACGTCCTTATTGAGCACGGTACTGTCGTTCAAATATTTACCGAAGTTCCATGCATAGACGACGTTGCCGACACACAGACGGCCGCCGGTCGGATTCAATGAGTCGTCAGAGATATGCTTGGTGACACGTGGGTTGGAAGTGTTCAGGGTACGCTGGATGTCTCCGGAGATGACGGCGCCGGCTTCGTTAACCGCCCGCAACGTCAGGCCCTTGTTGTAGATGGAGCTGATCTGCATAACCAATAATGCGATGGCAAGTAGCAAGATGGCGATGAACGCCATCGACAGCATGAGCTCAACGAGCGTGAAACCGGCGTTAGTGGAATGATTACGATGGGTCATATAGCCTCACTAGTGTATCAATCGTCAGGGGTTTACTGAGTCCGGCGCCGTACCAGCACGCACGGATCGTAAAGTTGTATGCATCTGGGGCGCTTCCTCCGTCATCGAACGTACGCTCGATCCACAGGCCATGGGCACGAGTACCGCTGTCGTAATCCATCTTGGCATAAGGTGGTGCATCATCAGCATTAATGCTGTTGAACCAACCGATCGGCGCCTTTGTGGCGTTGCGTGCATCCATGACGAAACTGCCCGCTACATCCTCGGTCTCACTCTCCGGGCAGCCAGTAACAGACGCATCGGTATCGAAGTGTGCGGTCGGGGCCGGATCGGTGATCTGATTCCATGTCAGATCAGGATCGGCCGGATTGCTGGCGACGGTGTACGCCTGCTGGGCAGCACGAAGCGCTTCAGCCTGTGCGTCAATTTGTTGGCGCACCTGGGCGATTTCCAGCGCACGCTGAGCAGCATTGGTTCCCTGGTTCATGATGACCATGGCACCGACCGCTACCAGACTGAAGATAGTGACCGCCAGCAGCACTTCGATAATAGTATCGCCCCGTTGCATCTTTAGCATACCCCTGCTCCTTCATCGATCGTCTCGAC
>CBFGLU010000036.1:0-5077 GCA_965649685.1 uncultured bacterium | reverse complement strand
TATTGGATTACGAAGCGAAACTTGATAGCACCTGGGGGCTCGATCACGGGACATGGTCGGTACTGAAGCATCTTGCACCAGAACCGAAAGTGCCGGTGCTACAGATCAGTTTCGACTTACGCATGTCACGCGAAGAACTAGTGCGGATGTTCCGGACGCTGAAGCCGCTCCGTGAGAAGGGCGTCATCTTTATTGGTAGCGGTAATATCGTGCACAACCTTGGGCGTATCAACTGGGCCGATGACGGCACATTTTCTTGGGCCAAGGAGTTTGACGAGCTGGCCACTGATGCCATGAGCAATCACAACCTGGAGCTGCTTGCCGACCCGGGGAAGCTTTCTGCTGCCGCTTCAATGGCGGTACCGACCGACGATCATTACCGACCGATGCTTGCCGCCATGGCCCTGCTTGATGATGATGAACAATTGAATTACTTCAACGATGTGATCGAGATGGGCAGTATCGGTATGCGCTCGTTCGTTGCCGGTTAGCTAAGCCGTACGCTAAGGCCAAGGCCTTTAAATTCCGAGGCGACGAAGACGGGCTGTTCCGGCGTGCTGCGGGATTGGTCGAATGAATAGCCGAGTTGGTCGAACTCGTGTAAGTGGGACAGGCCATCGACACGTCGTTGGATTAGCCAGCGGGCGAACGCGCCGCGGGCGATCTTGGCATGGACGGTGACGAAGACGGGTTCACCGGTTTTCGGGCTGACGGTTAGGAATTTCGGCGTGACGACGTTCACGTGGGGGAGGTGGGGCAATAATGCCTTGGTATATTCAACGGCTGAAAGGTTTACGATATCGGCGTTGGGCGGCAGCTGTGCAGCTAGGTCGGTCTGCCAGAACGTGTAGAGGTTCCGGAATGGTTCGTCCGGTAAGCGATAACCCATTTCTAGACGGTAGGGATGAATCGAATCGAGTGCCCGCAAGATGCCATAAAGGCCTGACAAAATGAACAGGTGGTCATTCGCGTAACGACGGTCATCTTCGCTGAAGGTTTGCACCTGAAGCCCGCTATAGATGTCGCCTAAGAACGCGTCGAGCGCGGGCCGCGCGTTCGCAGGGTCGACCGACCAACTTTCAACCAGCGAACGTGTTTTTTCGGCCATGACGGGTGAGAGCTGCATGGCCGAAGCGAGCTGCGAAGCTGAAAGCTCGCGTAGATACGTCGCTAGGGTTTCAGATTTCTCAAGAAGCGCCGGCCGCTGATATGGGTGTGAAGCGGGTTCGGCTACCCGCATAGTCTTCGACGAATGAAGCAGGATGGCGAGCATTATTAGCCGGCCAATGCCACCAGTTCTATGTCAAACACCAGATCGCTATTCGGTGGAATGTTGGCGGCGGCTCGAACGGAACCGTACGCCATTTCAGACGGAATGATAAGTCGACGAATACCACCGACTTTCATACCAGGGACTCCCTGGGTCCAGCCGGCTATGACCTGGTCGAGCCCGAAAGTGACCGGCTCGCCAAAATCGTGGCTACTTTGGAAGATAGTGCCATCCTTGCAAAGCGCGCCGGTGTAGTGTGCCGTGATACGGGCGCCTTCAGGAACGGTTTCGCCGGTGCCATCTTGCAGGTCGATAACCTCTAGGCTTTCAACTTTCTTGATCGGTTCAAAGTTGGCTAGCTTCGTACCTTCTAAACGATCGGTCATTTCTTTTCCTCCGTGCGTTCAACCAGGATGGTGCATTCGGTGACGAGCGCGGCAATCGCGCCGACGGCTGCAAGTACTGGTGCGAGCACAATACCGACCACGCCGACGGTCAACGGAATCTCGATGAGCGTCTTCTTGTCCTTATCTTTGATGATGAGGCGACGGACATTGCCTTGGTGGATGAGTTCCTTCACCTTGCCAAGCAGGTCTTCGCCTTTTACTTTGAATTCTTCCTTACTAGATCGTTCTGTCATGGTTCTATTATAGGCCTAATTAAGGGTCAGGAAAATAAAACGGCCGCCCTGGCGGGCGGAGCCTCCCTTGGTAAAAAGGAGGACTCCGCTACGCCATAGGGCGGCTTATGCCACGGCCGCGGCGGTGCGGACAGGCTGCGGCCCGCAATCGTCACACCCCTGGTGGGATGGAACGAGCAGATTACAGCCAGGGCACACCACTTCCCGAGGGAAGCATTGCTGCTCCACCGTCAGGGGCTTACCGGTGTGGGGCGGACGCCCCAGGTGTGACAGTTCGGTTTGTTCGAACAGGTCACCGACCTCACAGTCGAGTGCCTTCGCCAGGGCGAAAGCGACGCCAGTGTTGGTCTTGTACGGGTTGTGACCGCTTTCGATGCGGCTGATGGCCGCAACCGAGATGTCCGACAGAACGGACAGGTCACAGATAGTGAGGCCGTACTCCTCGCGTTTTACACGCAATTTATGCGTCAAACGATTCACCTGCTTTCTTGTGTAGGTTCGACTTACCTCTGTAAGTCAGTGAGGTGATATTACCACAAAAAGCATAAAAAGTCAATTTAAAGGTATACTGAGAAGACGATGACGGAACATGACCGCGCCATACTTTCATCATTGGACGCCGTGCGTGCGGCGCGACGATTGATCGGTTGTGAGTTCGTGCGTCACATAGATGGTAACGACGTGAGAGTGCGCATCGTCGAAACGGAAGCCTACGATCAGACCGATGCAGCCAGTCACAGCTATAACGGACGAACGCAACGTGCGGCAACGATGTTCGGCGAGGCGGGACATCTGTATGTCTACTTCACATACGGCATGCACTACTGTTGTAACGTGGTGTGCGGACCGGAAGGTTTCGGTGCGGGGGTGCTGATACGGGCGGCCGAGCCGGTAGAAGGTATCGACGTGATGGAGCGTCGCCGAACGAGAGGCGGTATCGAACTGACGAACGGACCGGCGAAACTTTGTCAGGCACTTGGAATCGACCGCAGCATGAACGGTCATGACCTGGCCGAATCGCCGATGCGGTTAGTAATGAAGCCGGCGTTAGCCGAAGACAAGGTAACGGCGACGACACGTATCGGTATTTCGAAAGCGGTCGACATGCCATGGCGATTCTATTTGACTGAAAGTCACTTCGTCAGCAAGCGTTGAGCTGCTACAATAAGGGCATACATTAATAAATTGACGTATCAAGAGTGCAGCGAGAGAACTAGCTCGACGACCTGCCGGCAACCAGCCTCTGACCCTACGGTCATGCGGACACGGTGCCCCTTCTAGCCCCACGTGGAAAGATGTACTTCTTATCAGGAACTCCTTCATGTCCACCGGGTCGGTAGAGATACGTGAAAGGAGTATTTTTTATGTCAAATTATCGAACCGCTGAAAGCGTATCGCCGGGTCACCCGGACAAGTTATGCGATCAGATTTCCGACGCGCTACTAGACGCGCACCTGGCGCAAGATCCGGAAGCGCGCGTGGCGATCGATGTGGCCGGCGGTCATGGTCAGGTGTTCGTGACCGGTGAGGTGACAAGCCGGGCAAGCGGCATTAATGTTGCGGAAATCGTACGACGCATCGCTGGCGACGTGGAAGTGGTTGAACGCATCGCTGCCCAAAGCGCCGAGATCGCCCAAGGCGTCGACACAGGTGGTGCGGGTGACCAAGGCATCATGGTAGGCTATGCCACCAGTGAGACCCCCGAGCTGCTACCGTTGGAATATGTGTTGGCCCGACGGCTGAACCAATACCTGTATGTACGATGGCCATATGACGGTAAGACACAGGTGACGTTGCGAGACGGTAAAGTTGTCAGTATTGTGGCGAGCTTCCAGCATGCGCCACAGACGGAACTGGATGAACGGGTGCGGGCATGGCTTGACCAGGAATCGCTGGCGCAGCCGGGCGATAACGTGCAGCTCCACATTAACCCGGCTGGCGACTGGCAGGTGGGTGGTTTCGACGCCGATGCCGGTCTGACAGGCCGAAAGCTGGTGGTAGATAACTACGGGCCTCGTATTCCGATTGGCGGAGGCGCATTCAGCGGTAAGGATCCGAGCAAGGTCGACCGGTCGGCAGCCTACGCAGCACGACGCATCGCCATAGATTACCTGAAGACACGCGGTGCCAACGAAGTCTACGTCTACCTGGCCTATGCAATCGGTTATGATCAGCCGCTCGAAGCGACCGTTCGTATAGACGGAGTACAGGAAGAGGTCACGGGTTATGACCTGTCACCGCGAGGTATCGCGAAATTCCTTGACTTGAAGCGGCCTATCTATGAGCAGACCGCCCGCTATGGTCATTTCGGCCACGATGATTTGAGTTGGGAGGGCGAGACATCAACAGTATAATGAAAGCATGCACTACGCGTTCGACCTGATTGTCGTCATTTATAACCCCAATAGCACTGGTAATGGCAAGAAGAATGCCGTAGCGTTCGCCGACGAACTGAAGCGGCGGATGCCGAATCAACGCGTACGTCTACGTAAGACCGACTACGCAGGTCATGCCGTGAAGATCGCCAGCCAGTATGCACGCGGCAAAGAGCGAGTTTTGGTGGTTTCGTCGAGCGGTGATGGCGGTTATAACGAAGTGGTGAATGGTGTCATGCTGGCCGGAGCGACGAATGTCGCCACGGCCGTGCTGCCATCCGGTAATGCCAATGATCACCACGCGGCCGTCGGCTCTGATGACCTGGTCGGGCGGATCATCGAAGGAAAGACCGAACGGATAGAACTCTTGAAAGTCACTTCGCAGGTGGACGGCGATGCATGGGTGCGATACGCACATTCATATGTCGGCTTCGGCCTGACACCCAAGGTCGGACGTGAACTGACCGTCCGTAAGCTTAACGTCATCAACGAGAAATGGCATGTGTTTTACCATTTGCTGAAATTCAAGCATATCGATCTGACGCACGAGAAGGTGGTACGTCGCTTCAGTAGCCTGGTGTTCGCCACGGTAAACCGTATGTCGAAGATAGTGAAGCTGGCGACGGATGCGAAGAAGAACGATGGGCTGATGGAAGTGTATGAGACGGAATATCGTACGCCTTGGCAGCTGTTGACGATGCTGCTCAAGGCAAGCTTGCAGGGCTTGTCGCATAATGAACGGCTTCAGAAGTATGAACTGGTCACGATCACGAAGACGCTAATCCAGCTGGA
>CBFGLU010000035.1:0-6717 GCA_965649685.1 uncultured bacterium | reverse complement strand
GGTGATTCTTTCAGTTCGACATCACCGTGAATCGGCTGCAGGTTGACGCGCGGCGCGTCGGCCTGAGCACGGTCCTTGTCCGTGACGGCGGGGTTGTCTTCGAATTCCATTGCTTTAATTTTAGCATAAGCGTCAAGGGCCGGACTGGACGAAAACAGAGATGAATGAGAAAATCGTACAGATGAAAAAGTTTCAAGTTATCACGTTGTTTCCCGATATGTTCACGGGCGTGTTCGAGAATTCCATGATGTGGAAGGCTCAGAAAGATGACATCGTGAAATTGAGCACGATCGATCTTCGAAGTTTCGGCCTTGGCCCACGTCGTACCGTCGATGACACCCCTTATGGCGGTGGTGACGGCATGTTGCTGAAGCCTGAGCCGTTATTCGCAGCGGTCGAAGCAGCCAAAGCAAACGATCCTAGCGCCAAAGTACTGCTCATGACGCCGCGAGGTGATCGTTGGAATCAGGCTGCCGCGCAGGCTCATGCCGATTCAGACACTGGTTACATCTTCATCTGCGGCCGTTATGAAGGCTACGACGAGCGCATCGTCTCACTCGTAGATGAGCAGGTAAGTGTCGGGGACTATGTTCTAACAGGCGGCGAGCTGCCTGCCATGACCATCGTCGACAGTATCGTGCGATTACTGCCCGGCGTGCTTGGCGGAGAGTCGAGCGCTGCAATAGAAAGTTTTGCCGATGGCGAAACGCTTGAGTTCCCACAGTATACCCGTCCTGAGGAGTTTCGTGGTATGCGCGTGCCCGATGTGCTACTCAGCGGGCATCATGGCGAAATCGCCAAGTGGCGCCAGCAGAACAGCATCAAACTAAAACGCCCCGAGTAGGGGCGATTTCAGTGTTGTGGTGGATGTCGTAGAGCGAACAGTCACACAATGTTTTGGAGTTTTTGTTTTTGTAACGTCGCTGAACATCACTGTACAGGCGCACTTATAAAAGCGCAAGCGTAATTTTGAAAATAACAACGTTTTAGATACGGGCGGCCATCGTATAATGGAGTCATGCACTCGGTTTCCGTTTCTACAGGCCCCGCAAGGCGTATCCGTACCACCTATGTCGCACGCGTAGTGGCTTCGCTACTTATCCTCATGCTGTTGGCGCAACTGTTCGGCTATGAGTCATTCTCATCGTTTCTTCTCCTGCTGCTGCCGTTCAATGACCATAGGCTGACCGAACTGGTAGCCGCCGGCCTGGTGCTAGCGGAGCTGCTTACCATCCCATACCTTCTTGCGATGCCTCTCAGTCTGGCGATGCGGCTGGTATGTGCGGGCTGCGGCAGTATCGTGATGCTGTTCTGGGTCTTCACTCAGCTTACTTCGGCCCATGCAGGCAATGCGGCTCTTTTCAGTGACACCATCGCGCTACCTGGCGGGTTGCTGGCACTTCTGTTCAGCCTCATCCTGGCAGCCGGCTTCGGCTACGTGGCGGTAGCCGACGCAACCGCTCGTACCCCTTGAGGTACGAGGACTTTTACTGTACAATCTATAACCGTATTGGGGATTGGCCAAGTGGTAAGGCACCGGGTTCTGGTCCCGTGATCGGGGGTTCGAATCCCTCATCCCCAGCCAATACGCTTATGCTAAAAAGACTTCTTTCGGGAAGTCTTTTGCTATTATATCCTTATGTATTTATTGCTTGTCGCTATAGCATTCATTGTCGTTGTAGAACTGCTTGTAATGTTTACAAAAAACACTCTCTCAAGACAAAGAGCAAAAGGAAAGTGAACAGGCCGAAAATTCATTCGACCTATGCTTATTTTTTTATTGCTGTAGCACTATTATCCCTATACACCATCTGGGTATATATCTTACACGGCAACCTATTCGGAGGTCCCCATTTCATATTTGGCTTCTTTATCGGCATTCCGATATACGTGATTGTATTCGGAATTATGGCACATGCTGCTCGGGCTATTATCAAAAACATCTACTTTGATAGACGTTTATTTATAGCGACGATTGCCATCGCAGTAATAAGTGTGCTCATTTCTATCAACGAGATCGTAGTTGCCTATACTACAGGTTATTTGTATCGTTGATATAAATTCAGTCTGGTTTTCTTCCTGGAACACATCCACTATCCCCAGCCACGAAAAAAGTCGAGCATCTGCTCGGCTATTTTCGTGCTTGAGACTTAGGATTTGAGGCAGGGTTCGACGATTGTCAAATCCATGATTTGCACAATCGTTAGCCGATGTCGGCGCTAGGATAGCGCTGGCATCGAAGCGTTCATCCCTCATCCCCAGCCAAGACGTTTCGAAAAAGGACTTCCCAGGAAGTCTTTTTGTTATCATGAACTGATGGTTACCAAAGATCAGCATATCCAGCTCAACCCACTCAAGATCGAAATGGACCAACCCGGATATTGGAGCTTATTCTTCGAGCGTCCGGCTCATTTCGTGTTCGAAGCGGGTGACTGGATCGATATTCAATTCGAAGACCGGAAATTATCGGGCGGTATTACCTACTCCTTGTCGTCATCACCGACCGAAAAGAACCTGCGTGTATCCTTCCGAGAAGGAATAAGTGAATTCAAGCGAGCTCTGCAGGCCATACGAACGAGCGATCGACTGTTCATTTCGCAGTATGGCAATGATTACGGCTTCCAGCTGAAGAAGAACCAATCGAGCGTGCTCATAGCGGGCGGGGTAGGCATCGCGCCGTTCCGCAGCATGATAAAAGAGATGTACGACAACAAACAGAAGAACGATGTCACATTGATCTATTTGAATCAAAACGACCATTTCTTATTCAAAGATGAACTAGAGGAATGGAATGCCGCATTGCCGAATCTGCAGCTGCACTACATCCCTACCAAAGAAATCAACCGCAAGAAGCGCGAAAAACTACTGATTTCATTGATAAAGAATCCGAATCAGAACTTCTATATCTCAGGTCCGCCCGGAATGGTGGAAAGTAATGAGCATCTACTTCTCGATCACGGCGTACATGTTCGGGATATTCGGATAGACAGTTTCGGAGGATATTAAACTCCCGAATCACGCTGCGGTTTGAAATCAGGCGGGCGCTTAGGTATACCGCAGCGTCAAGCCGACGATCAGCAGCATGAGGTAACCGATGAAGAATACGATTGTCAACGGATTGCGCCGAACTGCTATGACGTCTCGTCGACCCGTTTGACCGGCTTCGGCTTGGTGATCATCACGGTAGCGAACGGTCTGTCGATCGAACTTCTGTAAGACGTAGCTGACCGTGGCAACGATGGCGTGCAGGGTCTCGGGCTTGGTCAGGCTCATCTTCTTATTAGAGTAGAAGTACATCTCGTCATTCACGATCTCGCAATCGAACTCGCTGGCAACGTCCATGAACCTTTCCATTACGTCGGGAGTGAATATATAAAGGGCATCTTGCGCGTAATCCTTCGGTGCATGCAATGTGAAATGATCACCAAACCTGCCTTCAAGCGTCAGCTTCTCACCTGCAAGCGGGGCGTTTCGAAGGTAACTGAAGCCATTATTGCGCATCAGCACGAACTGGGGTAGCGATCGGGGTAGCTTTACCCTTACGTACGTCAGCGTGATGGCACTGCTGCTGCGTCGGTCGCGGGGCGTCAGCCGTATGTAGCCTGTTTCTAGGAACAGTTGCTCATTAGTGCGAAGCGCGCGAGGCACGTATACGCCGGAACGAAACGGCAAGCCGGGGTAGTCGGTCGGATAAAAGTCACGTCGGAACGCAAGGTTGCTCATGGCGGCTAGCCGGCGCATCACGGCAGTTTCGTTGAGTTCGCGATATAGATCGTACAGTCCGTAAAGTCCGCCCACCGAAAGCACTATAAGTAATGCCATTGCCCCGCCATCGTTCAGTACGCTACCGGCAAATATCACGAAGACCAGTAGTGGAATGATCGTAACCAAAAGAAGCGTGAAGAAACCAATCTTCCAGACTACACTGTAGGTGCGTAGTTCCTGCAAGGCTTCACTGATGGTCAGTGGCTTTTGAAGTGCTGCTAGATTGAATGGCTGCATGGTATGAAGGATTGCCTTATGTCAACGATGTCACGGTCATTTAATATAGCTCGTTCACTATCAACCGTGCGACCTCTTCAGACATCTTACCTTCGTCTGGGTCACCGGTCACAAGCACCTTGATGGTGTCAAAGTCCTTCTTCAAGTACACGCTGCTGCCTGCGCTGAACGCATCGTCGCCAAGCCCGCTTATAGGTCTGAAGTCGGGAGCTGGTTGGTTGGAGGCTTTGGTGCGCTCGTAGTTTTCAATCGTGTAAGCCTTATCGGCTTCGGTCGCGGTATCGATTCCGATCGAAACGCTCACGAAACTATTTTCATCGACCGCGTCAAAGTAGCAACGACTGTTGGAATATGTCATGTTGACCGTTGGCACGCCATCGCCATATCTCGGATCAATCTTTACTGCCTGACCGGTAATTTCTTGTAGCTGGCTCGCGGATACTACTTCACAGGCATTGATCTCGCGGGCCTTGGCCGCCCCAGCGGTAGGGTTGGAAGCATCGTTGTTCTTCGCCATGTTCTTGCCGACCATCGAAAGGGCGAAAAGCCCACCTCCTATTAGCAGTAGAGGAATTCCGATTCCGGCGATGACGGCAAAGGTGAGTTTGGCAGTTCTGCTCATATAGAGGTAAGTCCTTTCGC
Organism: uncultured bacterium; assembly: GCA_965649685.1. GTDB lineage: Bacteria > Patescibacteriota > Saccharimonadia > Saccharimonadales > Saccharimonadaceae > UBA1020. The sequence continues at coordinate 2,073 of CBFGLU010000035.1, read as the reverse complement.
TACGGTGATTCATATCTATTATGCCATAGCTAGTTCTTACTCTGTTATTCGTGATAAGCTTAAGGGGATATGACACGTACGTTCCGTAAACCTTCTGCCGCGAAGGCTAAAACGAAGCCGATCACGACGTATATCATCTTTATCATCCTTGTCGCATTACCGGTATTGGGCGTAGGCTACCTGCTCATGACGTTCTATGACGATGTTTCCGATAAGTACCATCTGCGTAGCGCTGGCGTGAACGCCACGGCGAATGTGACCCGTCACGAGTCTACCTACACGGCGAATGGCAGAGGTGGCGGATACCATATGTACGAAATCGATTACACGTTTTCATACGAAGATGAAACCGGACGCTCACGCGCTCAGGCACGTGAAAATGTTGAGATGCCGAAGTCTCAGTGGGACAAATTGACGGAAGGTGGCATGGTAGAGGTCGTATACCTGCCTAGCGATCCGGCCGTCAGTCAGCCGAAACAGATGCTTGGCAGGACAAGCCCGTTGATGGAGCGGGTCATCGCGTTCGCAGTCGGTATCGTTATCTTTCTGGCTATCTCCAGGCTTACTCGACCCCTCGGTCGGAAATATCCGCATAAGCCGCTCTACAACTTATTGGCGACCGTAGCGCTGCTTGTCATATCATTTGCGCTCGGTAGTGTAATAGCCGGCATGGCTACGGCTTGGCTGATGTAACGTGTGTACCGAACGATTACCGTATCATCTGCCGAAGCGACTCGTGTCCGACGTTGGCACCGAACGCAGGGAAGCCGGGCTCTAACTGCCTGCCGGTAGACAATGCGCCGATCGGCAAGGGGTCGAATCCTATCCGATCGATAAGCTCCGCCACGCGTCGTGTGTCGGCTTCATCATTTCCAGCGATCGCGATCGCCTTGCGACCCGGCGTGCCTGCTGGCTTCGCCTCATCACGCAGGTGATGGTAGCCCATGTGGCTCAACGCCTTGACTACCCGCGCCGCCGACAAATGATCCTGCACCAATTCGCTCGTTGATGAGGCCGGATTACGGAGCGAATCATCCTCGCCGTCGACTTCCCACCAATAATTCATCGAATCTATGACCAACTTGTCTTTCAGTAGGTCGGCTGGTATGTCGCGGTATTTTCCAAGCGGCAGGGCCAGAATGACCACATCGCTGGCGGCGATCGCCGTCCTGGCATCTGTAGCTTCAGCCCCTGGAGCAAGCACCTTGACGCTCAGCGCGATCTTGGCGGGCTCGCCCGATCCGGCTATGTATACTTCATAGCCGGCCTTCAGCGCAAGCTGGGCTAACGTGACACCTAGTTTGCCGGCACCCAATATGGCGATGCGTGCAATCGGGTCGGCCATGGTTAAGCGGCCTTGTCGTCGGTCTGACTTAAGATCTCACGTACCCGAGGAATCACTTCCTTGCCATACAGCTCAACCATGCGGATGCGTGCGCTGGCAGGTAGCGGTCCGAAACCATACACCATGTCGAACCGGTTAACGCCCAAAACCTTGATGGTTCGTGCAACTTTCCTGGCTACGGTCTCTGGTGAACCGATATATAGCGAACCATGCTCGATCTCGTGCTCGAACTGCTCACGGGATACCGGTGGCCAGCCACGGGTCCGACCAATGCGGTCATGGTAAAGCTTGTAGGCAGGCCAGGCGGTGTCACGCGCTTTCTTGTCGGTTTCGGCAATGAAGCCAGGCGAGTGAACGCCGACTTCTTCAGAAGATGTGCCGAACTGTTCAGCCGCCTCGTGGTACAGCTGAACGTAAGGTATGAAGCGATCGGGCGCACCACCAATTATCGCGAGCATCAGAGGGAAGCCATACTTGGCGGTACGGACGACTGACTGAGGTGAACCGCCCACGCCGATCGAGGTATGGATACGGCCCGCTTCAGTCTTCGGAAAGATATCCGCATCCTTCAATGCTGGTCGGGTCGAACCGCTCCAGGTGACCGGCTTCTCTTTCAGTACCTCGGCCATCAGTTCCAACTTCTCCTCGAACAGAACTTCATAATCAGTCAGGTCATAGCCGAAAAGAGGGAAGGACTCGGTGAACGAGCCGCGTCCCAGAATGATCTG
>CBFGLU010000034.1:0-6734 GCA_965649685.1 uncultured bacterium | reverse complement strand
GATGAGGAGTTCGACGATGGTGAAGCCTTTTTGTTTTTGTGCCCACATAACTATCATCAGTCTAGGAAAAATAGTGGGGACAGTCAAACGAAAAGACGACTCGGAAGGAGTCGTCTGAGAATACTTCTGGTAGCAGCGACTGGGATTGAACCAGTGACCTTAGGCTTATGAGTCCTACGCTCTAACCAACTGAGCTACGCTGCCACGCTGGTAGATTGTAGCAGATGTTTTCGGTTTCTTCCAGGGGTGAATGGTACAATGCTACTAATGAAACGGGTCATCCTTGCCAGCCAATCACCGCGCCGTCGTGCTCTACTGGCGGCGATGTGCGTGCAATTCGAAGCCATGGTAAGCGGTTTCGACGAACAACTCGACGATACCCGCGATCCGGAGCTGGTCGCCAAAGAACTGGCGCTTGGCAAGGCGTTGGCTGTGGCTGAACAATACCCGGATGCCTATGTCATCGGTTCGGACACCATCGTGTCGATCGATGGCCGACAGCTGGAAAAGCCGAAGGACGAACAGGACGCCCGTGATATGCTGAAGCTGCTTTCAGGCCGCGAGAACTTCGTGATCAGCGGCCTGGCGGTCGTCTGTGTGAACGACAATATACGCCTGACGGATGCCGCCACGACCAGCGTCTTCTTCAACCCCTATGACGAAACGCTGGTGAACGAGTATGTGGCGACGGGTGATCCAATGGATAAGGCAGGCGGGTACGGGATTCAGGTGTTGATGGGAACGCTGATTAGTCATATCGAAGGCAGCTACGATACGGTGGTCGGCTTGCCGACCGAGCCGCTAGCCGAGCTGTTAACGCGCTGCGGCATCGAAGCTCGAAGCCTCTCTGAGTCTGAAATCAAAGCGGCTACTGATTAGTGTGCTGAACGATTTTGAACAATACAGAGACGTACGCCTGTAGCTCATCGCGTGAAATATGATCGTTTTCGTAAAGATTGCGGCGCATGTGGTCGCGCAGACCGGCTTCGATTTCTTCGACCATAGGAAGATAGCTCGTGGTGATGGAAACCAGCTTGATACGACTGTCGCCGGCATGGGCGATTTTCCGTACCATACCTTTTGACTCCAGTAGCGTGATGGTATTGGTGACGTACGGCAAAGTAGTCGACAGTTTACGGGTGAGATCGGAAAGGCGGATGCCTTGTTCGCCGGCATCATACACACAGCCGATGGTGAACCATTGCATCGCGGTCAGATCGTGTTGCAGCAGATAGTCGGATACGATGCGGTTGATGGCCCGATGGGCGGACGACTGAGCAATGCCAGATTGGTAGGTGGTGATCTGGGAAATATCCTTGGAAAATGAATTTGTTGACGAAGTCATCATACTTATAATACTATAGTAAATAGTTAAGTTTGTAAACTAAAGTAATTTTATAAACTTAGCATCGACCAAATCAATTTCAATAAGGAGGGATTATGGAATCTCACGGAAACAAAACGGTCGCAGCTATCATTGCCCTAGCCCTTGGCCTGGCTGTTGGTGGTGGCGTCGGCTATGCGGTGGCTGGCATGGATAAGAACGGCGGCAATTCGGCCGCGCACCAGAAAGAACATGCAGTCGATGCGGTCGATTCGAAGTCGGCCGATCTTCGTGCTACGTTGGTGTCGCTCGGTACCGAGCACATGGACCTGACGTACGGCGCCGTTTCGTCGGCGTTGCAGGGTAGCAAGAGTGCTGAGGCTGACCAAGCCGATCTGATCAAGAACGGTGAAGATCTGGCCGCAGCGGTTGGAAGCGTATACGGCGAGGACGCTCAGAAGACGTTCGATACCGTGTGGAAGCTGCACCTGAGCCAGTTCGTGGCGTATGCCGTCGCATCGAGCAAGGGTGACGAAGCTGCCAAGCAGAAGGCGCTTCAGACGATCGATAGCCAGTACAGCAAGCCGTTGGCAGCCTATCTTGCCAAGGCCAACCCAAACCTTCCTGAAGACGTGCTGTATTCCAGCCTGAAGGAACATGTCGACATGACGGCGGATATGATCGATGCGCAGGCTGCTGGCGACTACGCGCAGGCGACCGGTCACCGCGACATGAGCGTGAAGCACCTTGAAGGCCTGTTCTCCACGCTTGCCGCCGGCATCGTGAAGCAGTTCCCCGAGAAATTCTAGCCACCGGCCGTTAAATAAGTATCACAGGACAGGAGCTGATCCTGTCCTGTGATTTCATCAAAGGAGGACATTGATATGACAGGTAAGAACCTTCCACTGATCATCGCGGCACTGGTGGTAGTGCTGGGACTGATTGGTGGCATAGTACTGGTAGCTAGCCCAGATGGCAGCATGGATCGGACAGCGGGTCCGCACGTTCACGACGACAGTCATTCGCATGAAAGTGACGGCAAGGCCGTCGATACGATCATTATTAAGGGTTTTGCCTATGAGCCTGTCGACGTGAAGATAAAGGTTGGCGACACGATTACCTGGACGAACCAGGACGATACCGCCCATACCGTCACCAGTGCCGAATCGGCTCCCGCGAAGATTGATAGCGGACTATTCGGCAAGGGTGAGAGCTTCAGCTATACCTTCAAGGAAGCCGGACGCTACGATTACTACTGCATGCCTCATCCTTACATGAAGGCATCCATCGTCGTCGAATAGGCGTGCGGAAGCAGGGGTCGACCTGGTATAATGAAAGTACTTCTCCGCGACACACACTGACCTTCTTTTCGAGGGTGAAGCGTCCCTCCGGGTGAATTCATATCCATCGTCTTCGGACCATGTGCGGCAAATGAAACGGGCCGCCATACGGGACGGGCGAGCCATATAGATGAGCCGTTTCTCTAAAGATAATTTGGAGAACTATTCGATGGATGATGAAATTTTCTTGAACGAGCGGGTCGACGTGGTGGTGACATTCGGACCTGGACCACATCCGGCGCGACCGGTCCGCTTCCGGCGCGCGAGCGGCCGGGAAGTCGACGTGACGGAGCTGGGCTTGCGGCACCCGACCATGAAAGGTACGCGGATGGTGCATATATTCGATGTGACTGACGGTGGGGCCGACTACCGTTTGGAGTTCGATGCTGAACGCCTGACCTGGCACCTGACGATGGAGGCTGACCATGCGTTCTGATATCAACCCTGCCCGGCCGCTGATCATGCACATCGATCTTAACAGCTGCTTCGCTACCGTCGAGCAGCAGGCCCGGCCACGGCTACGAGGGCGACCGGTCGCCATCGTCAACCGGCGCAGTGAGCATACTATGATCGTGACGGCGAGCTATGAGGCCAAGGCCATGGGCGTGAAGTTGGGTATGCAGCTACGCGATGCCAAGAAATTGTGCCCGGAGTTGATCGGACTTGAAAGCGACCCGCCGAAATACCGCTACGTCTACCATAGGCTGATGAATATCATGAGCGACTATTCGGCCCATGTGCGCATGAAAAGCATTGACGAGGGCGTGATTGATTTTTCAGAAACCACGGCCGCGGTGCAAGGACGTGATCTGGTAGAGATTGGCTGGGAGATAAAGCGGCGGCTGTGGGATGAAATAGGTTCGGCCATGAACTGTAACGTCGGTATCGCCACCAATCGGTTCCTCGCTAAGACCGCGGCCAGCTTGCATAAGCCGAACGGACTGGATGTCATCACGCATGAGAATCTACGCGACGTGTTCGAAACGTTGGAGCTGACCGATCTGACGGGAATCGCCGGGCGGTTGGAACATCGGCTGAACGGGGTCGGCATCTTTACGCCGCTACAGTTCCTAGAGGCCGATCCGGTGACACTGGAAAGGGTGGTCTTTCGTAGCATCGTCGGCGGCCAGTGGCATCAGAGGTTAAGGGGGTGGGAAGTCGACAAGCGTGATTTTGCCATGAAGTCAGCGGGGCGACAGTTCGTGTTGGACCGCTTCGATCTGAACCATGGGCAGGTGTTGCAGCGACTTCATAACCTATGCGAATCGGTCGGGTTCAAGTTACGTTCGCAGGGCGTCCAGGCCCGGGGTGTCTACGTCTATGCGAAAAGCCGCGAGCGGGGTTATTGGTGTGCGCGCACCACCGCTCCCCTGCCGTTCAGTTCCGACCAGGCGATCTACCAGCAGGCGAAGCGACTGTTCGCTGCGTCACCAAGCGATCCGAAAGAGATCGGTATTACCTGCTTTGAGCTGTCGCCGGCCAGTGAGGATGCCCAGCTGACCTTCTTTGGTGACGAGCTGGCTCGGGAGCGGCATGTGACCGAAGCGATCGATGGTATCAACCAGCGCTTCGGCGTGCGCACCATCCATTCGGCCGACACGCTGGGCACCGGCCGGTTCCTGAAGCAGAAGATTCCGTTCGGCAGCACACGCTACATGTGACCCATGATACAATTTAGATAGTTATGTGGGCACAAAAACAAAAAGGCTTCACCATCGTCGAACTCCTCATCGTCATCGTGGTGATTGCCATTTTGGCGGCCATTACCGTCGTGGCGTTCAACGGTATCCAGGATCGGGCACGTCTATCCAAGATGAAAGCCGACCTTACCATGCTTAGGAAGGCGGTCGACATGGCCCGGCAGAATAACTCCAGCAACCTCAACGGGGTGACCGGGAGTAACGCAAGCGGTGCTAACTGTTGGAACAAACCTAGCGGAACCGACCTGGCTACCTTACCTGCTACGGATACGTGCATCGTCGCATACAACAACGCGTTGAACACGATATCGAACGCATCCGGGAGCAATGTGCGTAATCTACGAGATCCATGGGGCAGACCCTATCTCATCGATGAAAACGAAGGTGAAGGTGCCGGCAACTGTACGCGAGACACCTTGGCGGTGTATAGGCTGCCGTTCGTCACCGGATTCGGCGTACATACCGACACGTCGGCCAACAATGTGACGAACGCCGGTTTTACCGGTTGCGCGCCGTAGAATATAATCGATCCTATGAATAAATCCACCGTCTTACTATCGGCGACATTTTTCGGCTTTGTCGGCGGCTACGCTCCGGTACTGTTTGGCAGCTCTGACCTACTTCTAAGCGTGCTAGGTGGCATGGTGGGCGGGTTCTTTGGGATCTGGCTGGCGGTGTGGCTGGGTAGTCGTCTGTAATATGCGATACGTCGTCGCGGTTAGTGGCGGGGTGGATTCGGTGGTACTGCTCGATATGTTGGTGCGGCAACGGACCCATGAGCTGGTGGTGGCTCATTTCGATCACGGTATCCGGCCAGAATCGGATGCCGACGCCCGTTTCGTGGCTGGGGTAGCTGCCCGATACGGTCTGCCGTTCGAGACCGGGCGGGAAGAGCTGGGTAGGTCGGCGAGTGAAGCATTGGCTCGAGAGCGCCGCTACCTGTTCCTGAAGCAAATCGCCGCTCACCATGACGCCACGCTGACGACCGCACATCACCTGGACGACCTGGTCGAAACGGTTGCGATCAACCTGCATCGTGGCACCGGCTGGCGGGGATTGGCCGTGCTCGGGTCTTCTGAGATAGAACGACCGCTTCTTTCCAGCACCAAGACGGAACTTTATGACTATGCCCTTGCCCACGGCCTTGAGTGGGTCGAGGACGAGACGAATCTTCAGGACGATTATTTACGGAATCAGCTGCGTCGACGGCTACGTCTTGAGGCCACTACGAAGCACCAGCTGGCTGAACTACGGCAAACCCAGATGGAGCTGCGTAAGCGAATCGAAACGGAAACCGATCGGCTACTGACCGGATCCTCAGGGCAGAGCCGGTACTTCTTTGGCATGCTTGATGATATGTCGGCGCGCGAATTACTGCGTGCGATAGTGCTACGGGTGGGCTCGTCACTTACCCGTCCGCAGCTTGATCGGACAATGCTTGCCATCAAGACAGCTCGGGCGGGCAGCGTCTTCGAGGCTGGCGGCGGCATCACGGTCCGTTTCACGCAGCGCGAGTTCATTGTCAATCGCTCCCTATAACTGCTATTATTTATAGGAGTAATTATTCTTAGAGAGAGATTCTCTTTTGATCCAGCTGCACGAAGAAAGGACAACGACAACACACTTATGGCCGCCAAGAAACCATCCCCTAACAAACGAATGAGCAATATCCTCAGGCTGACCCTGTTTTGGTTTGTGCTGGTCTTCACTACGCTCGGTATTATCGCGCTGACCAGTCCGACTGAAAACCTGAAGGAGGTCTCGCTGACCAGCGTGACGTCGCGTGCTAATAAGGGTGAGATTGCCAAGCTTGAGATTACCGGCAGTGAAGTGAAGGTAACGCCGATCGGGAAGGACAAGCCGACCGAAAAGACCCGTAAAGAAGGTAGTACCAGTATCTATGAGCAAGGTCTGAACAAAGATGCTGATGTTGAGGTGAGTGTGAAGGAACCGTCTGGTACCGGTGATGCAATCTGGAGCCTGGTCGGTATCCTGCTGCCGGTCCTACTGATCGGTCTGCTGTTCTTCTTCATGATGCGTCAGGCCCAGGGTCAGAACAACCAGGCACTCGGTTTCGGTAAGAGCAAGGCCAAGCTGTACGGTCTTGATAAAGAGCGGGTCGTCTTCGCCGACATCGCCGGTAACGATGCTGCCAAGCAGGACCTGGAGGAAGTCGTCGACTTCCTGAAGCACCCGAAGAAGTACCAGCAACTCGGTGCCAAGATTCCGAAGGGTGTGTTGCTGGTCGGTAACCCTGGTACCGGTAAGACGATGCTCGCACGGGCCGTCGCCGGCGAGGCGAACGTGCCATTCTTCTCAATCTCCGGTTCTGAATTCGTTGAAATGTTCGTTGGTGTCGGTGCCAGCCGT
>CBFGLU010000033.1:0-6834 GCA_965649685.1 uncultured bacterium | reverse complement strand
CCTGAACTGGCCTATGTACGGGCCGGTGAGATGAAGCGCGAGTTGGTGGATATCCTTGAGAACGATGACATAGGAGTATATAGCGGCGATAAGATCATCGAGATCAAACCGACCGATATCAACAAGGGGTACGCCGCCAGCGAGTTGGAAGCGATCTTCCAAGCGGATTTCATACTGTGTGCCGGTGATGATTATACCGATGAGGATATGTTCCGTCAGCTCGAACAGGATGCCTACACCATCAAGGTCGGAACCGGTGACACCAAGGCACGCCACCAAGTTGCCAGTGTCAACGATATGGTGCGATTACTCGACGAACTCTCGAAACAAGAGTAAAAATATTTGACCAAACAAATACGACCCTACAGCGGGTCGTATTTGTAGGGAAGGATCGATTTATTCGGTGACTTCGACGCCCATTGAGCGTGCGGTACCGGCAATGACCTTGATTCGGCCCTCTTCGTCGATGGCGTTCAGCTGATCTTTCTTGATCTCGGCGATTTCGGCCAGCTGGGCACGAGAAATCTTACCGACTTTCTCTGAGTGCGGCTTGCCGCTGCCCTTCTTGATGCCTGCGCGCTCGCGGATCATGTCATCGACAGGCTGACCAAGGCTCTTCCAGTCGAACGTTCGGTCTTCGTATACCTTTACGTGCACGATCACGTCCTTGCCCATCAGGTCTTTCGTCGCGTCGTTGAACGGGTTGATGAAGTCCATCATGTTCAGACCCCACTGACCGAGGACGGATCCGACCGGAGGACCGGCGGTCGCACGACCGGCAGGAATACGCAGTTTCAGGTTACCGATAACTTGTTTTGCCATTAAAATTTCCTTTATAGATTACTGCTAATAAATTTGAAGCATGCTAGCAGTGCGTAACGGGGTAATTATAGCAGCCTTCACCCCTATTGTCTAGTAGCCATGCAGGTGGTCGGCCGAGAGACGGGCCAGTATGCGTGCTTCGTCTTCCGAAGAAAGCGTGCCGGCGGCCAGGGCGTCGGCGTCACGGGCACGTTGGGCAAGATGGAGACTAAGGCTATCGCCTGGTAGCTGTTCGGTCGTTTCAGATAAAGTTCCTTGCAGCTCTTCATAGATGGAATGGATTCGCTCTGCTGTCATCGGGTATCCTTTCGGGCTTCGAGTGCCTCTTGTAGCGCCTGAAGGACGGCACGGGTAGTCTCGATTTCTTCGGTGGCTTCTTCCATTTTACGCTGGTGCTCGCTCCGGCGTAGAGTCGCCGCGTCCAGATCCGCCAGCAGACTGGCCCGGTGATCCATCAATTCTCGCTCAGACATGTTGTCGTACGAGGATGGATCGGTCTGCCAATCGTCCTGACGGAACGAGACACGTTCGAAGGACATGCTAGACCTTCTTTACCTGCAGTGCGTCAAGCTCAACAGGAGTGTCACGGCCGAACATGCTCACCATGACCTTGATCTTGCCCTTGGCGGTGTCGATCTCGGCGATAGCACCGTCGAAGCCCTTGAACGGACCGTCCGTGATAGAGACGACCTCGCCGACCGCGAAGTCGATGTGGTGCTTCGGATCCTCGACGCCCATACGCTTCTTGATCTTTGAGATTTCGTTGTCAGAGACAGGAGTCGGCTCGGTGCCGCTACCTACGAAACCGGTTACACCCGGGGTGTTACGTACGATGTACCAGGTCTCGTCGGTCAGCTTCATCTCGACCAGTACGTAGCCTTGGAAGATCTTCTTTTCGACGACCTTACGCTTGCCGTTCTTGATTTCGATTTGCTTTTCCTTCGGCACCATGACGTCGAAAATCTTATCGGCCATGTCGACGGCGTTGATGCGCTGACGGATGCTGTCGCCCACCTTTTCCTCGTAGCCGCTGTAGGTGTGTACGGCGTACCATTGCCGTGTTGAGTCGTATCGGTTCTTTGCCATTTCCTTCTTTCCTTAACCTTATTTCAGAAGCTGTTCAAATAGGAACTTGAAACCTGCGTCAAGCGCGGTGATGAATACCACGAAGAACGCCGAGAAGATGAGTACCGCTCCTGTCAGTCCCCAGGTCGCTTTGCGCGTTGGCCAATGGACTTGACGCAGCTCCGTCCAGGCACCTTTGAAGTATGCCAGGATTCCCGTTAGCGGGCCTAGGCTGCGTGGTTTCCGTGTCTCTGCCGCCTTCGATGAGCGGGCTACCGGTGAAGTTTTCTTCGTCTTCTTCGGAGCACTCGAGTCACTCGCGGAAATCCGTGTCACCTTGGTTTTGCTGCTTTTTGTCGCCACCTTCTTGTTTCTCCCAATTTAAAAGTCTGCTCGTAGGCAGACTGTCAATACTTACTGTACCGTACAGAGGCCACGCGGTCAAGGATGCCCGAGCAGGTGCTACAATGGTTGCATATGGTAGAGACTCTCATCCTAGCAGCGTCAAGCGTAACGACAGGCTTATTGGCCACACGGACGGCCTGGGGACTGAACAGATACGCCTACCGGCCAGAGACGACCGATCCGAATGCATCATCACTGCCGACCGTTTCGGTCTGCATCGCGGCGCGCAACGAGGTTCATGCATTGTCGCAGTGTCTTGAGCGGGTCTTGCAGAGTGACTACGAGAAGCTTGAAGTGCTTGTACTCGATGACTCCAGCGAGGACGACACTCCTCATATCATCAAGTCATTCGCTCATGCCGGTGTTCGCTTCATTGCCGGACGTGATATACCAGCAGGATGGCTGGGTAAGAATCATGCCAACCAGACCCTCGCCCTTGAGGCCAGCGGCGACTACGTGATGTTTCTTGACGTGGACACCACCTTGCGAACGACTACGATCAGTCAGCTGGTGGCGCAGATGCAGGTCAACGGCCGCTCCATGGTCTCGGTATTGCCCCGCCGTGAAGACAGCTATCGTGCGAGTGCCATCTTCGGCTCACTCAGATATTACTGGAGCTTGGTTCTGGCGACCAAATACACGCCACCTTCAGCAAGTACGCTTTGGATGATCAAGCGCCCAACGCTGCTTGAGCTGGAGCGTGGTCTACCGGATTACGGCTGGTCGGTACGCCCGGAAGCCCATATCGCCCGTCAGCTGCAGGCACGCCGGGATTATTACTACCTCATTGGCACCAAGGAACTAGGGGTCGGGGTTGAAAAACGGTGGCGTTCCCAAGTCGCGACTGCTACCCGTCTTTACTATCCGATCGCCGGTCACACCCCAGGCCGCGTCGCACTTGCGACGCTATCGTTGGCGCTATTGCTGGCGCCGATAGCGATACTGCTCGGAGCTGAGGACATGACGCCCATCATTATATGGGCCAGTTGTCTGCTATTGATCACCTTCGTCTCGTACGCATCATTCACGGCGAGAACCAGTGCCCGTACCGGAATCATCTTCAGATTGCTCGCCTTTCCGTACGTACTCACACAGGAGCTAGTGCTTCTTCTTCAAAGCATCATCCGCTATGCGACGGGCACCGTCAGCTGGAAGGGTCGTCCTGTCAGCTCACGACCGAACAACCGCTCTCATCTGACCATCAGCGAATAGTTATTTGTCGTCCGTATGAGCAGGCAGTTCGAAACTGAAGGTCGAGCCGTGGTTCAATCGGCTTTTCAGATCGATATGGGTACCGAGCTTCTTTGAAAGCTTCATGGCGACGTACAGGCCAAGACCGGTGCCACCCGTCTCTCGCGTACGGTAATCTTCCGACCGATAAAACTTGTTGAAGATCTTCGTCTGGTCGCTTTTGCTGATCCCGATACCGGTATCGCTGACCGAGAAATGAATGATGTCCTTGCTTCTTGATACCTTCATCGTCACGCTACCCTCGTGGGTATATTTGATGGCGTTGGTAATGAAATTCTGCAGCAGTTCATGTAGGTAAAGACGACTGGTCGAGACATGACCGATTTTAGGGGCCACGTCCAGGTTCAGATGCAGACCCTGCTTGGTCGCTTCGGGTGAATATTCGTTGTACAGGTCGTGTGCCATCTCGGCTACGTCTATCAGCTCGACTTCAGATGCCACGCCACGCTCGGCCCGGGACAGCGTGCTAAGGTCGTTTATCATCTTGGCCAGATAAACCACTTGGTCATGTGCACCTTCCAATATGTCCTTTATCTTCTCGGTATCCCTCTCGCCCCTATCGAACATGAGCTGGACGTTACTGATGGTGCCTTCGGTGACGGTCACCGGAGTGCGTAGCTCATGGCTGACGACGCTGATGAATTCATCTCGTTCTTCTTCCAGACTTTTCAGACGTGTGACGTCTCGCGCGATGATGATGAATCCTTCAAGCTGCGTCGATGGACCCTCGGTGGTAAAACTGCTTCGAATCGGTGCGTAGGTAAACTCCAGTCGCATGACGTCATCGCCTGTCTTGCGCCGCATCGAGTCGTCGGTCGTCACGGCCTTGGCCTCTTTGATACGCTGGAAGAGATTGACCGAAGAACCGTCGGCGTCCTCCAGTGTGAAGACCTCATCAAGATGCTTGCCGTCGATACTCGCGTTGGTGTCCAATAGGCCAAGACCGGCCGCATTATAGATACTGATGACTCCCGACTTGTCAGTTACGAAGACGGCATCCGCCAAGTTATTGATGATGGTGACGATGCGCTCATGCTCTATACGTTCACGTTTGCGGCTTCGTTCGATGGCCCGCCGTTCGTCAACGCGAACCATGGCAATGGCAACGGCTGCCGAAGCGGTCAGCAGCGTCATCAGCACATTGATGAAATTGCCGAGCGCTTCACTGAATTCGTATTCGTAGTATCCGAGATCTATACCCGTCAATAAGACCAGCATGACGGCGCTGATGGTAAAACCATAAAAGCCAAAGTAGAGATATGAAACCAGACAAAGTAACGCCCACCCGGAAATAAATGCCGCTGAGAAACCGGCGATGAACAGCACGTAGATCGAAGCGAACGCATGATGCAGGATCAGGATGGTAAGGTGCTGCTTATAGGTACGTGTCGGCCAAAGGAAGCGCCATAACGCTACCCCTATCCAAGCTCCCATCAAGGTAAGGAAGAGCGGCACACCTTGAAAATGAAGATTGTTGACATGACCGGCTGGAATGAGCCAGCCGTAAAGGAACAAGGCGATGGGCGCGATCAAACCGATGGTACGTGCGGTCTGAGCCACACGGCTGTTGATGTGTCCACCCTTTTTCATATGAGCCAATTATAGCAGCCTTTCAAACCGATGGGCTATGATTTTTTAACAGGGTACGATGCGTTTTATACTCTCCATCCATCGCTTCCACTTCACTCCAGAACGATTTCGAATGATCAAGTCGCTTCGTGTGTGCCAATTCATGTACGAGCACGTAGTCTATCAGTTCATACGGCAGGTTCATCAGGGCGATGTTCAGACTGATGACGCCTTTGCTGCTGCAGCTACCCCATCGTCCGCTCGCATGAGAGAATCGTACCGAGGCGTACTCATGTCCGTGCTGCTCGGCCAGCCACTCCAGGCGTCTCGGCAGGTAGTGCTTCGCTTCGCGCCGCAAGGCCTCAATGATGTGTTTACGTGCCAGCTCAATCACCGGTTCATCCGCGAGGCTCATATCATCAGGCAGGCTAAGGAAAAGCTGACTACCTTGTCTGGTGAGTGACAGCGTGCTGCCGTGTCGCACCAAAAGGTGATGGCTTTTCCCTACCGGCATGCCGTTTGAAAGTGTCAGTGTGGGATGCGACCGCCGCAACCGCCGCAGTTCATCGCGTGACCCTGCGACCATGCGTTTCACCATGAATAAGGGGATGTAAGTGGGAGTAGAAACCCTAAGAGTACCGTTCGGCGCCACGCTTACCCGCATACCCGTACCACGAGAGGTACGTCGTACGGTGATACGTCCGAATTCCTTGTCTTCGATGATAGGCATGATGGCTGATGCTAACGAATGATAATCTGGCCGCGGGCAGGTGCCGGGCGGGGCGAAGCGGCTGCACGTGGAGCCGAAAGTTTCTTCAGTACGATCCGTGCCTGGGTGGCATAGGTGTGCTTACCGCTGATGACCAATGCATGTTCGGCCGAAGTTGGCGGCGTGAAACGTTTGAGAGCGGCGTCATGCTCTTCGCTACTACGTCCCTGCTTCAAGCTGCGTTGCCTGGCCGTCTCTTGATCTACCTGCACCCATACGAAGAGTGGCACGTAACCGGCATCACGAAGTTGCTTGGCAAGGGTCATGCGACTGGTTCGGGTGGCGGTATCAGCCTCGACGACGACAGATTTACGGGTTTTAAGAAGCTCCTCGAGCATAACACCTACCAGATTATCTCCGGAAGTTTCGTCATTTGCGTAGGTAAGGATGGTGTCACGGTCAATATAAGGGGCGTTGAACGTCTCGGCAAATTTGCTAGCAAAGAATGTCTTACCGCTCCCCTGGATTCCGACCATGACGATTGCGTGCGGTTTATCAAGCTGGAGTGATTTCATATATTGCTAGTATAGCAAATTTATGTAGAGGCGAGCCTAGAAGCCGGAATCACTACCTAGCTCTAGCAGCGTGTTTACCAACTCCTTGCGATCAAGGTGGGATGTTTCAATGCGATTGTGCTGTGCAATCACGTAGCCCTGGATAATCTGCTTCAGATACATGGCATCCTTGCGCCAGAAATAATCAATCTCATAATGGTCGGTTGAGTTCATGACGCGACTCGAGATGATGAGCGAACCGAAAATCGGGCCCGTCGAGCAGGCCACGTTCAAGACATCCTCGATACGGATGCTGATGACGCTGGCCGTCCAAAAGAACGTGCGTTTCGTGATGGTTACCTTGGTGCGATCGATCACTACGCTGTCTGGAAAGAGATTCATCGGCAAGATCACGGTCTGGGCTCCCGCAAGTATCTGATGGGATTTCTGCACGATACG
>CBFGLU010000032.1:0-6842 GCA_965649685.1 uncultured bacterium | reverse complement strand
CGTATTTACGAAGGTACGGTCGTCTCCATCAAGGATTTCGGTGCCTTCGTCAACATCCTGCCGGGTATCGACGGCATGGTGCACATCTCTCAGCTCGACGACAAGCGGGTCGAGAAGGTGACCGACGTGCTGTCGGAAGGCCAGGTCGTCAAGGTCAAGCTGACCGGCATCGACGAACGCGGCCGACTCTCCTTGAGCCTTAAAGACGCGAAGTAGGCCTGTGAATAAGCAAGCCGAGCTTGATCGGATCAGGGCAGACATTCTGGAAAGGAATGTCTGCCCGAATCTGGCCGAGACCGCGACTAACCTGGTGATGGGTGACGGTAATCCGGATGCTGACATCGTCTTCATAGGCGAGGCACCCGGAAAGAACGAGGACGAACAAGGTCTGCCGTTCGTCGGTGCGGCCGGTAAATTCCTGAACGAGATGCTAGCCGCCGCCGGTCTGGATCGGTCCGACGTCTACATCACGAACATCGTCAAATACCGTCCGCCGAACAACCGCGACCCACTCCCAGAGGAAAAAGAGGCATTTTGGCCCTATCTGGCCCATCAACTCGAAATCATCGATCCGAAAGCTATCGTGACGTTGGGCCGGCACAGCATGGAATTCTTCCTGCCAGAGGCCAAAATCAGCCAGATTCACGGCCATGCCGTACGTAAGGCGGTCACTTATCATGACGGTACGCCGCACGAGTGGCTGATAGTGCCGCTCTATCATCCGGCCGCGGCGCTGTATAACGGGGGCCTGCGGCAGACCTTGATCGACGATTTCCTGCGTGTACCGAAATTGCTTGAAACGTTGTAACACTTGCAAAACAGAGGTAGGTCTGTTACGATAGAGGCACTACAGAAGGGGATTCATCTCAGTCTGATTCACTGAAGCACCCTTATCTTGTACTAACGTGTTTTTTGAAATCACATAACTTTTCTTACTAAAAGGAGAAATCACATCTATGGGTCAACGACGACTCTCAAAGCCGCAAGCTGATGACATGAGCAAGCGGCCGAGCCAACAACAAAAACGTAAATCGGATAACACCGTGCTGAACAATACCAGCACCCGCCGCGGCGAGGTGTTCCGGGCGCAGCGTCGTACGTCGGAAGACGTCAATCTGCGCGCGAGCCAGCACATCATCAATGTGCCAGTGAACAAAAGCATCTACAACGGCTATGAAGGCCGCCAGTTCAGCCTGGCCGACCAGAAGAAACAGCCGAAAACCCAAGGTCCGAAGCTGAAGGTCATGCCGATCGGCGGCCTGGGCGAGATGGGTATCGGTAAGAACATGATGGCCATCGAATACGAAGACGACATCATCATCATCGACTGTGGCTTCCTGTTCCCGGGCAGCGATTACCCAGGCATCAACTACATCACCCCTGATATCACGTACCTTGAAGCCAACAAGCACAAGGTCCGTGGACAGGTCTTCACGCATGGTCACCTCGACCACATCGGTGCATACCGCCATATCGCACACCGTTTGCCAGCGCCGGTGTATGGCAGTAAGTTCACGCTTGGCATGGTGAAGCGAACCATGGAAGAAGCCTCAAGCGGCTATCAGCCTGAATACTATGAATTGAACCCAGAGCTGCACGAGCGTGTCCAGTTGGGCGACAACTTCAGTATCGAGCTTGTCCGCGTGAACCACTCCATCCCTGACGCCACGGCCGTGGTAGTCCGTACGCCACTCGGCGTCTTGGTCGACACCGGTGACTGGCGTTTCGAAGACGACCCGGTCGACGGCAAGAAATTCGACCTGGAGCGTCTGACCGAAATCGCTACCAAAGAAGGCATTCTGCTGCTCATGAACGAAAGTACCAACTGCGAGAGCGACGGCACCCACACCCACGGTGAGTTCGATATCCAGCAGAGCATGGGCCAGGCGATGGACAAGTACGTCAACTCGCGGCTCATCATCAGCTGTTTCTCATCCCAGATCCACCGTATGCAGGTCATCCTGAACGAAGCTAAGAAGCACGACCGCAAGGTCGCCTTCGCCGGCTACAGCATGATCCAGAACATGGAAGTCGCGCTGCGGGCCGGTACCATCAAGGTGCCGAAAGATGTCGTCATGAAGATGGAAGACATCGTCAAGCTGCCCGATGGCAAGGTGACCATCATCTGTACCGGTTCACAGGGTGAGTTCAACGCCGTCCTGAACCGGATGGCCTCTGGAAGTCATAAGCACATCAAGATCAAGAATTCCGACGTCGTCATCTTCAGCTCGAACGCCATTCCAGGTAACGAGAAGTACGTCGTCCGTACGGTCGACGGCCTGATGCGTGAAGGCTCGGAAGTCGTGCAGAACGGCAAGACGCACCTGACCGGCATCGGTCCGCTGCACCTTTCCGGCCACGGCTATTACGACGACCACGTCAAACTTATCAATGCCCTCAACCCGACGTACTATATGCCGATCCACGGCGAGTTCCACATGTTGGTCCACAACGCCCGCCTAGCCGAGAAGGAATGCGGCATCAAGAAGGAAAACATCTTCGTCTGTGACTCGGGTGACGTACTGGAATTTACTCCGAACGGTGCCCGTAAGGCCGGCCGTATCCCAGTCGGCGGTACCATGTACGACGACAGCGGCGCGGTCGTGTCGGAAGTCGTATTGAAAGACCGTATCCACATGGCGAACGAAGGTATGTTCGTCGTCGTTCTGACGCTTCAGCGCGGCACTGGTCGTTTGCTGACAAGTCCCGACATCATCTCGCGCGGCTTCATCTACCTACGTGACAGCGAAGAGCTGATGGGACTCATCCGTCAGTACCTGAAGCAGAAGATTGCCCGTGGTTTCAGTGGCAAGAAAATCGACGTCGAACAGATGAAGAAGGAGATCAAGGACGAGATCACCCACATCCTGTACGACCAGACCCGGCGTACGCCAATCGTCATTCCGGTCATCAACGAGATCGGCGGTGGTGGCCAAGGCAAGCCGCAAGACCAGAACCGCTCCCAAGGCAACCAGCCAAAGCAGGTACCGCCTCAGGCTCAGGCGACGTTCAAGCGTCCGGTGCCAAAGAAGTTCCCGCCGAAGCAAGTGCCCGATACCGAGGCGACCCAGCCGAAGGCGCATCAAGATACTCGCGGCTACTAGATCCATAGTATTGCTAAAAAGCTGATTTTGTGCTAAAATATACTTTTACGCATCATTCAGTATGAACGAATTTCGCAACAGATCACTTATCGACGAAGTCTCCGGGCTCGGCATGCCGCACCCGGAGGAGATCGTTATTAACCACGGCGCTGCCTTAGTCATCCGCGGCATCCGGCCTGAACATAAGGACGGGGATATCGACATGGCAACCAGTCTCGAGAACAACCTCTACCTGGAGCAGAAACTTGGATTCCAAGCCGTACGCATGGTGGTAGGTATCACCGAAGATGGTCAGGAGCGCACCGTCATCTCGCGGCGTGACGAGGCGTTACGCTTCGATGTCCACCGCTGGGATTTCTCGATGCATCGCTATAACCGGAGAGGCAAGGGGCGTATCTATCTGCCGGAACTGGGCAGTATGAGCGATCAGGATGAGGAGACCGGCATCTGGGTGGCGCGACCCGAGCTGGTCATGCTGACTAAGCTTGAGACCGGGCGTGAGAAAGACGCCCGTGACGTGCGGCGTATCGAACAGTACCTCGATCAGGGGTACTAGCGGCACATACCGCTTGCTTTTCGTTGCAATTTATGCTACAATAAAGCACGTAACAGATATCGACGCTATAAAGGGTAGACTGTATACTACAAAACAGTTATGGCTAAAAAGAAAAAACGTACCAGCAAGAAGAAGCAGGTAAAGCAGGTTCCGCAGCACACGCTGCCGGCAGGTTTCTGGAGCCAGGTCGGCGCGGTCGGCCTGATTGCCATCTCCATCCTGCTCGTCGTGGCCTGGTTTGGGGTCGGCGGACCTATCTTAGATTGGCTACAATCGGCTGCTCTCGCGACCATCGGGTGGGCGGTCTATGTGTTGCCGCTGCTGTTCGTCTATGTGGCGATTGAAATATTCCGTGCCGAAGACAACCGTCTGCCGGTAGTGATGGAGCTAGCTGCCGGAGCGTTGCTGCTGTGGTTTGCCGGCCTGTTCGGTCTGATGGACGCCCCGGAAAAGAACACAGGTGGCTTCTTCGGCAGCATGCTTAACGACGGCATGCTGGCGCTGCTTGACCGCGGCGTTGCCATCTTCGTCTACGTGTTGCTGATCCTGCTGACGACATTGTTCATCCTGCGGGTGTCACCGTTCGCATTGCTCTCGCGGCTATGGGAACTCGTCAAGACACGCAGCGAGGAAGGCGAGCAGAAGGAGAACGTCAAGGTCATGCGTAAGGCTGCCGAGCTGGACATCAAAGGTCAGAACGCGGCCGAGTTCAAGCTGAACGCCGGCGTGCCGACGCTCGATCCGTCTGAAAGCAAGAAATCATCCAAGCTGTCCAGCCTGAAGGGCAGCGTTACCCAAGACAAGGCAGCTGAAGAGAAAGCGGCCTTGGTGAGCGTGAGTGACCCGAACTGGAAGGCCCCTTCGCTGGAGCTGCTCGAGAAGAAACAGAGTCCGGCCGACGCCGGTGACGTACAACACAACGCGCAAATCATCAAAGAGACCTTGGGTGAGTTCTCAATCGACGTCGAGATGGAAGGTGCCAACATCGGTCCGAAAGTAACTCAGTATACGTTGAAACCACCGAGCGGCGTGAAACTTACCCGCATCACCGCGCTTGAGACCAACATCGCCTTGAACCTAGCGGCGCAGAGCCTTCGTATCGAAGCGCCGATTCCCGGCCAACGTGCCGTCGGTATCGAAGTACCGAACCGCCGTGCCGCCGACGTGCGCCTACGCGGTATCCTGGAAAGCAAGCAGTGGGGCGGTAATCGCGAACCGCTTGGCTTCGCCATCGGTAAGGATATTTCCGGTGACGCCGTGGTCGGCCAGTTGAACAAGATGCCGCACCTGCTGGTGGCCGGTCAGACCGGTTCCGGTAAGTCGGTCATGATCAACACGCTGCTGACCAGCCTGCTGTACCGTAACAGTCCGAGCGAGATGAAGCTGATCCTGGTCGACCCGAAACAGGTGGAAATGGCACCGTACCAGGATATCCCGCACCTACTGACTCCGGTCATCACCGAGCCGGAAAAGACCATTAGCGCGCTGAAGTGGGCCGTCAACGAGATGGAGCGCCGTTACAAGCTGTTGGCTGATGAGAAGCTGCGTGACATCAAGAGCTACAACGAGAAGATCGCCCGCGGCGCCAAGAAGATTTCCGTGCAGGATGAAGAGGGTAATGAGCAGCGGGTCGAAGACGGCGCCATGCCATACATCGTCATCGTCATCGACGAGCTGGCCGATCTTATGATGGTGGCTGCCCGGGACGTGGAAGCCCTTATCGTACGTCTGGCGCAGAAAGCCCGTGCCGTCGGTATCCATCTGGTGCTGGCAACCCAGCGCCCGAGCGTCGACGTCATCACCGGTCTGATCAAGGCTAATGTACCGGCCCGTATCGCCTTCACGGTCGCCTCGCAGGTTGACAGTCGTACCATCCTCGACCAGATCGGTGCCGAGAAACTACTTGGCCAGGGTGACATGTTGATGAAGACGGCCGACATGCCGAAACCGAAGCGTATCCAGGGTGCCTGGGTGATGGACGAAGAGGTCATCAAGATCACCGACCACCTGCGTATGCAGAGCGCACCGCAGTATAACGACGAGATCGTTTCGCAGCCGGTCCAGCTGAACGGTAAGGGTGGCGTGGTAATGGACATGGGCTCCGGCGGGGAAGGTGGCGACGATATGTACAAGGATGCCTTGCGCGTCGTCATTGAAAGCCGTAAGGCCTCGACCAGCCTGTTGCAGCGCCGTTTGCGCATCGGCTATGCACGCGCCGCGCGCATCATCGAAGAGATGGAAGAGCAAGGCGTCATTGGCGCCGCTGACGGTTCCAGGCCGCGTGAAGTGCTGATTTCCAGTCTCGACGACCTCTATTCCGATGACGAGTAGCCCGGCGCCAGCCATTGTCATCTTGACAGCGCTTCACAGGAGGCGTATACCGGTAGTAGAGAACCATAACCGGATACAAACATGATTGAACAGCTATCACTTGCGCCAGTCCCGTCAACCGAACAATTGTCACAGGCGGAGGTCGATGCGCGTTTCGATGGCATCATCCAGCTATTAGAGTTGAACGCCGAACTGAACCAGGACCTGCAGGCCGACAGGATTGCCGACTTGCAGAGGATGCGCAGCGAGCTCTTAGCCGACTTGCTGAACAACCCGACGGAAGCATTCCTGTACGAGTTCACGCTCCTTAAGAGGCTGTATGAGAATCGTACACTGGTAGAGACCGACTCACTAGGTACGACCGTGAGTCAGTTCGTGACTCGCGATCCGGCCCGCAAGAAAGCTGATCTTCATTTTCGAGATCTGCAGTTTCAAAGCGGCAGCGTGGAGCAGATGGTGGAAGTACCGGGTGATGATGTGGGGGATGAGCCGTTCTTCGTCGCCGTACGGGACGGTGAGCTGCGATTGACGGCCCGCACGTATCATCGCGGAGAATACAGGCGTACCAATATCGATCCTGAGAGCCCTACGGGTCTTCGTCTGCTGACGAAGTTTTTCACGCATTCCATTACCGCGAGCGATCTGGTGTATAACCGTACACCGGACAAAGCCAGTCAGGCGGATGAGCAAGCGCGTCGGTTCCTTTACACGCGACTGGCTGAAAACCGTCGCTAGCCTCCGATTTCCCTCAGCAAGGGTGGTATACTGGGGGTACATATGAAGCGTGGGCAATCTACAAACGGCTTTACCATCGTCGAGCTATTGATCGTCATCGTGGTCATCGCCATCCT
>CBFGLU010000031.1:0-7838 GCA_965649685.1 uncultured bacterium | reverse complement strand
TGACTGGACTTGAACCAGCGACCTCACGGCCCCCAGCCGTGCGCGCTACCAGCTGCGCCACACCCCGAAGATATGAAGGGCCCACCGATATCCTGAGGAGACGTGGCGCTTGATATATCCCCGCGTAGATGCAAGGTGGGTATTCTCTTCTGCATCTCACCACGGTGAGACGAGCTTGAATCCCCTATCAAATGACGTTAGAAAATCAATTACGCCACGTCCCCCGATGACATCGATGGGACTACTTCCATTATACACCGGCCTGTCAGGCCAAGCCAAACAAGGCGGCGAACAAACGGATAATTGCGCCGACAGCCGCCTGCATGAACAGCCCCAGCGCGGAGCTTGCCAACAATACGATCGCGAAGATGAAGATCAAGCCGAACTGTTCGATCGCTTCCATACCCCGGCGAACGAAGTCGGGAGCCAGCGCGTACATCACACGCGAGCCGTCCAATGGTGGAATCGGTAGCATGTTGAAGACGAAGAAACCAAGATTCACCCATACGCCCACCATCAGGAATTCTCCGGCAAAACTTCCAGCCGACAAGCCACTGATGGCAAAGCTGGCGAAAAAGAGGAATGCGATCAGGAAGTTGGTCAGCGGACCCGCTATCGCCACCAGCGCGGCGCCCCATTCATCGTAGCGAAGTCGAGCTGGATTGAACGGCACCGGCTTGGCTCCACCGAACACCGGTGCGCCAATGACGGCGAGCATAAGCGGAAGCAGGATCGTCAAGAACGGATCGATATGTTTGATAGGGTTAAGCGTCAGCCGCCCTTCCAGGCGAGCCGTGTCATCCCCAAGCCAATACGCCACGAAACCGTGCATCGCCTCATGCAGCGTCATCGAAAATAAGATGACCACCAAGACGGTAATGATATATGTGATATCCACTGCCTCCAGTATACCTTACCGAACCGTGTTCTACACCTTGACGAACAGGCCGAAATTCGGTACTATGGTACGAGTTTCAAATAGAAGTTAAGGAGCTAATGAAATGGCAGCTAAATGCGAACTGACCGGTAAGGGCAAGCAATTCGGCCACAACGTGAGCTTCTCTTTGCGTCGCACCAAGCGCGTGTTCAAGCCGAACCTCCAGAAGAAGACCTTCATGGTAGACGGCCAGAAGGTTACCATGACCCTCTCGACCCACGCCATCCGTACGCTGAAGAAGAAGGGCCTGTTGCAACCAGCCGCCAAGTAGGCGTCCGCGTTACCGTTAAAAACTCCGCTATCTCAGCGGAGTTTTTTATATGGCGGATAGGCCAGGATTAGCGGGCCAGCCTATAGATGGTCGAGACCTGCGGCAAGCTTGAAGATGATTTCACCTTCAGCTTATCAAGCGTCTCCACCGCCCCACCGAATTCCTTCTCGAAGACGGCTACGTCTTCCTGGGCCACCTCATATGATAGGTCTTTATCGGCATAATGGACCGGTATGATAACCTTTGCGTCAAGCGCACGGGCCAGATGAGCCGCTGCCGTAGCATCAAGCGTATATCCGCCGCCGCCGACCGGTAAGATCGCCATATCGACGACACCGATCTCTTCCAGTTGCTCATCAGATAGGTTCGGGTCGATGTTACCAATGAGTGCGATTCTAACGTCACCTACCTCAATCCGGTAGATGGTCGAACCGTGACCACTGCTGTCCAGATGACGTTGTGCCGCGACACCACGGATCGAAAAGTCTGCGACTTCGTATTCACCAGGGCCTTCGATTTCAAGGGTAGCCTCGTCAGAGTGAACGGCAAAGCGGGGCTCGGTCGCCAATGCCACCATGCCTTTTGGTTCGATATCCTTCAGCCCAATGACCGACTGAGCCGGATCCGTGATCAGCTTTGATTTCTTTGTCGTCAGGACGACGGTATTACCACCTTTGTATTCTAGGTCAAACATTCTTCTCTCCTATTTCTGCCTGGTCAGTATCTGTTCCTCGTCGCGCACGATGACATGCTTACCGCTTAGCAACTCGGTGATGAACTTATCTCGGATACTCAAACGGTAGTAGAACTCATCATATGGTAGCACGCTGTAGTTCAACTCGCGACCTTCCTTCTTCTCAAGCGTCTTGATGAAGCTCTTCAGCTTGGCTGGGGCTGGGTTACCGACCAATAATAGGTCGACCGTGCTGGTCGAGCCGTTCACGAACACTCCGGCGATCGCCGCGAACCGGATGCCGCCTACTTCGTCCAGCCGGGCCTGCCAATCAAGCGTGGACGGCGCAGGGGTCTTCGATGCGCTCGCCGCATCGACGTCATCACCAAAGATGGCTCGGAGCGGCACGTAGTACTCGTACCGCTGGTCAACTTCGTAATACAGCTTGTTGTCAGACGTGTCGCTCTTGATAATGCCCACGTTCAACATATTGGAAAGTTCCCGACGGACCGAGTTGATCTGCTCGTCGATCAGACGTGTGATCTCACGCACGTAAAAGGCCTTCCCTGGATTGTTCAGGAAAAGGTGCAGCAATTTGATGCGAGTCTTTGAACCGAATAGTGCGTCAATCATCGTCTACCCCGAATACTTTCTTGCTTCAATAGTAGCACAGATTTTATTCGGTCGCGAATAGGGTTTCAACGTAGTCTTCTACCTCTGATAATCGCGCCCACCTGATGTCCGGATTCCGGCGCAGCCAGGTTAACTGTCGCTTAGCGAGACGATAATCGAGCGTTGTGAATTTATCTTTAACTTCTTTGATGGTCATGGCTCCTTCCAGATACGCATGAACGAGTGGATAGATATTTCCGGTTAGTGACTCATGCTGCCAGCCATATTTTTTGCCCAACATAGTCGCCTCAGCCACAACGTCATGCTCAAACAGTTGTTCGGTGCGTGCCTCGATTCGCGTACGTAGCGTATTCATATTTGTTGTGATGCCAACAATGAAAGTATTCGGTGGTAACTCCGATTTCCTGATGCTACTTATGCTTTGACGTTCGATCGCACGAATGACATAGCGTTTGTTCTTTTCATTTTCCGGTAACCTCACGTTGTTCTTCTCGCAATACGAGTGGAGCTCCGCTAATGTCATATCTGTCAGCGTCTGCCGCCATCCGTCATCCGGAGGTGCCCCAAAAGAGAAATCATATAGGACCGCGTCGACATACAGGCCAGTGCCGCCCACAAGGAACGGTACCTTGCCGCGCCGACGGATATCAGCTATGGCCGCTTCCGCATACCGCTTGAAGTCGGCCACGCTGAACGCTTGGTCGGGCTCGACTACATCAAGTCCCCAGTGGCGTACCCTCGCCTGCTCTTCCGGAGTCGGTTTGGCCGTCCCGATATCCATTCCTCGATAGATGGTACGTGAATCGGCACAGATTATCTCCCCATTCCAACGTTCGGCCAAGACCAGCGCTGCGCTGGTTTTACCACTTGCCGTCGGGCCGACCAATGCGATCAGTGGCTGGCGGGCCGCCATCGTCGTACCTCAAAATTATCCACGATATGGTTAGTGCAGCTCACACCTTCCTGCGCTAGCAACTGAGCCTGGGTCTCACGACCCCCATGAAAACCACTCGCCAAACCCCCGAAACGATTGACCAAACGATGCCACGGCAGCGCCGGATCACCGTAGTGGGCGATTCCACCGACGATGCGGCTGGCATTAGCCCGACCAGCCAACCCCGCCAAGTCACCGTAGGTCGTCACCCGACCAGCCGGCACCATGGCTATCAGCCGTTCAATCTCATTACGAAAGCCCGCGTCACTCATTGCGGTCACCTACAACGTTGTAAGATACTCCGCGAGGTTCGCCAGCGGAATTTTCTCTTCTCCGGCCTGCGTGCGTACACTCACTTCACGGGCTTCTTTGTCCTGATTACCGACGATCAGCTGGACCGGGATCTTCCAGGCTGTCGCTTCACGGATTTTCTTACCAAGACTCTCATTGCGATCATCCCGCGTGAAACGTAGTTCGTTGTATTTCACCGGTTTCATCAGCACGGTGTCAGCAAGCACAGTTTCAATTTCCGCAACATAGTCCAGCACGGTGTCGTTGATGGTCAGGATACGAACTTGTTCCGGTGCTGCCCATAGTGGGAACCAGCCGGCAGTATGTTCGATGAAGACGCTCAGGAAGCGCTCGATACTACCGAGGAGGGCGCAGTGAATCATGACCGGTCGCTTAGCACTCGAGTCAGTGTCGGTATACTCCAGCCCGAAGCGTTCCGGCTGCACGAAGTCGAGCTGTACGGTCGCCACCTGGTGCTCGCGACCGATTGCATCTGTCGCCATGAAGTCGATCTTTGGCCCATAGAAGGCGGCTTCACCGTCCTGTTCGAAGAAGTCCAGCTCGTTCTGTATGACCGCCTCCTTCAGCTGAGCTTGGGCAGATTCCCATAGGGTCGGCTCCCCCAGATAGCCGTCAGAATCATCTCGGTAGCTTAACCGCACCCGTAGCTCCATGCCAAGTGAGCCGTACAGCTCACGGGCGCTTGCGAGCAAGCCGTCAATCTCGTCCTTGATCTGATCCGGTCGGGCGAACACATGGCTGTCATCCTGCGTCAGGGATCGAACCCGGTTCAGTCCACCTAGCTCGCCCGTTTTCTCATCGCGGTAATCGGTCGTCGTCTCAAGAAAACGAACCGGCATATCACGGTAGCTACGCGGTTTTGAGGCGTAGATCTGAGTATGATGCGGGCAGTTCATCGGCTTCAGTGCCATCTTGTCACTCGTTTCCTGACTCGTCACCAAGAATAGCTCGTCACCGAACTTGGCCCAGTGGCCGGATGTCTCATATAAATCCTGCTTGGTGATGTGCGGCGTCCACACCTTGGTAAAGCCCCGCTGCTGACGCAGTTGGTTCGAATACTGCGCCACGATGTCACGCAACACCGTTCCTCGGGGTGTGAACAGCGGCAAACCGGCACCGACGAGCGGACTGACGGTATACAGCTCCAGTTCCTTGCCGAGCTTACGGTGATCACGTTGGCGAGCCTGTTCAAGTCGTTCCAGATAGACATCAAGCTCCTCTTGGGTCGCGAACGCTACCCCGTACAACCGCTGCATCTGGGCGTTCTTCTCATTGCCGCGCCAATACGCACCCGCGACACGTAAGAGTTTGAACGCCCCTACGTCCTTGGTGTTCGCTACATGCGGACCCCGACAGAGGTCGGTGAAATCACCATTCTTATAAAACCCGACTTGGTCGAGCGCGCTGTCACCTTCGGCAATCGTGCCCAGCTCTGCCGCATCCAGATCCTTGGCAACGGTCGTGCCGCTACGCTTCAGATCGTTCAGCAGTTCCTCTTTGTATGGCTGGCCGCTTTCTTTCGCCCAGTCGATTGCCTCACCGATCGGCTTCGTAAACTGCTCGAACTCTTGCGCCTCACTGATGATACGACGCATAGTCTTCTCAATCTTTGGAAAATTTTGCTCGCTGATCTTGGTGTCACCGAGATCGATATCATAATAAAATCCATGCTCGACCACCGGTCCGATGCCGAACTTCGCGTCTGGCCATAACCGTTTCACCGCCGCGGCCGTGATATGGGCCAGGCTGTGCCGCATGGCGTGTAGTTGTTGATCGTTCATCATGCTCTCCTCGCCCTGGCAAAGGGCCGCTTATAAAATAAAAACACGCGTCAGTGGCATATCGTGCCGTGTCCGCGTGCCTCGGTCCGGTCGTACCGGAGGTTCCACCTTGGCGTGTACTCTTGTCCCGTTCTTTCGTTAGCCTGAACGCGACCGCTATAAGGCTGAACTCGGCAGCTGGTTAGACCGCGTCATCATTCCATTAAACTATACTCCTTCTCCTCTATCCGTTGCAAGTCTCGCCCCTGTTTGTTAGAATAAGGAAGCTTTACGGGTGATTAGCTCATTTGGCTAGAGCGCCTCATTGACGTTGAGGAGGTGAGAGGTTCGAATCCTCTATCGCCCACCAATTAAACGACCGGTTCTGTCAGGAATCGGTTTTTTAATTATTGTGTTCACCCTGATACCTCTTATGTTATAATCGAACCACAAACCGCCACAAAACAAACATGACAATCCACCACCACGTCACCCATATCACCACGGTTATGACAGCCAAGCTATTGGTTGTCGGGGTTGCCCTGGGCGCTTCTACTTTCGCATCGGCTCTTCAGGGTCCGGTTTCCCCTATCGTCCCTGCGGCGGCGGAAGTAAAGTCACTCGACAGCGTGGTCATCCATACCGACGAGCCGGAAAAACTAGAACGGGCGCTCAATAAAAAAGGACTTGCCATAGCCGATGAGGTGGATGCCAGTCGGGATCGGACCTATATCGAGGTCGACGCCGCGTTAAGCGACGGTCGCCTGAAACAGCTGGCAAAAGAACAAGACAACATCATCATCGGTCAGATCGTACCTAACCTGCGCTACGGTGTGACGCGTATACCGAATGACACCAACTATGCACAGCAGTGGAACCTGCCGAAGATCAGCGCGCCAGCGGCCTGGGACAGTTCGACCGGCAGCAGCGCCGTGACCATCGCCGTCATTGACACCGGGGTATTATCCAGTCAGAGCTGGGGCTCGTATGGTCCTTATAACAACACGGATATGCCGGCTGCAAAGGTATGGAATAACACGGGCGAAAAAGGCTTGACCACCCAAGAAGGCAGCGCACCGAACTGCACCAGCCGAGGACTTATACTCGATAAACAATGTAATAACCTTGACGATGACTCCAACGGTTTCATCGATGACTGGCGCGGCTGGGACTTCATGGGCGGCTGGCGCGGCTCCACTGGGATTTGTCCGAACTACGCCGACCCTAACACCTACGCCGATCCTGATTTTCCGAACTTCATTACCGAAGATAACGATCCGCAGCCGTATTCTTGCGATGATTACCTCGATCCTGAACAGCTGAACAAAGACCATTATGACAGCGCCTGCGGTTACGGTTGGGGCGCCTGCGTGCTTGGACACGGTACGGCCGTCGCTTCTGTGGCTGCATCGTCTTCGAATAACGCTTCCTTGATCGCCGGCGTTGATTGGGGTGCCCGCATCATGCCGATTCGTGTGCTCGATGGGTACGGCTACGGCAACTCCTCACAGATTGCGGCTGGTATCGACTATGCCACGGAAAACGGGGCCGATGTCATCAACCTTAGCCTCGCGATGTCGATCGATGACAACTGCGCCATCACCGACTCACTGGTCGACGGAGCGCTTGCCCGGGCCGAAGCGGCCGGTGCCGTCGTCATCGCGGCCTCTGGCAATGAAGGTACAGGTGCGGTCTGCTACCCTGCACGCTCGTCCAAAGCCATCGCCGTCGGCGCTTCCACTTCAAGCGACAGCCGCGCCAGCTTCTCCTCCTACGGCCCCGAGTTAGATTTGGTCGCACCAGGTGCCGCCGTTCCAACCGTAAATGCGCCGTCAAAGGCAGAGCCAAGCGGTTATGATTCTGCGGCGTATGGCACTTCGTTCGCCGCCCCGCACGTCGCCGGCGCCGCCGCGTTAATGAAGGCGATGCACCCATCCGCCACGGTAAGTTCAATCCGTAACCAGCTGAAATACAGCAGCACGATAGTCGCAGGCATGAGCGGTAAGCCTTATACAAATACCTACGGATACGGTCGCTTAAATGTAAGTAAGGCTATCCAGATGAATTCTCAGGCGCCTAAGAATTCCCTCCTACGAAACGAAATGTTTAGTAGAAATTCTGTCCTTTACTCAAGTGCAGGAGACAGGCTGATACTTCAATCCGACGGCAATTTAGTACTGTACAATCCTTCAGGAAGAGCTGTGTGGCACACCCGGACGAATCGTACCTCGGCCAACCGTCTCGTGCTGCAGAACGATGGCAATCTCGTTCTCTATAACTCGAGCAACCGAGCGTTGTGGCACACCCGGACGAATCGT
>CBFGLU010000030.1:0-9050 GCA_965649685.1 uncultured bacterium | reverse complement strand
AATGACCGGTAGCGTAGCTCCGAGGCGATTTCCACCCGTATGCTCACATCATCCAGGAAGTTCTCCATGTAATAACTGGCGAGCTGACCGGCGTAGTTAGCCGTGCCGCAGCCGACGATGATGACGTTCTTGATATGCCGCAGCTCATCGGGGCTCATATTGATGCCGCCTAAATGGGCCGTCAGTTCTTCCGTTTGCACGCGGCCAGAGAGGGTTGATCGGAGCGTGTCGGGCTGTTCGTGAATCTCTTTCAGAAGGAAATGATCGTAACCGTTCTTCTGAATAGCCTGCATGTCGGCCTCAAGCTTCTCTACCGTATGCTCGCGTGAGTTGGCGGCTAAATCATAGAGTTGCACATTGCCGGCAGTCACTTCCGCAACTTCACCATCACCAAGGTAGATCACCTGGTCGGTATGACCAATCAAAGCTGAGGCGTCACTCGCGATGAATGTCTCATCATCACCCAGCCCCACGATCAGCGGGCTACCTTTGCGAGCCACGACGATGGTCGACGGATCATCGTGCGCGATGACAGCGATGCCATAGGCACCCACTACAAGCTGCAGGGAACTGACGACCGCGGCAGTCAGCGTAGGCTTACTCTCATCCGAGTAAATCGAGTCGATCAGAGCCGTCAGTACTTCGGTATCGGTATCGCTCTTAAACTCGTACCCTTGCTTCGTGAGCACGCGCTTCAAATCCTGGTAATTCTCTATGATGCCGTTGTGCACCAGTGATATGCGACCTACCACGTGCGGGTGAGCGTTCTTTACGCTTGGAACGCCATGCGTTGCCCAGCGAGTGTGGCCTATTCCTACCGTGTCTTTCGTGCCGTGCTCGGCCCTAAGTTTCACCAGTTCGGCCACCTTGCCTTTTTCACGAAGCAAAGTCGGTACGCCGCCCGTGTCGAGCGTCGTGATGCCCGCCGAGTCATAGCCGCGGTATTCCAACCGCTTCAACCCTGCAAGTAAGATATCCTGCGCTGGTTTGGTTCCGATATAGCCGACGATTCCGCACATAGTTCGAGACGCTCCTTGTCTAGTAAATGTCAGGTCTCTTTCCATTATACTGGAAGTTACCGCATGAAAACTGGCCGTCTACAGCGGCCAGTCCATTATGAGAGTTCAAAGCTCTAAGCCTGAATTTTCTTGGCGATATCGCCCACTTTGTGACTTAGGTCTTTACGAGCAACCAAGATGCCATCCTTCGTGTTTACTACCACTACGTTGTCGAGGCCAATGATCGCAACGTGCTTACTCTCATCCTCATTGCGAATGTAGGAATTCTCTAATTCAACCGCATGTACGTTCTGGCCACGAAGATGGTTGCCGTCTTCGTCAGACTCATTTGCTTCGTGCACGTCCGCAAAGTTACCAACGTCGCGCCAGTCAAAGGAAGCGGGTATAACCTGTAGGTTTTTTGTCCGTTCCATCAGTGCGTAGTCAATCGCGTCATTCTCGCAGGCCAAGTACACCTGACTGTATTCTTCCGGCGTCGATGCGTTCATCAGCGCTTCGTAATCATCGACCCGCTTAGGGTTATGTTGCTTGAACTCATCAAGGAAACTCTTGCCTGTACCTACGAAATAGCCGCAGTTCCAAACGAATTTACCACTTGCTACAAACGACTTCGCAGTCTCAAAGTCAGGCTTCTCCTTGAATTGGTCAACGTTCCACAGATGGCCTTCGTGAATCGGTTCTCCTTTTTCAATGTAACCGAAGCCGGTCGCAGGATAGGTAGGCTCGATACCGATCAAAGTAATCCTAGCCTCTTCAACGGCATAAGTAGAGGCCACCTTAAATGACTCCTGAAATCCTTCAACGTCACGAATATGATGGTCGGCATGCACGAAAGCTATCGGCACATCCTCACCATGACGTTTCACGACATGAGCAAGCGCCGCAATGATACAGCTTGCAGTACCCCGCCGCCCAGGCTCAACTACGAAATTATCCTCACCTAACTCTGGAAGTTGTGCTTTTAGGGTATCGGCATGTGAGATGTCCGGTACGACGTACACGGCTTCGGACATACCCTTGACTCGTGCGTACGTATTCTGCACCATGGTCAGCTCATTCGTTAGTTTCAAGAGTTGCTTCGGGTTGCTTGAAGTTGAAAGTGGCCACAAGCGAGTACCCGATCCGCCTGCGATAATAACGGTAATCATTCTCCGATTATACCATCGTCTCAAGTAGTGCCGTATAATGAGTGCATGCAACCTTCTACTCTCACCGTTCTTGGCGCCGGCTACGTTGGCTTGACGACCGCCGCACTGCTGGCCCATGCGGGCTACAAAGTTTACGTTATCGAACCGAATCCAAGGCGTCTGGAGGTCATCAAGACAGGCCGTTCCTTCTTTTACGAGGAAGGACTCGACATAGTCATCAAGACCGCTATCGACGCCGGCAACCTGATTCCGACCGACTCCTATGACGAAAGTGTTCCTCAAAGCTCGGTCGTCTTCTCCTGCGTCGGCACACCCGACAACCCTGACGGCAGCTCCAACCTTACCTACGTCTTCGGTGCCGCCGAACAGGCCGCTGCCCTGATGCAGCCAGGCTGTATTTACGTACAGAAAAGTACCGTACCGGTTCGGACCGGTGAACGGGTCGAATCCATGTTCAAAGAGAAAGGCATCGACGTCACCTACGTATCAAACCCTGAATTTCTGCGAGAAGGCACCGCCCTCTATGACACGTTGTTCTTCGATCGCGTCGTAGCCGGTGGCAACGACCAGACCGCCGTCGACCGCATACTCGACATCTACCGTGACCTCGAAGCACACCGCGAAGCTATCGCGAAGCTCACCCAGGTAGCGTCACACCCACGTAAAGGTAAGTACATTTCAACCAACCTGAACAGCGCCGAACTCATCAAGGTGACCGCCAACGCATTCCTAGCCCTCAAGATCTCGTTCGCCAATTCTATCGCAAAGCTAGCCGATCGTGTCGATGCCGACGTAGTAGAGGTAATGGATGCCGTAGGTGCCGACGAACGTATCGGTCGTGCCTTCCTAAATGCCGGCCGTGGCTACGGCGGCGGTTGCTTCCCGAAGGATGTCAGCGGGCTGATCTCAAGCGGTCTTGAGAACGGTGTCGATCTGGAAGTGATGCAGGCCGCTCAGGTAGTGAACCAATCGATGCCTGGTTACGTGGTTGAAAAATTGAAAGATTCGCTTGGCACGCTAGAAAACAAGAAAGTTGCCGTATTAGGTTTGGCATTTAAGGCCGGCACTAGCGACGTACGTAAATCACCAGGCGTGGCAATCGCCAACGTCTTGGCGCAACAAGGTGCCGAAGTACGAGCGTTCGACCCCCAGGCGAACGAAGAGGCCGAGGAAGACTTGCTGCGAGCCGTCCGATTGACCGATACTTGGCATGACGCTGCGAACGGAAGCGACGCCATTATTTTCGCGACCGAGTGGAAAGAGTTTAAGGAGCTTAATTTGGTAGAGCTACGAAAGGCAATGGCGGGGACCCAAGTCGTAGATGCGGTCAACATCCTTGATAAGGGTGCGACGACCGAGGCTGGCCTGACCTACCTCGGTGTCGGTCGATAAGACTGATATAATGTAGTCAGATTATGAAAGTCTTTATCCAAATCCCCTGCCTGAACGAAGAAACCACCCTACCGATGGTATTTGAAACCATGCCAAAAACCCTGCCTGGCGTCGATGAAGTCGAATGGCTGATCATCGACGATGGCTCGACCGACAAAACGGTCGAGGTCGCCAAGAAGCTAGGCGTGAAGCACTTCGTACGCCACCGCCGTAACATGGGTCTCGCCCGCAGCTTCCGTGATGGCGTTGACTATGCCTTGGCGCACGGTGCCGACATCGTCGTCAATACCGACGGTGACAACCAGTACCCGCAGGACCGCATCAAAGACCTGGTCGCTCCAATCATCGCCGGCGAGGCTGATATCGTCATCGGCGACCGCCAGACCGCGACCATCGCCCATTTCTCCGGTTTCAAGAAAATCATGCAGCGCTTCGGTAGCTGGGTAGTGAACAAAGCTGCCGGCACAGACCTACCGGATGCCGCCAGCGGTTTCCGTGCCTACTCCCGCAACTCGCTCATCAAGCTCAACATCGTCACCCAGTTCAGTTACTGCATGGAAACCATCATCCAGGCAGGGAACAAGCGCTTGCGTATCGCCAGCGTCGCGATCGAGACCAACAAGAAAACCCGCGAGTCACGTCTATTCAAGAACATCTGGCAGCACATGAACAAATCGGGCCAGGCTATCATGAAAAGTTATTTCATGTTCAAGCCGCACACCGTCTTCGTGAGCCTAGGCATCTTCTTCCTCGTACTTGGGCTGATTCCGTTCGTCCGCTTCCTTATCTTCGCACTCATGGGTGAAGGTAATGGACACCTGCAGTCGCTCATCTTCGGCAGTGCCATGCTTGTCGGCGCATTGCTTTCGTTCGCCCTGCTTATCATCGCCGACCTACAAAAGACCAACCGCATCCTACTGGAAGACCAGCTGGAACGAATCAAAGAAATTCAGTACCGGAAGTAGGCCGTCCGGTTCTGCTCCTGTCTATTTCAGTAGTTCACTGACCACCCGGAATGCACGATCGTTCGCCTGCTGGAACTTCTTTATCTCTTTGGCAAGCTTGGGCCGATAGTGGGCGTGCGAAGCATACATGTCGGCGAATCGTTTAGCGGCACGAGGACCATCATACACGTTCACGTCTTCAGTGAAGTCAGTAAGTCCCACCGAATCAGCGAATTGGTCAACCTTTGATGAATACGTCAATGCTACGAACGGCGTACCCGCAACTGCCGCCAAGACAAGAGAATGAAAACGCATACCGATGACAAACGAAGCTCCTTTGGCAAGTGAGACGTACTCTTCTTCGGTTAGCTTAGGCATTGGTGCGACGGTGCGATCGGTATGCTTCATTAGCTGCGTCACATCATCGATTACTGCCAAGTCCTCGCTGTCATAGAATGACGCGAACCGAACGTTTACATCAGGGTGTTTGTCCAGAAAAGTATCCAGACTTTCCGCTACCCGCCCAATGAAGTGGTCGTATCGTTTGCGGGCTATCCCGGCCTTGTTCAGCTTGCGAGCGAATGAGGCCGGCAGCATAGGAATCGAGAAGAACCATCGCCGGAGTGACACCAGTACATAGTCATTACTCCGATCATTACTCTCCATCGGCACGGGCAGGTTAAGGACCGGGTCATGGACAGTAATGATTCTCGATTCATCAATGAACGGAAGCAGCTCGCGACGTGATTTATCATCGCGCACCACCGCCTTCGCGATATTGCTGGCTGTCAGTTTCAAGATAAGCTTACTCACCCACGACCTGATAGGCCCTACACCTACGAAACACAAAATCACGGGCCGTTTGAAGATTTTTGCGAGCCCAAGCTGGTACCCATAGTAGAGAAAATTCAACAGACTCGACTGATCCTGAATGATGCCTCCGCCACCCATCAGAACCATGTCCGCACGCCTGATTGCTCCGAACAACGCGATCGGACCCTTGGCGTTCACCGCGTGCAAACCAGTCTTGGCGGTTGTTTCGTCGGGATTCACACTGGCAACCGTCACATTCTCTTTCTTCAATGAGAGATTATGCAGCAGTGATGAGAAGATGGCCTCATCGCCCAAGTTGTCGCTTCCTATGAATGCCGTCCAAAAGACCTTCTTAGACATGCGTCTATTTCTTTCCAAACTTCTCAACCGCGTCTACGATGATCTTGGTCGGCGAAAGTTTCTTCGAGGTTGGCTCCTGCCTGTAGTTCTTGTAGTTCTTGATAAAGTCTTTAATCGCAGTCTCATCGAGCTTCGAAAGCACTGCGGTCTTTCCAAGACCTTCCTGACGTTCGGTTTCGTCTCGAAGCAGCAAAGTTGGCTTACCTAGATGGTAGAGCTCTTCCTGATTACCGCCGCCGTCCGTCATCACAAATTCAGCACCTGAAATCGCTTTCAAATAATTTTCGTACTCAAGGCGTGGCATCAGAATGATGTTTTCGTTATCCTCCAAACGCTTACGGAAGCCAAGCTTATCAAGCTGGCCCTCTGTCACCGGGTGCTGCGGAATGATAACCTTGAACTTCTCGGCAGCTAGCTCTCCAGCGCGAATCACCTTCTCGAAACGCTCCTTATTGAAGACGTTCTCGTAGCGATGGCTACTAAGTACCACATACTTGGTCTTTGGCAGTTCAATGGTAGCCTTGTGGATGTTCTCAAGGCCGAACTTCAGCACGTCCATCTGAGTGTTTTCAATAGTGTTGATCTTGGTACCCTTGAATTTCTCCACATTACCCAGGGCCCAATCGCCAGGGCAGGCGAAGTAGTCGCTTAGACGGAACGTGATGAGGCGGTTGATCTCTTCAGGAAACGGGTTAAAAAAATTGAAGCTTCGCAGGCCTGACTCGACATGCATGACATGGGTGCGAGTCAGCTTGCCGATTAACGCGCCGAGGAACGTAGTGGTCGTATCACCATGTGTCAGTACGATATGGTCCTTGCCAGTATAGCCTGCCAGTATCTTCTTGCTACGCGGCAGGGCAAGAAGCATCTTCCCAAACCAGTACCACATCTTACCCATCGTCCGAGCCTCGGTATCCCACTTCACAATGGTGTAATCTGGGCCAGGCAAACCGAAGAAATCGAGAGTCTGCTGGAATGTCTCCCTGTGCTGCGCCGCATAGACCCAACGCCATTCTAGTCCGCGCCGTTCACATTCCAGCATGATCGGAGTCATTTTAAAAAGTTGCGCACGGGTACCTATGACGAAATGTATCATTCTCTCTTACTTTCGATTCGAATCAGTTAGTTACCCTTATTTTACCACCCCGAGGCAGCCCAGCGTAATATACAATGAAAGAATGAACTCGCCCGCTTTCAAGCGTATCGCTCGCCTTCTCCCCTTCGCCTTTTATCTATTGCTGGCCGTCTTCCTATACCTTTATCTGCGCACGATCGATTACTCAAAGTTTGCCGATATCCGTATTGACTGGTCGTATGTCGTGATAGCGACGCTTTTCGGTCTCGGCGTACGCTACTGGGGCGCGTACGTCTGGCTAGTACTCCTTCGAAGCCTAAGCGGTAAGCATATTGAACAGAAGATAGAGCTTGTGTACGTATATGCCCGTTCATGGCTGGCCCGCTACATACCCGGGACGGCTGCGTGGATCATCAGCAAGGTATATTTCGCATCACGACTAGGCATATCAAAGAATAAGTTAGCGGTCAGCTCGCTACTGGAATCTGGTCTCCAGGTTACGGTAGTAATGGCTGTGTCGTTTGCCCTACTACTCGCCGATCCCCGCTTCAGTCTCATAGGCGGCAACGAGCGTCTACTGATTCTTGCTGCCCTAGCCGGGTGTATTGTCGCAATCACCCCACCTGTCTTCAACCGTGTCATGTCACTCGTCTACCGAGTCGTCAAACGGAAGACGTTCGCGAAAGAACATCATATCGATGCACGAATCGTCTTACGAGGCAGCTTCCTCTACATAATCTGGTCGCTTATCGGTGGATTTTCGCTCTTCTTCATTGCCAAAGCCGTCTACCCGGAGCTTGGCTTCGAAAACCTCTTATTTGTCATGGGCGTCAGTAACCTGGCCGGCGCGCTCAGTATGCTAGCCTTTTTCGCGCCAAGCGGACTCGGTGTCCGCGAGGGTATTCAACTCGTCATGCTTAGTATCATCATGCCAACTGAATATGCCCTGGTCGTAACCATCGTCATGCGGCTGTGGAGTATCTTGGTAGACCTATTGTTCTTCGCCGTAGCGTTTTGCGTCGTTCGATTAGCTGGGCACACCAAACCATAGAGCTATCAGTCGCTAGTCGATAATAAGTGGATCAATGAGATTACGAGTGTTATCTCGAAAGTCTATTACCGATTCTTCGTTCTTCAAATCAGGCGGAACGAAGTTATCCATGATATAGGTGGCTACTCCAAAGCCCTGCGAAAGCACGAGAGCCGTTGCGGCCAGCAAAGGCAGTGTCATCCATACACGCCTTCCTATCATTATCCGTATGGCTTCAAATACCAAAACAATGAATATAGGCAGCACCGGAAAAATATACCGGCCGTTAATCGCGACGGCCATGCCCTGGTTAACATAAGTTGAGTAGTTAGTCATCAATACGGTAAGCACATACACGAAGAACAGCGTCAAAAGAAGGCCGAACCCCACGCGAATATAGTCCCTTATGAAGATAAGAATGAGTACGATACCGCCTGCAAAGAGCAGCCACATACTTGCCTTTACCACAGGTAACGCGAGTGTTGGGCTGGCATGCTGCTTCACGATATTAGGTATCCACGAGTTGACAAGGTACGCATAGAAACCGCTTGGCGCATATGAATCTCCGCGCGCAAGGACTGCTTCACGATTTAGCATATTGCGTCGGGTCAGCTCGTTCGCCATACATCTTTCGCGCGTAATCATAGAGGTACACGCTGGTGCCATTGCCCTATACGCGACAAGGTTGGTGAGTGTACGCTCGGCAAAAATACCTATCGACAACACTAGCAGTATTGCTAATGTTATTTTCAACCTCTTGGAAAGTGCCTGAACGGAACTATATGTACGAGGCAGCAAAGACTTTTTATGACGAAGCACTAACGCGCCCGTGACGTATAAAAAGACTATCGCATAAATAGGAAGGAAGGTGATCTTTATCGGCGAACCGATCAGCCCGATGATTAAAAAGGTCGCAAGGCCTACCGCGCTTATATGCTTTGCCTGCAGGATACGGGCGGCCACATATAGCAGCAGTCCGACAAGCAGAATCTGTACATTGTCATAACTAAAGACGCCAGGTAGGATTGCGACGCCAGGTATCAATACAAAAAGTAATAACGCAGGGTTAATTACTGCAGAAGATATACCGAATTTAAGAAATGCCTTTCTGAAATAAATGAGACCCGTGACAAAGAGGGCAAGGCACAGCACCCTTAGAAACGCGAGCTGGAAAGTATCATTAGCTCCAAGAAATTGAACGACCGAAAGCGGTAGACTCATAAGATAAAAGAACAGATAGTTCGGCTCACGCGTCGTTTCGCCCAAGTT
>CBFGLU010000029.1:0-9300 GCA_965649685.1 uncultured bacterium | reverse complement strand
ACGAAGTGTCGATCGCTTCGGCTCGCAACGTCTATGCCGCGCTTGATGACTCGAAGTACGATATCATGCCGTGTTTCATCGATAAGTCGGGCAAGTGGTGGCTGTTGGACGAATGGAGCGAGACCCCTCAGCAGCATGGCGGCGTACAGCTTCTTGTGGCTCCGGGCACCGGCAGCCTGATGGCAGTTCCGGGCGGTCAGATCCTTCATCCTGATGTCATGCTACCGATCCTTCACGGCAAGAACGGTGAAGATGGCTCGATCCAAGGCCTTGCACAACTGTCGCATATTCCTATCGTCGGATGTGACGTCGAATCTAGTGCGCTATGCATGGATAAGCAGCAGACGAAAACGATCCTTCAAGGAGCAGGCATCTCGGTGGTCGAATGGGTGAGTGTCACGCCGTCAACGATCGATCAGGCGATGAATGAAGCATCACGTCTTGGTGAAATACTGTTCGTCAAACCGGCACGTGCCGGTAGCTCGGTCGGTGTCAGTAAGGTAACCTCGTCTGCCGACCTGAGACCGGCGATTGAGCGTGCCCTTGCGCATGACAGCTTGGCGCTGATCGAACGGGCCGTTATCGGCCGTGAGCTTGAAGTGGCCGTGCTAGGTAATCCGCCGCACCATCGTGCCAGTGGCGTAGGTGAGATCATACCTGGTGCTGAGTTCTATGATTATGACGACAAGTACTCGAGTACGAGCGCGTCGCGTACCGTATTGAATGCCGAGTTACCCGAAGAACAGAGGGAGGCCATTCGGCAGCAGGCGCTAAAAGCGTATGAACTGTTGGGCTGCCGCGGCTTGTCACGCGTCGACTTTCTGCTGAGCGAAGACGGCACAATCTATTTGAATGAGATCAATACGTTTCCTGGTTTCACGAACATCAGTATGTATCCGAAGCTTTGGCAAGAGGCAGGAATGAGATATCCTGAGCTCATCGATCGGCTGATCGAACTTGCGCTCGAGTGATATACTGAGGAAAAGAAACGGAGGGAGCCATGGACGTACTACTTGTCTATATCATTATCGCTGTCATCATCTTTGTGGTGGCCGGCATCAAAATTATCAACCAATATGAACGGGGCGTGGTGCTGACCCTAGGTAAGTTCACCGGCATTCGCCAGCCTGGTCTGCGAATCGTGATCCCGATCTTTCAGAAGCTTATCCGGGTGGATGTCCGTTCCACGCCGATCGATGTGCCGAAGCAAGAGATTATCACCAAGGATAACGTGACCGTCGGTGTCGACGCCGTAGTCTACCTGCGCGTCATTAATGCGTCGAAAGCAGTGCTGGAAACTACTAACTACGTGTATGCGACCAGCCAGTTCGCTCAGGCGGCGCTACGCGACGTGACCGGCAACGTCGACCTCGACGATTTGCTTGGCAAGCGGGAAGAGATCAGCGAACAGATCAAGAAGATCGTCGACGCTGAAACTGATAAATGGGGAATTGATGTCGAGAACGTCAAGGTGCAGAACATCGAATTGCCGCAGGACATGAAGCGAGCCATGGCGAAGCAGGCGGAAGCCGAACGCGAACGTCGCGCCGTCGTCATTTCGGCCGAAGGTGAGAAGCAGGCCGCCCAAGCCGTGGCCGATGCCGCCACTATGCTTTCCAAGGTGCCGGGCGGTATCAATATCCGTACCCTGCAGACGCTTGAAAAGATTTCGGTCGAACCAAGCCAGAAGACCCTGGTCGTCCTCCCATCTGAGCTGACCAACCTGAAAGACATACTCACGAAGTAGCCTTGAGATTTCGCCCCTGTTACGCTATAGTAGCTGGGAGTGTGGCTCTTTAGCTCAGTTGGTAGAGCAGAGGCCTGAAGAGCCTTGTGTCCCCAGTTCAAGTCTGGGAGGAGCCACCAGGAAATACACCGATCATTGATCGGTGTATTTCTATTAGTGAACTCAGGTTAGAGGATTTCCAGCTCACGCGCAACAATGAGGGCGGCT
The DNA here is from genome assembly GCA_965649685.1 of uncultured bacterium. GTDB lineage: Bacteria > Patescibacteriota > Saccharimonadia > Saccharimonadales > Saccharimonadaceae > UBA1020. The sequence continues at coordinate 7,346 of CBFGLU010000029.1, read as the reverse complement.
GCGAATATTACCACTCCCATCACTAACAGTATTCCACCTAGGCCTGTCGCGGGTAACTTGCCTGCACGGATGGCGGCATCCGCAACTTGGTAACGGATATAGCCGATTAACGCGAGTAGCCCGCCGAACGCAACCGCGCCCATGCCGGCGATGGTGCCGTACTTCGAATCGGTCGATATGAATGCGACGGCTACGCCGCCGGCGATAAGCGTAAGAGCGGTGCGTATCCATGCAAGCAATGTACGCTCGTTTGCGAGCAGGAATCGGATGTCGATGTCCAGATCATGCTTCGGCTTCTTCCATTTGAACATGTCTTCATTGTAGCAGCGCCGGCTGAGCGACGGGCGTATAATAAAAGATAGAGGGAGGTATTGCATATGTCGTCACAAGACACGCAAGACGTTGCCGACAGTGAACGCCAGAAGGCACACTACCTGCGTGAGCAGGTACAACGAATTCAGGCCGAGGCCGATCAAGAAATCTCTAATCTTCAAGCGAGGGCCGATCGTCATGAGGCGGAAGCCCAACGACTGAACGACGTGGCGCTAGACGAGCAGCGTCAGGAAGCTGAGGAGCGCGCGCAGCGGGAGCGGGAAGAACAGAAGAAGGAAGACGACCGACGCGGCCTGTTCGGTCTTTAGCCGACATAACGGTTGAAAAAATCGTTCCCGTTATCTATAATTACCTTCTGTAACAACGATATGCGGGTTTAGCTCAGTTGTTAGAGCGCTTCCTTGCCATGGAAGAGGCCAGGAGTTAGAGTCTCCTAACCCGCACCAGTACGAATCATTTTAAGACCTCGGCCTATAGCAAAGGGCCGAGGTCTTTTCAAATGTGAAAAATCTCTTAACTAACGAGCGTATCAAGTTTGTTAAGTTGGCTCGAGAAGCCTTCGATCATTCCCATCTTGACCAGCTCTTCAATTTGTTCGGTGCTGTCGGCAAAGCTTGTGCTGACGATTTTTGTCTTGCCGTCTTCTTCAAGGAACTCATTCGTAATGGTAAGGGTAGGCATGTCCTTGTTTAATGTGCCTGCTTCGTCCGAAAAATAATCCTTGTAGGTGAAGCTCTTACTGTCGGTGACTTCCTGGATTTCCATAAGCCCCCAAGAAGTCTGACCGAACCACTCAGCTTGGTTCTCGTCGATGCACTTCATGCCGTAATGTACGCGGCCTCCGGGAACGAAGGAAAACTCTTTGACAGTCGTTTCCCAGCCTTCCGGTCCCCACCATTTCTCGAACCAATCTTTCTCAGCATACGCGCGCCATACTTTTTCTAACGGTCCGTTTGCCAAGTACTCAATAACCAACTTTTTGTTAGTAAGATCCTTCGTTACTCTTACGTCTGCCATGTGACCCTCCTTATTGGATTATTTTTTCCAGCTTGTCGTAGCGGCTTTGCCACATACGGCGATACTGTTCTAGATATTCATCGGCGCTCATAAGCGCTTCCGGTGCAAGTGATACCATCTGCTTCTTGCCATCCTTTCGTTTTACGATGAGTTTTGCACGTTCCATCACTTTCAGATGTTTGGAGGTAGCAGCGAAGCTCATGCTGTAGTTTGCTGCAAGTTCACCGACCGATAGTTCACCACGGGATACCCTTGCAAGGATATCTCGCCGGGTAGGGTCGGCAAGGGAAGCGAAGATAGAATCGAGCTGTAGAGTATATTCAACCATTTGGTTTAATTTTATATCCATATCGTTAGCCTGTCAACAGAATCGAGTTTTAGGCTTGTCGTTTATACCCCTAGGGGGTATCATGAATATATGAGAGATGATATTAAGCCAAAGGCAGTTCGCCGCCTGAAGATCATAGAAGGACAGCTACGAGGGCTGCAGAAAATGGTAGAGGATGATAAGTACTGCATCGACATCATCGCGCAGGCATCCGCGGTCAAAGAAGCGTTGTCGGGAGTGGAGGACCTGTTGCTGGAAAATCATCTTACCACCCACGTGATTCATCAGGTTAACCATGGCCAGGAAGACCAAGCGGTCGCGGAAATCCTGAAAGTCTACAAACTGAAACGAAAGAAATAGGAGGATAGGGTATGGCAAAGAAAGACATGCATGAACATCACGGGCACCATCATGAACACCATGATCATGGCCCGGACAACACGAAGCTAAATAGCATGGCTGCCAGTGCTACGCTACACTGCCTGACCGGATGCGCCATTGGTGAGGTCGCAGGTCTGGTCATCGGTACCTTACTTGGTCTGAATCCGATCACGACGATCGCATTAGCGGTCGCCTTGGCGTTCCTGTTCGGTTTCACGCTTTCGACCGTGCCGTTAAGGAAGGCTGGGCTTGGGTTCTTTGCAGCACTTTCCGTCGTATTCGCTGCCGATACGCTTTCGATCGCCGTCATGGAAGTCGTCGACAACGCCGTCATGCTTCTGATTCCCGGAGCCATGGAGGCGGGATTGGTCAGTCCGCTATTCTGGGTCAGCATGCCAATCGCCTTGGCGGCTGCCTATGTAGCCGCATATCCGGTAAACCGGTATTTGCTGACCAAAGGGAAAGGTCATGCGCTGGTCATGGAATATCATCAGGGACATCATCATTGATTGAACGAAAGGGGACATATGGAAACGAAACCATTACTTTATGGACTGATCGGATTCTTTCTTGGCGGGTTGCTGGTAGCGGTTGCTGCAAGCACCGACCGACCTTCGACGGATTCTACGGCTAGGAGCGAAACAAGCATGAGTCAGATGACTCGCATGCTGAAAGATGCTAATGGCGACGAATACGACGCGCTATTCCTTCGCCATATGATTGATCACCATCAAGCCGCCCTTGACATGGCGAAGCTGTCGGCCGATCGTGCCAAACACCAGGACATAAAAGACATGTCTAATGTGATCATCGACGCGCAGGAGAAAGAAATAAAAACCATGAAGCAATGGCAGATCGACTGGGGTTACGAGCAAAGTGGCATGCCTGCTGATCACGGCAGGCACTAATAGGCGGCGATTTGCTATCATTAAGGTATGAAGACTACCCGGCCATCTTTCGTCACGCGACATGCGGGCATTGTGCGTGTCATCGTAGGTACGGCGCTCATTCTGACCGTTCCGTTGGTGGCAATGCAATTCACCGATGAGGTCGATTGGGATATTGCCGATTTCCTCATCATTGGAATCCTGCTGCTGGTTGCCGGTACCACGTTCGAGCTTATCTTACGGAAAGTGAAGAACGTACACCATAGGATTGCCCTAGGCGTCATCTTGCTGCTCGTAGTGTTGTATATATGGGCCGAGCTTGCCGTCGGCATCTTCACGAACTGGGGAAGTTAAACGCGCGTCGCGAACATGCCCTATCCTGACAGGTTTTTAATTTCATATCCGAATCGGGTAGAATGATAAAGCATATGCGGTATGAAAAGGACGTGAAGAACTCGGCCCGGAGCATGAGACATGGTGGTTTCACGATCGTCGAACTCCTCATCGTCATCGTCGTGATTGCCATCTTGGCCGCCATTACCATCGTCGCGTACAACGGTATCCAGCAGCGGGCACGTGACAGTGACCGTCAGGGTGATATCGCTACCATCGCCAAGGCGCTTGAGCTGTACTATGCCGATAACGGAACCTTCCCTTCAAGTGCGGGGTCGACCAAGATCAACGCCAGCTGGGTCACTACGGCCGATGCCAGCTGGGCCAACCTGGTGAGCCAATTGGTGCCCAAGTATATCTCAGCGATGCCTCAGGATCCGCTTGCTAGCACGGCGACGAACCCCGGCATCTATAGCGGCTATAACTACGACTACATACTTCTGACCAATGGGTGGTGCGATACTTCAAGCTCCAAACCTGGGTATCTGTTAGCCTATCGCCTGGAATCATCTGCACAAAAATATGCCATCCATGGCGATTGTCCCGCTACGAGCACGCAGCCGACCAACTACTCGTCGTCTGAGCATATCGTCATCAAATAACTGGGCGGTTTATAATTCCCACCGACTCGCGTATCATAAGCAGTACGGATATGTTTAAGAACTTCATACAGAAACGACTCGAAAATTATGTCAGACGCTACTTCCTGAAGCATCCGGAGGTAAAACTAGTAGCCGTGGCCGGCAGCGTGGGAAAGACCAGCACGAAGACCGCGGTGGCGACCGTGTTAAGCAAGAAGTACCGCGTGCGTATGCTGGAGGGAAACCACAATACCCATATGAGCGCACCGCTCGGCATCCTTGGCGTCGAATACCCCGAAAACGTACACAACATCGGTGAGTGGTTGCGTGTCTTCAGGGCTTGTAAGCGCCGCATCAATCAGCCTACCGACGTCGATGTGATCGTACAGGAGCTTGGTACCGACCGGCCCGGAGAGATCGCGCACTTCGGCACGTACCTGCGGCCGGCAATCGGTATCGTGACGGCCGTCACCCCGGAGCATATGGAATTCTTCGGCAGCATTGAAACGGTCGCTCAGGAAGAACTGGCGCTCGCCAACTTCTCTGAACTCGCTATCATCAACCGTGAGGATATCGATGGGCGTTTCGTCAATTTCCTGACCAACCCGAACGTGACGACTTATGGTACGACGGCTGCGGCTGAATACCGCGTGGAGGTGAAGGATTTCGATATCCAGCACGGATACAGCGGCTATCTGGTAATTTCCGGGTTCGCAGAAACGTTCCCTGCCGATATCCGCGTGTTCGGTGAACACAGCCTACGGCCTATATCTGCCGCCATCGCCGTCGCATCCAAATTGGGTATGAGTCCGCAGGAAATCGCACAGGCGGTCGAAGACATCACGCCGGTAGCTGGTCGCATGAACGTACTACGCGGGCTCGAAGATACCATTTTGATTGACGATACTTATAACTCAAGCCCGGCCTCAGCCGCAGCGGCCCTGCAGGCCCTCTATAGTTTGGCAGCTCCGCAGCGCATCGCCATCCTGGGTAGCATGAACGAGCTTGGGGCTAGCTCGCAGGCCGAACACAAGGCACTGGGCGACCTATGCGATCCAAGTCTGCTGGCTTGGGTAATCACCATCGGTGAAGAAGCCGAGAAATACCTTGCGCCTGCTGCCAAGGCCCGTGGTTGTCAGGTCCGCTCATTCCGTTCGGCGATCGAAGCCGGCAGCTTCGTCCATAAGGTTCTGGAGCCGAATGCCGTCATTCTGGCGAAGGGTTCACAAGGCGGCATCTATGCAGAGGAAGCGCTGAAAGTATTGCTTCACGACACCGCTGAAGACCACCTGCTGGTCCGACAATCTGCTGCCTGGACACGTCGTAAGCAGGATTTCTTCTCGAATATACAGTAGCCGTGCTATGCTTTAAGAAATTAGTAAGCATAAGCAGGTAGAGACTTCATGCCCGATGATCAGATGAACGGTAGTGAGCGCAACGATATAAACCAAGCTAAGCGTCCAAGCGACGAGATATCACGGCCCGAAGTTGATACCGTATCAGCTGCTTCTGACCCATCCGTGCCCGACTCCTCGCCAGCTGACACGGGCGTAGTTCCAACCGCTAAGGACTCTCAATTTTCAGATTCAGAGCTAGCATCGGTCGAGGCCCGGCCTGTCGTGCCGTCGCCGGCCTTTGACACCGAGCCTGCCACGCAGGGACCCGTCAGCCCCCTGACGACCGAGGCGGCTTTCATACAGCCGGCTCCCCAGGAAAAGAAAAGCAAGAAGAAGCTGATCATCGGTGGCATCATTGCCGCATTACTGGTCTTGGGGCTCGGTGGATCGGCAGCGGCATACAACTTCTGGTACCAGGCTCCCGAGAAAGTCTTGACCGACGCCGCGACCAATCTTATTCAGGCGAGGGCGGTGGTATACGACGGCACGCTTACGTTTGAGTCCAAGGACGGCAACAATAAGTTGCTGGTTACCTTCGATGGTCAAGCAGATCGCGCTAACCATGGCGAGAACGTCGACGTCAAGCTGACGATCGACAAGAAGACCTATCCGTTGAAGGCCTCGTTCATGCAAACCGAAGACGTCACCTTCTATTTCAAGCTCGACAACCTGACCGAAACGGTGAAGAGCTACCAGGAAGAAGACGAAGTACTTCCTCCCGCTGCCGTGAACCTGCTAGAAAAGATTGATGGACAATGGGTCAAGGTTACATTGGAAGACCTGAAAGACTGGGCGCAGGAATACGCGGATACTCAGAAGTGTGTCGGCGAAGTCTTCCGTAGCGTGAAGAACGACGATGCCAAATATAAGGAAATCGCCGACGTGTACGCCAAGCATCCATTCGTCACTTCGAAGGGTGAGGTAGAGACCAAGGATGGAAATCTCGGCTTTGATCTTGATGTCGACAGTGCCAAGCAAAAGTCGTTCGTCACCGGCTTGAACGACACTCAACTTATGAAGAAACTGCAGAAATGCGACGATTCGTACAGGCTTGATCCGAAAGAATACGAAGAGGAAGAGAAAGAGCTGGACGAGAAATCTAACACGCGGGTATACATCAGTCAGTGGACACACGAACTGCGTCAGGTCATCTCTACGTTTGAAGACGATGAGAACAAAGGTGAGTTCAACCTGAAGCCGCGTTTCGTCGATAGCGTCGATGTTAAAGCGCCTTCGAAAGCCATGACTATCCAGGAACTTCAGAAGATGATCGATGATGTCCAGCAGGAACTGTATGGCGGCGTCGAAGCCGAGGCAGTAGCCGAAACCACCGAAGCCTAAGTCAGGCCCGTGTAGCTCCTACTCAGTTGTTTGCTATACTTAACTGCAGTATGCAGCGTTACAACCCCTCTGAAATCGAACCGAAATGGCAACAGCAATGGCAGGAATCAAAAGCCTACCATGCGGTTGACGACACTTCCAAGCCGAAACTGTACGTTTCAGGCATGTTCCCTTACCCAAGTGGCGCGGGTATGCACACCGGCCATGCCTTCAGCTACACCATCGTCGATTCCATCGCCCGATTCCACCGCGCACATGGTCGTAACGTACTCAACCCTATGGGGTGGGACACCTTCGGGCTGCCGGCTGAGAACTACGCTATCAAGACCGGCACGGCGCCGAGTGAAGTCACCAAGGTAAACATCGCGAACTTCAAGAAGCAATTTTCTCGCATGGGCGTCAGTATCGACTGGTCGCGCGAGCTGAATACGTCCGATCCGGAATACTACCGTTGGACCCAGTGGATCTTCACCAAGTTTTTCGAACGAGGCTTGGCATATCAGAAAGAGAGCTTGCAGTGGTGGTGTCCGGTCGACAAGACCGTGCTTGCCAACGAACAGGTTGAAGGCGGCAAGTGCTGGCGGTGTGGTTCCGAGGTCGTCAAGAAGTCGATGAAGCAATGGTTCTTCAAGATCACCGAGTACGCCGATGCCTTGCTGGAAGAGATTCCTAACCTTGATTGGCCGGA
>CBFGLU010000028.1:0-9469 GCA_965649685.1 uncultured bacterium | reverse complement strand
CGCTCAGCGTCATGGCTACCCTTGTGCTTTTCGGTGGTAACACCGCTCAGGCAAAAAGCGAATCAACAGATAAAAAACCAGCCAAAAAGGTGGTCGTAACGGTCAAGGCCGGCGACACCCTCAGCGCGATTGCGACGAAGCACAAGACGTCGTATGTCCGCATCTTCAATGCCAATGCCAGCATCAGCGACCCTGATGTGATCGATGTCGGTGATAAGGTCAGAATTCCCGGCAAGAACGAAAAGTTACCGAACCGTCTGGCCGCCCTTCCCGCACCAGCCCAGGTAGAAATAACGAGCGCTGCGGCAGCTACCAGCTACCAGCCTGCCCCGTCATCCACCTACCGTGGTTCAAGCGCTGGCAACAGCTACGTATGGGGAAACTGTACCTGGTACGTGAAAGAAATGCGTCCCGACCTACCGAACAATCTTGGTAACGGCGGCCAATGGGTTGCGAATGCAGCGAGCATGGGCCTACCGACCGGCAGCACGCCACGTGTCGGTGCCGTCGCGGAAGAACCAGGCCACGTCGCCTACGTCGAAGCTGTCAACGGAGCATACATCACCATTTCGGAGATGAACTACAACGGTGGCCTAGGCCAAGTGCACCGTCGCACCGTGCCAGCAGCGAACTATCGTTACATCTACTAACACGTTCCTTCTGGACAAATGGCCCGGCGCGATGCCGGGTCATTTCGTGGTCATACATACATATATATGTATATATGTCAGCGATTCATCGTTTGCGTAAGAAGTACAGACTAAACGATCCGGCAAACAGAATGCTGGCGCCGACGATACCCCAAAACATGAACGGTGAGTCGGCACCCGCTGGCAGCGCCACGTTCATGCCAAACAACCCGGCGATCATGGTCGGGATGGTCAGTGCCAACGTGATGACAGTCAGTAAACGGATGGTTTCGTTCAACTTGGTATCCATGACTGCGCGGTAGCTATCGCGCAGGTTAGTGATGGTACGCAGCAGGCTCTTACAGCGGGCGATCAGCTGTTCTAGGTCGATAGAAAGGTCTTCCACCAGGTCGCGATCATCTTCCGTCAGGCGCAGGATCCTTCCACCGAGAAGCTTCTCGATAGCGGTGTTGGTCGGAATCAGCGCATCGAGGTAGTCGTTCAGCTTACGCTCATAGTCGGTCAGTACCGCGATATCGCGGGCACGCAGGTTGCGTACGTCGCTGGTGGCAGCACGCATCTGGCGGTTGATGATGGCGACCCGGCGTTGGTACTGACGAGTGATCGCTTCCATCATCAGCATGAATAGCCGGGTGCGCTGGGCCGTCGGCACACTGGTGGCGTCGATGAACGGCTGCCATAAACGACCTAAGGAATCGCGGCTGACGGTGAACAGATGTTCGTCGGAAATGGCGAATAATATCGGCGTCGTGAAATCGTTAAATTCGTCGTCGGTATCAGGTAGACGGGTAATGAAGTACGTCCACCCGTCTTCAAGTTCGACCCGGGGTACTTCGTGCGGATCAAGCGCGTCAAGCAGAATGTCTTCGTCGACACCCAGATTGATCAGGGCAATCTTCTCATCGTCGTTCGGGCGCTCTGAACGCACCCATGTGCCGGTGAGTAATGTCTCTTTCGGCTGGATGGTTGGGTCCGACTCGGAAGCACGAAGATATTGCAGCATGACCTTATGATAGCAATATTCTGGCTGCGTACCTACGTAGTACGCATGAAGAAGACGACGAGCAGCAGTATGGCGATGGCGGCGATCGTCACGAACAGTTCAAGTAAGGTGAATCCGGCTTGGCTGGTTGGTCGTCTCATCGTCTCCTGGCTCCTTTCGTCACATCATAACATGAGCATGGTTTAGCGTGAGCATTTTTGCTATACTTCGGACTAAGGATTATCAGAGACGAACATGAGGGAACCTAAGGCGCTTGGATTCATCGGCGTGACGGCGACGGTCGGCATGCTTCTCTTCCTTGCACTACCCGCGATGGCGTACACCTCGTTGTCGGAAAGTTACTTTTCGAAAGAAGACTTATCGATCGGCTCCATCGTCAGCCTGGAAAACAACCGGACCGATACCGTCATCGCCGCCGACAGCGAATCGGTCGATAACCTACTCGGTGTCGTCATCAGCTCGGGCAGTTCGCTGTTGAACCTCTCAAGCGGCCAGGACGGACAAGTCCAGGTGGCGACCGATGGAACTCTGCCGGTACTCGTCAGCGACATTAATGGGAAGATCGAGCGGGGTGACCACGTCACCGCTTCACCGGTGAAAGGCGTCGGCATGCTAGCGACTGCCAACGTGCGCGTCATCGGTATCGCCCAGGGACCGATGACCAGTACCAAAACTCAGGAGTATAAGGCATCGAACGGCGAAACAAAGACCATGACGCTGGGCGAGGTGCCGGTACTGGTAAACGTCGCCTATTATTTCAAGGAACCGGACAAGACGGTTGTGCCGGCTGCGATTCAGAACGTCGCCAACTCACTGGCAGGAAAGGAGGTCGGAACGGTACCTATCCTTATCAGCGGGGCCATCTTCCTTATCATGCTCATTATCGTGGCCAGCCTGATCTACTCTATGATCCGTTCGAGCATCATTTCCGTCGGACGCAACCCGCTCAGTCAGTCGGCCATTTACCGCGACCTGGTGCAGCTGTCAGGACTGGTCATCGCCATCCTGGGCGTCGGCCTGATATCAATTTACCTGGTGTTAACCAAACTATAAGCACGGAGGGTGGGCATGACCGCACTACAGATTTTTCTTCTCATCAACGCCTTTCTGATTGGCGTGGCCGTTACCTTGGCCATCCATTTCTGGCTGGCGCATCGGCATGCGCAGAAACCTACCAAGCAACAGGCGGTACCTTTGCCCGCCGCAACGCGCGAGAAACTAGTCAAACAGGCCGAGGAAAACTTCCAGGGTATCGTCAACCGCTCCGCATTACAATTGCAGCATGACCTCGGTGCGACAGGTAGCCAGCTGAACAAGCTGCTCGAGAAGTTCGGTACGGAAGTACTGGACGACGAGATGAAACTGTTCCGATCGAACGTGGCCGACATTCGCGCGGCGACACAAAGCGCCCTGGCCGGCGCTCAGGATGAGATCACGACGCAGCAGACCGCCATCCTGCAATCACTGGCTACCCGCCAGACGGAGCTTGATGCCAAACTGGCCGCAAGACAGACGGAACTTGAAGGTCAGCTGGAAGCTGGCCTGGCCGAAGAGAAAGCCCGTCTGACCGAACAGCTGCAGCACAAGCTGAACGATGCCGTACTTGCCTTCCTGCTTGAGGCGCTCGGTCATGAAGCCGATTTAGGCGCACAGGCCGATTATCTGATTGCCACGCTGGATGCCAACAAGGAGCAGCTGATCAAAGGAGTGAACGGTGAAGCTTAAACTGCCGGCTACCGTCGCTTCCAGTCAGGATTTGGCGGCGCTCATCGGCGAGGTGCACGTATACGCCAAATGGGCCGCTCGTGAGCTGATCAAGCAACGTGTCAGCGCCAAACGAGGCGCGCCACAGCCGGAACTATCACCTGAGGCCAGTGACGTCATCCGCACCTGGAGCGGTAACAAGCCTCTTACCCAAGCGTCAATCGACAGCCTGATAAAGGCACTGGAAGACCATCGCAAGGCCGCCCCCACCATCTCTATCACGCTGGCAGCCATCCCGTCAGGCGACGTGAAGGCACGCCTGGTCGAATGGGTACGGAAAGAATTGGCGGCCGATATGTTGATCAATTTCCGCGTGAACCGCAACATCCTAGGCGGCTTAGTGGTAGCATCGGGTAGTCATATATTCGATTGGTCATTCCGTCGTAAGCTACTGAATGCGCCACGGCCATTCCATGAGGTACTGCAGAATGTTCGATAACGCCCGTTTTCAGAAACTGGTCGAAGCCGACAACCTGACCGGCGAGGTCGTCGCAGTCAACCGCTTCATCGTCGAAGTAAAAGGCCTGGAAGGCGTCCGCATCGGTGCGCAGGTGCTGTTTGAAGACGGCCAGCGCGGCATGGTACGTGAAGCATACGGTGACAAGGTCATTCTATATAACATCGACACCGAAGATCTGGCCATCGGTAGCCTGGCCGTGGTCGAGCACGAACAGCTGTCAATTCCGGTCGGTACCGGTCTGATCGGTCGCGTGCTTGATCCGATGGGCACCCCGATCGATGGCAAGGGCGCGCTTAAGAGCACGAAGAAATCCGGTATCTTCACGCCGGCACCAGGCATCATGGACCGCAAGATGCTCGATGAGCAGCTAGCCAGCGGCGTAACGGCCGTCGACAGTTTCTTCCCTATCGTGTTAGGGCAGCGTATCGCCATCCTAGGCGACTCGAAGTCGGGTAAAAGTACGTTCCTTAGCCAGATGAGCGCTAACCAGGAAGGTACCGACCGGATCGTGGTGTATGTACTGATCGGCAAGCGTAAGGTCGACATCGAGAAACTACTCCGCAACCTCAAACAATCGGGCGCGATGGAACATACTATCGTCGTGCAGGCCGATATCTTCGACTCACTGACCCAAAGTTACTTGGCGCCTTACGCGGCCTGTGCCATGGCCGAAGAGCTATGGTACAACGAAGGCCGTGACGTCATCATCATTTACGACGACCTGAGTTCGCACGCTGAAGCCTACCGCCAGCTCAGCCTCTTGCAGGAAGTTGATCCAGGCCGTGACAGCTACCCGGGAGATATCTTTTACACCCACTCCAGCCTACTCGAACGGGCTGGCAAACTGCTCACCAACGGCAAGACCCTCACCAGTCTGCCGGTGGTGCTGACACCGAACGACGATATCACTGCCTATCTCTCTACCAACATCATGTCGATCACCGACGGTCAGATCATCTTCGACCTAGGCTACTTCCGTAAAGGTATCCGCCCAGCCGTCAACGCTGGTCTGTCCGTCTCGCGTGTTGGTGGTCAGGCGCAGACCAAGCGTCAGAAGCAGCTGTCGACCGCTCTGTTCAAGGCACTGGCGAAGTATAAGCAGGCTGAAGAATTCTCCCACTTCTCTTCCCAGCTTTCCAGCGAGACGAAACTTGACCTGACCCGCGGTGTCCACCTATACCAGGCCCTGCAGCAGCCACCGGAAGAGCTGTTCAGCCTGGTTGAGCAGCAGCTGATGCTCGAGACCATCATGCTGAGTCCCGACGACCGGCAGATCGACGTGGCTGGCCTTCGGAAGGCCGTCAAAGATGTCGCTAAGCATGTCAAAACCGAGCAGGATTACGACAAACACGAAGCCGAACTACTAAAGAAATTCAGTGCCAAGGCTCTCAAGACTGCCGAGAAATCCGCCGAGGAACCGGCAGAAACCGAGGCCGAACCAGCCAAGGAGACCGCCTGATGCGTCGGGCTAACGTGATCGAGAAAGATGCCGCTAGCATCGAGACGCTCAAAGACCTGACCGGCGTGTTCGAAAGTCTGGCCAGCACCCAGGTCGCCAAGGTGAAGAACAAGGTGCTGATGAGCCAGCAGTTCTTCGAGCTGTTATGGCAACGTTACACCTCCCTGCGGGTCGATCCGAAGAAGCGGATCACCAACCGTGAAGGTGTAGGCGACAACGGCCGCAAGGTACTGATCCTGATTTCGGCCGAAGCAGGCCTAAGCGGTGACCTCGACATGCGTATGATTGAAAGCATGCAGTCTGAGTACGACCCGAAAGACACCGACATCGTGGTACTTGGCAGCCACGGCGCCGGTCAGCTGACCCAGCGCGGCATCCCTTACATTCATTTCTTTCAGGTGCCCGAGACCGACCACTATATCGATGTCGGACCGGTCATCGATGTCGTACGACCGTATGAAAAGATTACCGTGTACTACGAGGAGTACCTGTCACTTGGTCAGCAGGAAGTCCGTTCCATCAACTTGGTCACCCATATCCAGGAGATGAGCGAGGATGCCAATGAAGATGTCATGACCGACAACGATACCATCTTCGAGCCAAGTCTCGATGAGATCGCCGATGAGATGGAGGCAAGCATGATGAGCCTGGCGTTATCCCAAACCATCCTGCAATCCGGTCTGGCGCAGGCGGCCAGCCGCTTCAACGCCATGACCGTGGCCGAAGACCGCGCCGGTGAGTTATTGGGAGAATACAAACTGGAATACCACCGGGCCAAGCGATCAGAGAGCGACCGGCGGCTGCGCGAGGTATTGGTAGGTATCAAGAAGAAGCGACGCGAACGAATGGAGACCAATTAAATGAGCACAACCAAGACACGCCTAGAGGGTCCGGCAGTCGGCGTCATCGCGTCGTTGCGCGGTCTGACCGTCGAAGTCCAACTGACCGGCGAACGTCCGGAAGCCAAAGAACTCCTCAGCGTCGAAGGTCACCCCGAAGTCTTCCTAGAAGTGAACTTTTTCCGCGGCGACAAAGCGGTCTGTCTGAACCTGAACAACGACTCCATCGTACAGTGTGGCCAAAAAGTCAGCCGCACACACCAGAAAGTATCGGTGCCGGTAGGTGAAGCCACCATGGGCCGCGTCTTCAATGCGCTCGGTGAACCGCTCGATAAGGGCGAGGTCGTCACCGAGAACCTTCGGCCAATCGCCGTGCCAAGCGGCACTAAGAGCTACCGCGACTCTTCAAAGCTGGAACTGCTCGAAACCGGCCTGAAAGTCATCGACTTCCTTACCCCCTTCGTCAAAGGTCGTAAGATCGGCGTCATCGGCGGTGCCGGTGTCGGCAAGACGGTCCTTACCATGGAAATGATCCACAACGTCACCCAGGGAAAGAATTCGAAGAGCCTCTCCATCTACTGCGGTGTCGGTGAGCGTATCCGTGAAGGTAACGAACTGTACGAAACCTTGCGAGAGACCGACGTATTAAAGAATACCGTCATGTTCTTCGGTCAGATGGACGCCACGCCGGCCATCCGTTCCATGGTCGGTCCGGCCGCGGCGACGGCCGCCGAGTATTTCCGTGACGAAGAAGGCCGCGACATCCTGTTCTTCGTCGACAACATCTACCGTCACGTCCAGGCCATGACCGAACTTTCCACCAACCTCGGTCTTATCCCATCGGAAGGTGGGTATAGTCCGATGGTCTTCTCGGATCTCCGTCGTCTGCAGGACCGCCTCAGCTCGACCGAGAAAGGCACCATCACCAGCGTGCAGGCTATTTACGTGCCGGCCGACGACCTATCCGACCCTGCCGTACAAGCCATTTCCCAACAGCTCGACTCAGTGTTGGTGCTCGACCGTTCCATCGCCGAGCAAGGCATCCGTCCAGCCGTCAACCTGCTGAAGACGACCAGCTCCCTGCTGACGCCAGATATCGTCGGCGAGCGTCATTACCGTTTGGCCGAAAAAGTACAGGCCATCATGCAGAAATACGACAGCCTTAAGAACATCATCGCGATCGTGGGTGAGAACGAACTGAGTCCGGTCGACCGGGCCGACTATCAGAACGCCAAGAAGCTGATCCAGTTCTTTTCTCAGGATTTCGCCGTGGCCGAGAAGTTCTCGGGTCATCCGGGCGAGTACTACACGCTTGAAGAAACGCTCTCCGGCATCGAAGCTATCTTGGCTGGTAAGGACGTCGAGAAGAAGGGGGCTGCCCCAAAGAAGGAAGGCAAGAAGGAACCGACGGATGAAAAAGCCTGATTCCGACGCCCTGCATGTCATCGCCCGTTCACCGTTCGAACTTTATTATGAGGGCGAGGCCGTTTCACTATCGGCAACCAACCGCGTGGGTAACTTCGACATCCTGCCCGGCCATGCCGACTTCTTCTCCATGCTCGAACCAGGCCAGATCGACATCCAGCCCGACGGTAAAGAACCTGTCAGCATCGATTCCACCGGTGGAATTCTGACCGTACGGAACAACGAAGTACTGTTGTTCGTAAATATGTAAGCCTATAGAAGCCTACTGCATGACGATATAGTCGAAGGCGTACCCGCCCGGACTCATTGAACCGGCGGCGTAAATGGAGAAGCCGCCGATACTGCGCGTGACATACACGTCGACATGACGACCGACCGGCATCACCACCACATGCGGCAGATTACCGTATTGTGATCGGAATGCGACTTCGGCTAACAGACCGTTACCCGCTCCCGTGCCTGCATTGACCGCCACCGTGCCCGAGGCATCGTTGCCGGAAATCGAGACCGTACCGTTATTACCGACCGCGCCCCCGCGTCCGACGCCAGGCGCATTACCACGCGTGATGATATGCCCTCCGATCGTCAGCGTACTGCCGGACGTCAGACTGTTGGCCTGAAAGTTACGGGCGCTCAGCACCCCACCGACCGCGACGTTACCTGCGACGTTCAGGTTGTTGTTGACGGTTAGTAGCTGGCTCATTGTTACCGGTCCCTGCAAGGTAGATGAACCCGCCACCTTCAGATCACGTCGTAGGTTCAGCGTGGTGGCGGTGATATCCTCGTTGACGTTCAGTTGCCCCAGCGCCGTCTCACCAGCCTTTAGGTTGGCAAAGTTGGCGTTGGTGGCCGTGAATTCTCCTTGTAGTTGCAATTTACCCCCTACGGTCAGGTTACTGCCCATGGTCACGTTACCGTTGAAGGTGGAGTCGGGGCCGACGGTCAGTTTCGTACCAAGCTTACCGACGGAGTTGCGGCTCACCCCCAAGCCATCAAGCGTTTCCGAGCTCAGAACGACCGACTCACGATCAACCTCGGCGGCAGCACTTTGCTGCGCGTTCATCAACCAGGCGACGACGGCACCGTTCAACGCCAATACGGCCACAACGACCGCCAAGCCTATGAAGGTAGCCTTGTGGCTAGGTCGGTACGACATGCGCGGACGCTTCGACACCGCATGCGCGGTCTTAGCACCTGCGGTCGACGTGGTTTCAGCCGTTTTGTCGCCTTGCACATGCAACACTTCCGGCTGCGGTGCGCCGGATGTACCTGCCGATGAATCCTGTTTCTTTTCCATCTCTGGTTAAACCCTTTACGCGTAAGTATACCGCTTACCCTTTCTCTTCGCAATCGGAAGCCACCTTGCGGCTAACGGTCAACTTGCAAAATCCCTTTGCTTCATCAACAATGCTTATGTATGGGTATGAGTGTCCACGTGGGAGTCGTTGCGAGCCTTGGATTGGCGCTGGCGCTGTTCATCGCGCCCGCTGATGCCACGCAGACCTTGCAATCACCTAACTATAAGTTCGACGAATCATCCGTTGGTACGGGCGGCCTGACTCAAGGCAGCTCAACTAACTATCGAGTCCAGTCCGCGACCGGTGACCTGGCCGTCGGCTCGGCCGCTTCCGGCAACTTCCAGGTTGAAGCCGGCTCGCGCACCAGCCCGGATCCGGTGTTAACCTTCAATCTTGGCAATGCCAACGCCAACCTTGGTAAGTTTTCAGCTTCGACCGCTTCGACCGCTTCGGCATCCTTCTCTATCACCAATTACACCAGCTACGGCTACGTGGTGCAGTTGGTCGGCCACCCGCCGAAATATGGCAGCAATGAGATCAGCCCGATGACCGCCACCGCCGTATCACAACC
>CBFGLU010000027.1:0-9744 GCA_965649685.1 uncultured bacterium | reverse complement strand
GTATACCTTACGCCTGACGACTTAAGCAAGTGCCGCATGGTCTTAGCCGACAGTGACGATTGTGCGCCGGCGGATGCCATCATCGCTATCAGCGGCGGCAATACGCCTGTCCGTACTGCCGAAGCGATCCGTCTGTATCAGGATGGGTGGGCAGAGCGACTCATCTTCTCGGGCGCCGCCGCCGATATGAGCGGTCCGAGCAATGCCGAGGTCATGCGTCGTCAAGCACTCGATGCCGGTGTGCCGACCGCTGATATCTTCACGGAGGAATTGTCGCAAACCACCAAGGAAAACGCGCAGCGGACCAAGGACCTGCTGATCTCCAAGGGCATTCGTCGTGTCATCCTGGTGACTTCCGCCTACCACCAGCGCCGAGCGAGCCTTGAGTTCAGAACGCTGGCCGGTGACGGCATCACCATCATTAATCACCCGGCTCCGGATGACCCGGACTGGCCCGCCTTCTGGTGGCTGACACCGCGCGGCTGGTGGCTGGCCGGTGGTGAGCTGGTGAAAATCACCGCATTCTACTTAGGAGAAAGCCGATGAGTCGGATTTTCGTAGGCATGAGCGGCGGCGTGGATTCGTCTTTGACCGCGGCACTGCTCGTTGAACAGGGTCACGACGTTACCGGCGTCTATATGAAGAACTGGACACAGGACTTGCCTGGCATGCGTTGCCCGTGGGCCGACGACTTGGCAGATGCCAAGCGAGTGGCGGTGCAACTTGGCATCGACCTGAAGGTATTCGATTTCGAGCAGGAGTATCGACATAAGGTGGTCGACTACATGATCGACGAATATAAGCGCGGCCGGACCCCTAACCCGGATATCATGTGTAACCAGGAAGTGAAGTTCAGCCTCTTCCTGCAGCTTGCTCTCGAGCAGGGTGCTGAGTTCGTCGCGACCGGTCACTACGCACGTACCGAAGATGGCAAACTACTGCAAGCCGCTGACGTAAACAAGGATCAGACGTACTTTCTTTACCGCGTCACGAAGGACGCACTTGAAAAGACGGTGTTCCCTCTTGGAGGTTACACCAAGACTGAAGTACGCCAGATGGCCCAGGAGCGTGGGTTATACACGGCAGGCAAGAAAGACTCCCAGGGTATTTGCTTCGTGGGTCAGGTCGGCATCCGTGAATTCCTAAGTCAGTACGTCGAGACGAAGCCGGGAGATATCATCGAGAAGTCGACAGGAAAAGTCCTCGGCCGGCACGACGGTGCGATCTTTTACACGCTTGGTCAACGGCATGGGTTGGAGCTTGGCGGCGGTCTGCCATACTACGTCACCGGCAAAGATATGGACAGGAACGAAGTCTATGTCTCAACCGATCTGAATGATGATGCGTTGTGGCGTCAGGATGTCACGCTGAACGACATCCATTGGATCGATGCGCCGTACGAAGGCGAGTGTCAGGTGCGGATACGACACCGGGCGAAGCTGGTCAACGCCCGTATCAGTGGCAACGTCGTTCGTCTATCGGAACCCGAGCGTGCAGTCGCGCCAGGTCAGTCACTTGTCATCTACCATGGCGCTCAGTGCCTTGGTGGTGGCATCGTCTCGTGACATATTCGGTCTGATATAATTTACGGCATGAAGTGGGCAACACAAAGAGGCTTCACGATCGTCGAGCTTCTTATCGTCATCGTGGTCATCGCAATTTTGGCGGCCATCACGATTGTGGCATTCAACGGAATACAGCAGCGTGGTCGTGATAGTCAGCGAATGAGCGAAGTCGGTAACATTAAGAAGGCAATTGAAATGTATAAGGTCGACAACGGTACCTATCCTGCCGCTTGCGCGTCTGATGATGCCGGATGTTCGGCTAGCAACCTTTCGACATACCTCTCGACTTACATGGGATCGGTGCCGCAGGACCCACAGGCACCTAGCAAACGCTATGATTATGTACGAGGCCCGGTTGCGAACAATTCGTACGCTATTCTGATACACCGTGAACTCAATGGCGACTGCAAGACCGGTAGTAACGTCAACATGGGCTGGTGGGGTGCGGGCGTGCCGCTCTGCTAGTCGTTCCGTATCTGTTATAATCGAACCAATGAACGCCCAAGAAATCCGCAACGCCTATTTGAAATTCTATGAAGACCGTGGTCATGCCGTCATCAAACGTGCGCCGCTGGTACTGAAAGACGACCCGACGACGCTGTTCACCGGTTCCGGTATGCAGCCGATGATCCCGTACCTGTTGGGTGAGCCGCACCCGGAAGGTAAGCGTATCGTCGACAGCCAGACTTGTCTTCGTGCCCAGGACATCGATGACATCGGCGACAATCGTCATACGACGTTCTTCGAGATGATCGGCAACTGGAGCATGGGCGACTATTTCAAGAAAGAACAGGTCGAATGGATGTTCGAGTTCCTGACCGAAGTAGTAGGCTTGGATGCCAGTAAGCTATACGTGACGTGCTTCATCGGTGCGCCTGAGTATGGTATTCCGAAAGACACCGAGGCGGCCGATATCTGGAAGCCCTTGTTCGAAGCCAAAGGACTTTCCAACGGTGAGGCAGACATGGGCTCGGAAGAAGAGGGCTATGCGCGCGGTATGCGCGAGGGTGAACGCATCTTCTACTACGATGGCTCGAAGAACTGGTGGAGTCGTAACGGCGCGCCGGAAAGCACGCCTATCGGTGACCCTTGCGGTCCTGACTCGGAAATGTTCTACGACTTTGGTACGCCGCACGACCCGAGCTTCGGTGCATATTGTCATCCGAACTGCGACTGCGGCCGCTTCATGGAAATCGGCAACAACGTCTTCATGGCTTACCGCAAGGTCGGTGAAGGCAAGTTCGAGGAACTTGAACAGAAGAATATCGACCACGGCTCCGGACTTGAGCGCATCGCCGCTGCCAAGTTGAACGACCCAGACGTTTTCAAGATCAGCCTGATGTGGCCGATCATCAAGAAGCTCGAAGTCTTGAGCGGTAAGAAATATGAAAGTCACACCAATGCCATGCGCGTCATCGCCGATCATCTTCGTGCCGCCACGTTCCTGGCGGTCGACGGCTGTGTGCCGAGCAACAAGGAGCAGGGCTACGTCATGCGTCGCTTGCTACGCCGTGCCATCCGGTTCGCGTTCGAACTTGGAGTGGAGCAGAACTTCTTCGAAGCCATCGTGCCGGTAGTGGCTGACTTGTATCATGATGACTTCCCAGAGGTCGCCCAGAAGCGCGACGAAGTCATCGCCGTCTTGGTGAAGGAAGAGAAAGTCTTCCGCCAAACGCTACGCAAGGGTCTGAAAGAGCTACAGAAGATGGCTGCGAATGGTGGATTAGGCGGCGGTGAACTCTTCACCCTATATGACACGTATGGCTTTCCGGTTGAACTTTCTACCGAAGAGGCCTACAAGCAGGATCTGAAGCTGTCTGAGACTTGGCGTGAAGAATTCGACGGCAAGATGCGTGAGCAACGCGAACGTTCACAGACTGCGGCCAAAGGCACCTTCAAGGGTGGTCTGGGCGGCCAGACCTTGCAGCACAAGAAGTACCACACCGCCACCCATCTGATGTACCAAGCCCTGCGCGACGTACTAGGCAACCATGTGGTCCAGCGCGGCTCGAACATCACCGAAGAGCGTCTACGGTTCGACTTCTCGCACCCAGGAAAGGTGACGCGTGAGCAGCTTGACCAGGTGGAAGAAATCGTGAACCGCGAGATCGCCAAAGACCTGCAGGTCAGCTTCGCCGAATATCCAACCGAGGAGGCGACCGGTCCGCTTGGTGCGCTCGGTCAGTTCGGTGACCGCTACGGTGACACCGTGAAGGTCTACTCAATGAAAGACCCAGGTTCGCCAACTGAAGAGCGACCATTCAGCTTCGAAATCTGCGGTGGCCCGCACGTCGATCACACCTTGCAACTGTTTGAAGACGGTAAGAAGTTCAAAATTGTGAAAGAAGAAGCCTCGAGCGCTGGAATCCGGCGCATCAAGGCCGTCCTGCGTTAGTCGGTAAACCGGCTGTCGTCTTCGATATTGATATTCAGCGACGGATCGGCAATGTCGGCCGACAAAGGCGATACGTCCGGCTGGGTAAAGACCGACGCACGGTGTGTGTGCAAGAAGTCCCGTACCACGATCAGGAACTCGTTCGTCGAAGGAGTGCGGGTGGATTCGCCGTTGACATTCTGGGTATAGGTTCGGGCACCTTCCAGCTCTTGCATCAGGAATTCGGCATCATCGATGTCTTCGTCTAACTCTCGCGGCATTCTCTCATTCGTGAAGCTGATTTCGATACCAGATGCCTTGGCGTGATGCTCGATGTTGACTGTCGCGCTGTGAAGGCTGCCGTCATATTCGGTGAAACGGATACTATCCGTCGTCAGCCCGATCGTGTCACCTAGGTAGTAGGTCTCATCAAGGATCGTTTCCGACGCCACGTCATGTAGCGCGTCGACCAGCCGTTGGCAGGTCGTTGCGTTGCCAAGATCCATAGGATCGAACGCCGAGTAATCGCCCGTCTTATTCTTTACGAACAAACTTGCCAAGAAACGGTTCAGCTCTGTCTTGCTGACCGGCTCAAGGCACGGTATCTCATCGTCACCGATCATCAGTGAGCTACGGGGTTCCTGGTTGCCTGGTCCACCGGTGGTGATATTCATGAAGCCATCTTCGGCTCCTGAGATGCCGACACGAATATCGATTTGCGCCTGATTCGTCAAACGGTTTACCTCGGCATCGATCACCAGATCTTGCACCGAGGAGTCTTCCGCCATGTTGCGGCGGATAAAACCTGGAAGTGCGAAGCCGGGTTGGTCGACATCGAAGTTCATGATCGCACGTTCGATATCGGACTCACGATGAATGCGGAGCGTGCTGATCAGCTGCAGGGCGGTTTCGTTGATATCAAGCAGCAGCTCATGTTTCGAGACATGTTCTGGTTCTAAGAAGGAAGGGTCAAACTCCATTATTAATTTATTATAACACAAAAAACTAAAAAACACAATAATTCCTACCGCCTGGTTGCCGATTACGATATAATGGAAAGCACTTATGGTATTAGAAAAATTACGCCAACTGAAGCAGGCTCGCCAGGAGTCTGAAGACAAGCAGCACATCGTCGCGCTCGATATCGGAACTGAATTCGTGAAGGCGCTGATTGCCCGCATGGAAGATGACCAGCTGAAGATCGTGGGGGTGGGTCGTGTGCGTCAAGAGATCAGCGACATGCACTCCGGTGCCATCGCCGATATCGCCGGTGTGGTGCAGAACTGCGAAGAGGCCTTGGCCGAAGCGGAAGACCAGGCAGGCCTGCAAGCGAAGCGTGTCGTCATCGGTATCGCCGGTGAACTGGTGAAGGGTGTGACCAATACCATCCGTTATCGTCGTCCACAGCCGGATCGTCCACTTGACGTCAGTGAGATGGAGTTCATCATTGAAAAGGTACAGGAGCGGGCCCAAGGTAAGGCTCAGAAACAGATCGCCCTTGAGACCGGCAACGAGGAAGTAGAGGTAAAGTTGGTCAACTCAGCCTTGGTATCCATCCATATCGACGGCTACAAGGTAAGCAATCCGATCGGTTTCCAAGGGAAGGATGTGGCTGTGCAGATTTACACCGCCTTCGCACCGATGGTGCACATCGGCGCCTTGGAGCGCGTGGCCGATGAGTTGGCGCTCGAGCTGGTGGCTGTCGCGGCCGAACCGTTCGCGGTGTCCCGCAGCGTGCTTGGTAACGATGCCAGCAGCAACTTCACCGCCATATTGGCCGATGTCGGTGGCGGTACGACCGACATCGCCGTGGTGAATGACGGTGGGGTGGAAGGCACCCGTATGTTCGGTATCGGTGGTCGCAGCTTTACGCGTACTATCGCCAGCGAGATGGACCTGTCGTACGGCGATGCTGAAAAACTTAAGGTGAACCTTGGCCATGAACAGATCAAGCCGACCGTGAAGAAAAGCGCCGAAGCGGCCATCGATAAGACGCTGGAAGTCTGGATAGCTGGTGTCGAGCTGGCACTGAGCGAATTCGATTCCGTCGACCACCTACCGAACCGCATCTTGCTTTGTGGTGGCGGCTCGAGCCTTGAGCAGTTGGTGGAGGCGCTTTCAGAACGTGAATGGTACAAGGAACTGCCGTTTACCAAACGTCCGACCGTTCATCATATCTCACCGCGGGAAGTCATCGGCATCGAGGATACGACCGATAAAGCGAGCGACCACACCTTCATCACCGCCATGGGTCTGCTAAGGGTGGGCTATGATACAATTATGGGCAGTGCAGATGATGGCAGCATCAAAGAAAAATTAAACCGGATTCTCCGTATCTAGCAGATGAACAAAGACGTTATCTACATCGATGTCGAGGACGACATCACCGCCATCATTTCGAAGGTAAAATCTTCGAAAGAGAAGATCGTGGCACTTGTACCACCTAAGCGGATTGGCGTGCTTCAATCGGCAGTTAATTTGCGTCTACTTTCCCGCGCCGCCGAGCATAGCAACAAGCGTCTCGTGCTGATCACTAATAATCATGCGCTTATGGGGCTGGCTGCCAGCGCAAGCCTGCCGGTGGCAAAGAACCTTCAGTCGAAACCAGAACTTGCCCCGATCAATGCGGTAGAAGTAGATGACGGCGAGGATGTGATTGATGGTAATGATCTGCCCATTGGTGAGCATGCCGGATTAAAGGATGAGACGGATGAAGCGGTCGAAGCAATCGCGGCCGCACCGGTCATCAGCTCGACCAGTCTTGCACCGGCTCCGAAGCCGGGCGAGCCGCTTCGCAAGGCTCGTACGAAGTCCGGACCGAAGGTGCCCGACTTCAACACTTTCCGCAAAAAGATGGTGCTTATCGTCGGGCTTGCCGTCGCCCTTATTGCGTTTTTGGTCTGGGCTATCTTCTTCGCCCCGCGTGCGACAGTAGTCGTGAAGGCCAAGACCAACGACTCATCGATCAACGTGGGCGTAAGCGCACTGGAGACGGCTGCTACCGATTTGACAAAGAACACCCTGAAGGCGACTGTCGTGAAGGAGTCGGAAGAGAAGTCGGTCGATTTCACGGCGACCGGCTCGAAGAATGTCGGCGAAAAGGCGACCGGTACGGTAGAGTTCTCTACCAGTGATGCCGCGACCGCGATCAATGGCGTGACGATTCCCGCAGGTACCCGCCTGACGAGCTCGGATGGCCTCGTTTTCCTGACCGATTCAACGGTCACCTTGAACGCGAGTAACTATACCGGCGCTTCGACCGGCGTGACTGCTGCCGACAGGGGTGCGCAGTACAATGCCCAGTCGGGTAGTCTGAGCGGGGCGCCGCAGAACGTCGATGCCAGCTTTACCGCGCAGTCATCGGGTGGAACCGACCGTATCGCCAAGGTGGTGACGGCCACGGACATCCAGAAAGCCAAAGAGCAATTGGTCGATCAGGAGTCAGAATCGATGAAGGATCAGCTGAAAGCCGGGTTCAAGGAAGAGGTCAAGGTTATCGATGACAGCTTCACGGTGGAATACACCGGCGTAGAATCTACTCCGGCTGTCGGGCAGGAAGCTCCCAGTGGCGGTGGATCATTGACGGCAACCGTCACGTACAAGCTGTATGCGGTAGAACTAGCTCAGCTGGAGAAGTACCTTGATGCCTACCTGAAAGAGGAATTAAAGGGTAAAAACGACCAGCGTGTCTATGAAGATGGCGCCAAAGACGCCAAATTCCAGGAAGTTGAAAAGGTGAAGGGTGGTGCCAAGTTCACGCTTATCGCGACTGCTAAGGTGGGGCCAAAGCTGCAGGAAGATGAGATCAAACAGGTCGCACGAAACAAGAAGACGGGTGAGATTCAAAGCGAGCTTCAAAACACACAAGGTGTACAAGACGTCGATGTGCAATATTTCCCATTCTGGGTCAGCACTGTACCGGACGATCTGAAGAAGATCAACATACAGTTCGAGGTCGATGAGTAAGCCAAAGAAACTACTGGGACTCGATGTCGGCACCGTCCGGATCGGTGTGGCGCTGGGTGACACCGGTGTGCGTATCGCCATTCCTCAGGGAGCGGTCGAGGTAGATGGTCAAGAGCTTCAGAATATCGCGCGACTGGTGGTCGATCATAGCATCGACACCATCGTCGTAGGCTATCCGCGCAATCAGGCTGGCGAAGCAACGGCGCAGACCGAATTCGTTGAGCGGTTCGCCGAACAACTGAAGGATATGGCTTCACACATCACGTTTCAGGACGAATCGTTGACCAGCGTGCTAGCCGAAAGGCGGCTGGCAGGTCGCAAACTGCCGGTGTCCAAAGGTGACATCGATGCCGAAGCCGCAGCCATCATACTCGAGGATTATATGGAGCAGCACTTATGAACGGAGATATCGTAAAACCACCGAAACCAACTCCGGATCAACCTCCGGTTCCACCCGCTCAGCCGCCTGTCGTATCGTCAGAGGTCCAATCGTCGCCATCACCTGTTTCACAGCCGCCGGTGTCGCCCAAGCATCCGCGTTGGGGCAGGCGTATCCTTATCTGCGTGGTCGCCGCCGTCTTATTGGCTGCGGTCGTAAGCGCGGCGGGCTGGCTATGGTACAAGGGTCAGTTACAGGCCGTGGCACCCGGTAGTGACGAAAAGGTGAAGATAACGGTAGAGCCAGGTACTGATACGAAAGGTATCGCGGCGCTGCTGAAAGGGAACGATCTTATCCGTAGTACGCAGGCCTTCCTTTGGTATGTCCGCATCAACGGTCAGGCGGGATCGCTGCAGAGCGGCACCTACCGGCTTGCCAAAGCGGATGACGTACCGACGATCGTCGATCATCTGACTTCCGGCAAGACGGACACGTTCAGCATTACGTTCCTACCTGGCAATACGCTAGAGAAACATCGTCAGGTGTTGATAGATGCGGGCTATGAGGCTTCCGTCGTGGATGCCGCCCTGAACAAGGATTACCAAGGTGCGTTGTTCAGCGGTAAGCCAGCGCGGGCTGATCTTGAGGGGTATATCTATGGTGAAACGTATAACTTTCCTGCCGATGCTACTCCTGAACAAATTCTTCAACGAACCTTCGACCAGCATCAATCGGTCATCGAGAAGCATGGTTTGGTTGCGAAGCTGAAGCAAAAAGGTTTTACGCTGTACGAGGGTATTACGCTCGCATCCATCATACAGCGGGAGGTGGTGACGTCGGATGACATGGCACAGGTGTCGCAAGTGTTTCAGCTTCGCCTGAAGCGTGATATGCCACTTGGCTCGGACGTGACGTATCAATATGCTGCCGATAAGCTGGGTGTGCCGCGTGACGTCAATCTTGACTCGCCGTATAATACCCGTCGGTTCGGTGGGTTGCCGCCTGGCCCGATCGCGTCACCGGGTGAAGCCGCGCTACGGTCGGTGGCAGAACCGGCCAAGGGTGACTACCTCTATTTCCTAAGTGGTGACGACGATAAGACATACTTCGCACGAACCAACGAAGAGCATGAGCGCAATATCGTCGAGCATTGTCAAAAGAAGTGTCAAATCATATAGATTACCCCTGTTAAACATCTTAAGAAATATATTGACACTTTTTGCAAATATTGCTAAAATAAAAAAGCACATTTATGGGCTAACCGCATGACTAGGGTGGGTTTCCAGGTCATCTTGGAAGAGTCATCCATACTGCGAGAGGAATGCCGTCACCCCGTAAATGCGCCTACCTAAATTGTCGCTACGGACACTGATTTAGAACAACTTTCAATAGTATTAATGAAATCGGTCGACACGTGTGTCCTGTTCTACTGCGAGAAGAAAGACTTAGTAAGGTAGACG
>CBFGLU010000026.1:0-9939 GCA_965649685.1 uncultured bacterium | reverse complement strand
TTCGAGTCATCAAGCGCGGCATAGACGTTGCGAGCCGAAGCGATCGACACTTCGTGCTCGGATGATTCGCCGCCAAAAACCAGTAAAACGGTACGCTTTGACATCTGTACGGATAATGATACAGAGTATACTGGTAGTATGCAACGGATACCCCTGGCGGAGCGAATGCGGCCCACCACGCTTGACGAGGTGATCGGTCAGACCCACCTGCTTGATGATGGCGAGATTTTGCGGCGTATCGTCAGAAACAAGGAGCCGGTCAGCCTGATTCTATGGGGTCCGCCTGGTACGGGCAAGACGACCCTGGCGCGTATCATCGCCCAGGAAGTGAACGCCGAGTTCATTGAGCTTTCTGCGGTCACCAGCGGAAAGAAGGATATCGAGCGGATCGTTGAGCATGCCCGGCAAAATTGGAATTTGCAATTGCGGACGATCCTGTTCGTCGATGAGATCCATCGCTTCAATAAGGCACAGCAAGATGCCTTCCTGCCTCATGTCGAATCCGGCCTGATTACCCTTATCGGCGCGACCACCGAGAACCCGAGCTTCGAGGTCATCACCCCTTTGCTTAGCCGCACCAGGGTTCTCGTGCTGCAGCCACTTTCGAAGCCCGAAATCGTGAAGATTCTTGAACGTGCACTTACCCTCGATAAGAAGCGTAGCCGAGTGACCAAAGAAGCGCTTGATTATCTGGCTGAATTATCAGGCGGTGATGCGCGCGTGGCACTTGGCAACTTGGAACTTGCGCTTGGCATGGGTGAAAAGAAGATTACGCCAGAAATCGTGAAGGTCGCTGCGCAGAAACGGGTGCCCGGCTACGATAAGAAGGGCGAGATGCACTACAACGTCGTTAGTGCATTCATTAAAAGCATGCGCGGCAGTGACGCGACCGCCGCGTTATATTACCTCGCACGTATGCTGGATGCCGGTGAGGATCCCAAATTCATCGCCCGACGGATGGTCATCTTCGCTTCCGAAGATATCGGACTAGCAGGAAACGGTGCGCTCGGCCTAGCCGTCAGTGCGTTCGACGCGGTCGATCGTGTCGGCATGCCGGAAGCAAAGTACATCCTTTTCCATGTGGCTACGGCCCTAGCGAAAAGCAATAAGTCACGTCAAACCACCGATGCCATGCATGCGGCCGAAGCATTAGCCACCCGATATCCTGACTCACCGGTCCCGCTTCATGTGCGGAATGCTCCGACCTCCCTAATGAAGAACCTTGGGTATGGAAAAGGCTACAAGTGGCAAGCCGACTTCAAACCGGGCAAAGGCTTCCTACCCGATGACGTTCCTGATGATCCGATTATTTAGTGCTCGTTCAGTAACGCCGCAAGCACGCCGTTCGTCCAGCCGAACCCATCCTGCAACGGGTATTCACCGCCACCGCCCAGACCATGTCCGGCCATGACGTCATATTTTTCAATCAACTTGTGCTTGTCGGTGAAAACCTTCATGTTCACCCGTAGCCAGCGGCGCTTAATCTCGTTCGCAAGCGAATGATGACCATAGTGTCGTAACCCTTCGATCGCTATCCACTGCAACGGTGCCCAGCCATTCGGAGCGTCCCATTGCTGACCGTTCTGCGTAAGCGTGGCAATCAGACCACCCTCTTTTAGGAATTCTCGACGCAAACGATCGGCGACCATGTCGGCTTGCCGCTTGGTTGCGATACGGGCGTACAGCGGGAAGACAGCGGCCAAACTGAGCTGTCCGGTCGGAGCTTGGTGATGAAAGTTGTAGTCAACGAAGAAACCGGCCTTCTCGTCCCAGCAATACGCCTGGATCGCTCGTTCGCGTCGCTCGGCAAGGTTCTGGAATTTGCGCGCGAGCAACGGATTCTTGATGGCCCGATAGCTTTCGGCAATCGTTATCTCAAGCTGGTACAAAAGGCAGTTCAGATCGACCGGTATGATGTCGGCCGTATGGATAGTACGTATATCGTGCGGATCGATGAACCAACGCGAACTGAAGTCCCACCCAGATTCCGCACCTGCGCGCAAATGGAGATATAGCCGATCGGATTCACGGTCGATCGCTCCTTGTGCGGTTTTTATGTCTTCATGCAAAGATTCGGGTCGTGGCGACGTCTTGTTGTCATAGTAACGGTTCATGTACATGCCGTTCGGCATCTGTACCACCCGGGCAAATGCCTTGTGCTCGTGCTTCGCCAGCTTCAACCGACCCTTCATCCAAAAACGGTATTCGGCTAACAAGTACGGTAGATATTCGGCAAATGTACGAGTACGCCCGTTATGCGATGCAAGCAGACGTACCATGTGCGAGAAGAACGGCGGCTGTGAGCGGCTAAGAAAATACGTCCGGTTGGCAGTAGGAATGAAACCGAACTTACGAATCATGAACGCATAGTTCTTCATCATACCTTCGATCATCTTCCAGCGTCCATCGACCGCCAACCCCAGCATAATGAAGTAAGAATCCCAATAAAACTGCTCGGAGAACCTGCCGCCAGGCACTACATACGGATGCGGCAACGCGATAAGCGAGCCACGGTTCAGTCGGTTACGACGTTCCAGCACATCCCATAGCAAATGAATATGCTCCGTTACGGTACGGTTAGGATCGGTGACGAATGCCTCTTTGGCCTTATGCGGAGCAAATTCATAGAAATGACGGCTGACGAACTCATGAAGATCGAAATTTGGGTCTTTGCGAGCCAGTAGGTATTCTTGCTGAATCGACTTCATACGTGCACGCGGCACCAGGTCGACGAATGTCTTGCCGTCATCATAAATCCGGTTCTGCTGCACGGCCGCAAACAAATCGCCCAGACCCTCGTCCGGACTTTTGCTCGTACGCACCAGTGCACCAGTCGTAGCGACAAGCGCCGACTTCAGTTTCTGGTCGCGTGGTAATTTCAATGGAAGCTTACGCGGCATACTAACTTTAGTATAGCCATTCCGCTTATGCCGCGTAAACCGTTTATTCCTATTTATTCGTGGTCTTCTTCGTGGTGCTCGTCATGATGACCGCTTTCCGGTGCCTCATGCGTGATGAAACCATGACTGAATTCGGCAAGCAAGCCTACCAATACGACAGCAACGATCAGCACCGCCGTCTGTATATTTGCCCAGATCCGGCGCGGTTCGGCGTGAATGGTAGGAATGATGTCGCTCGCTGCGATATAGATAAAGAAACCGGCTGTGACCGCAAGCAGCAGATGCTCGGCCGGCAGCAGTTCACCACCCACACCATATACCATTATGGCTCCGATAATGGTGGCAAGCGCACTCAGTAGGTTGACCATTACGACTTTGCGCCGGGCCATGCCTTTAGAAAGCAGCAATCCGAAATCGCCAAGCTCCTGCGGAATCTCGTGGGCGGCGATCGCCACCGTCGTGACGATACCGACTGCCGGATTGACCAGAAACGCCGCACCGATCGCCATACCGTCGATGAAGTTATGCAACGTATCGCCCGCGACGATCAGGCTCGTGTTGCGGCGGCGTCCATGACCATGGCTCGGCTCGTCTTCGTGATGGTGGTGGAACCAGCTCAGACTTCGTTCTAACACGAAGAATACGACCAGCCCGATCAGCGCGAAGACGAAGACCTGCTTCGGTTCACCATGTTCGACCGCTTCGGGAAGCAAGTCCAGAAACGCGGCTGCAAGCAATGCACCGGCTGCAAGCGGAACGGCAAGCAGCTGCAGGGTGCGAGTACCCCGTTTTCCATAAATTAAGTAAAATCCGCCGATAAGCGAAACGACGCTGCCGATAGTCGAGGCAGCCAGTACTATAAGCCAATCGCTCATATTGTACGTTCTCCTTTTGTTATGTGTCGGTCCTCAAGGACCTGTTTTGGGTATCAAAATTGGATAATCAAGATTCAAGTGACTTCAGTATACCATGCGTAAGAACGTGAAGCTACGATTTCGCGGCGCGCTTGCGTTCGTTGGCGTCAAGATAGCGCTTACGAAGGCGCAGGTTCTTCGGAGTAACTTCCAGAAGTTCGTCGTCGTTCAAGAAATCGATGGACTGCTCAAGGCTAAGATCGGTAAATGGGGTGAGCTGCACCACGCCATCACTACTGCTTGATCGCATGTTCGTAAGGTGCTTCGCTTTACACACATTGATTTCCATATCTTCTTGGCGACGATTAAGTCCGACGATCATGCCAGGATAAACCTCTACTCCAGATCCGACGTACATTTCACCGCGTGCTTCCGCATTCTGCAGCGCATATGGCGTCGTCGTACCAGCCTCGAACGCGATCAGCGCGCCACCACGGGTGTTGGCCAGCTTCGGACCGACCGGCTGATAGCCATGAGGGATACTGTTCATGATAACCGTTCCCTTGGTGGCAGTAAGCAGCTGGTTACGCAAACCAATCAGACCACGGGTAGCGATGAGATAGGTCTGGCGGATCGCTCCGGTAGTGGTCGTGTCTTGCTGTGTCAGTTCCGCGCGACGGGCACCGAGCTCTTGGCTCACGGTACCGACAAACTCTGGGCCGATTTCGATGATAAGTTCCTCGACCGGTTCCTTGGTGACTCCGTCCTCCTCAATCGTGACGACCTGTGGTCGGCCAACTTCGAACTCGAAGCCTTCCCGACGCAACGTCTCAATCAGTACGGACAAGTGAAGTTCACCACGACCGGAAACGATGAAGCCGATCCCTTCTTCTGCGACACGTAATGAAACGTTGGTCTCAAGCTCTTTCTTCAAACGGTCGCCGATTTGTCGCGAGGTCGTGAATTCACCTTCCCTACCCTTCATCGGGCTGGTGTTAGGTCCGAGGTACATGCTGAGCGTCGGTGCTTCGACGTCAATGACAGGTAGTGCTTCCGGGGTCTCCGCGTCGGCGATCGTGTCACCGATGCGAGCGACATCGATACCGGTCACTGCCACGATATCACCAGCTCCAGCCTCTTCAATCTCTTCTTTCACCAGGCCGCGATAACTAAAGAGCTTCTCGATCTTACCGGCTACGCGACCGTCGCGTTGCATCAATGAAACCTGCTGGCCGCGCTTAAGTGAGCCACGTGTGATACGGCCTATGGAGTACTTGCCCAAGAACGAGTCGTACTGCAGTGAAGTTACGAGTAACTGCAAGGTACCATCAAGGTCAACCTGTGGAGCAGGAACATGCTCAACGATAGCAGTGAAGATAGGTGCGAGATCCGCAATCTCTTCAGGATCATTCGGCATCGCATGCCACGCCTTACCCTCGCGACCAATCGCGTAGTAGGTAGGATAATGAAGCTGATCGTCGGATGTGGCAAGCTCAAGGAATAAATCTGCGACTTCGTCGTTTACTTCATCGATTCGTCGTGATGGCTTATCGATCTTGTTGATGACGACGACCGGCGTCAGGCCCATTTCTAGCGCCTTTGATAGTACGAACTTGGTCTGTGGCATCGGACCTTCCTGCGCATCGACAATCAACAAGACACCGTCAGCCATGTTCAGTGTCCGTTCAACCTCGCCGGAGAAGTCGGCGTGACCGGGTGTATCAATGACGTTAATCTTATAGTCGCCATAGTAGATGGAAGTCTGCTTGGCGGTAATGGTGATACCGCGTTCGTGCTCTTGGTCACCGCTGTCCATGATGAGACTCTGGCTCATTTCAGCCTGGTTAGAACGGAACGTATTGCTCTGTTTCAATAGGCCGTCAAGCATCGTCGTCTTTCCATGGTCGACGTGCGCGATGATAGCGATGTTTCGGATGTTCTTTGGTTCTGTCATAAAAATATGCCCTTATAGCGGGCCTCTGCTAGTAATTATATCATGAAATTCAGTTTGCGGACGGTAAAGGTATCCAACATTGAACGATGCCGTTGCTGGAATCAACCAGGGTTTTTCCATCAACCGGTGGAGTTGATGAGAACGTTAACCAGTTTCCATCATTAATATCACTTGCGACAGGGCCGACCGGACACGCTATGTTACCTTCAACCGAATACACCAAAAAGTTGGTCGGTCGTCCATCCAGCATATCTGAATAAGATGGCCGGATGGGGTTGAAGAATGCCCCACGTAACCCCACTGCGTTATCCGACGCCTTAGGCAACTGACTACCATATACGCTTTTCAGCTGGTTCATGAACGCAGGGTTCTCATCGACTTCGTTGAACCAGCATTTTGCATTTTTATAGCCCGTACCAAGGCACGTCTTGTTAGTACCGTTCGCGTTCGGATATTCCCTGTTAGTGGCGCGATATAGGATAAGGGCATCTTTGAACACCCGTACGGCCGATGCCATCTGCGCGTTTCGTGATCGTTGCTGGGCGTCACCATACACGACCACCGTGAGTGCTAAAAGAATACTGATAGTGATGACGACGACGATCAGTTCGACGATAGTGAAACCTGCCGAGGATTGACGCCGTTCGTGCACCGGGTTTCTCACTTTATCTCCACGAAATAGTTCATACCATAGCTGGTGTCGAGAGTGGCGGCGCACGTACCATCCGTAGCCGTGTCGCTCTGCGGGACTGTCTCTAGCTTCGCATACACGAAGGCCCGCTTACTCGCTCCTGTACCACAGTGATATTTCATATAGGTATAGACGGAATTTGTCGCCGTTGAGCCTGCGGTGGCCCCACTCGGATCCTTGACAGGCTCAGGTAAGTGACCCGCGTTCTTCAAGCAATCGGTCACGGCCAGAGGATAGGTCGATCCATTGGCGTGCGTGAGCCAACCGTTGCCATTACCACTTGCGCCACAGCCGCTACCAGTTTCAACGAGATTGCCAGTATCGTTTTCGTATAGCGCCAGTGCATCAGCTACACGATCAAGGTCCGCGCGACGGGAAGCGTCCCGACCTCTTGCCTGGATACCGTTGTACGCCACCAAACCGATAGTCGCCAATACTCCGATGATTCCTATGACGATGAGAAGCTCTACGATGGTGAAGCCTGATTTTCGTACGGTAAGCATAAGTGGTTTTATTTTACGCGTCCTTGGTTTGATGTGCAAACCTTTCAGCTACCGTCCACCTACGGCAGTGTCGGAAGCTGGGCACCACACACGGTCAGGTCGGTCGTATAGTTCTTACCGAACCCTTCAAGGCCACCGATACCGCCACAGGTCTGATCACCCTTGAGGTAGTAAGTTACATACCCTACCGAACTGGTATTGGCAGAATAGTGAGCACCCGAGTACGTACGCGTGCCACATGAGATATTCTGAAGCGAAGGAGCAGGCAATGATGTCAGCACCGTACGAATCGCCGTATCAAATGCTGCACTAGTAGCTCCCGCTACTGTGTTACCCCCGCATACACCTGCCATGGCGTCTGTCATGTTGCCACACTTTCCACTAGCTGGCGCACCGAAACATGCGAACACGCCCACACCTGTCACAGGGTAGCCCCCGTTAATAGCCGCATAGGATTGCAGCGCCCGTGCATAGGCACTAACCGCAGTGATCGTCTTCGTGTTTTCCGCCCGCGTCTGGATACCGTTGTAGCCGACGACGGTTATCGCAGCAAGGACACTGATCACCACTATCACGATGAGAAGTTCTACGATAGTGAAGCCGTTTCTTCTACGCATAGTGTCTAGAGTTTAGCATAAGCGGTTACGTATTATCAGCTGTTCGGTCTATTTGGGAAATTAAAAGGCTACTCGGATGAGTAGCTTGAAACAAATCTGGTGGAGCATATCGGATTCGAACCGATGACCTCTTCCATGCCATGGAAGCGCGCTAGCCAACTGCGCCAATGCCCCGTGCTCTACAGATTCTAGCAAAAAATCGCCTCTTTTACCAGAGGCGATCATTTGTGTTGCTGCTACGCGCCCACCCGGGGGCACGGTTTTGTTTTCGGCTATATGTTTGTTGTCAAAAGCGGTACCCCGATGCGTACCAGCATGCCATCAGTATGCGCGCATGCCGAAAAAAACGCAAGCATGTTACAATGGCCCACAGTGAAATCGAAATACAAACATATCAGACACCTCCCAAAAAACGAGGTGGCCGAAGCCTTCGGCTGGCTTGGCTCGTTCATGCTCCTCGGTGGTTACGCATTATTAAGCCTAGGTATCGTGGACAGCACCTCTTTGGTGTATCACGGCATGTCAATGATAGGTGGTGCGGGACTCGCCGTCGTGACCTATCGCCACCGTGCGTTCCAGTCGGTCATGGTCAACGTGTTCTTCACGCTGCTGGCCATCATCGCCATCGTTAGATTGACTTTTTTCGCATAATTACCCCATATATGCTTAAATAAAGATGTTCAGAACGTTGTGACGATATGTTTCGCATAAAGTTACTACAGGTCGATCTGAGTGTAGATAATTAAGTAGGAAACAACATGGCACAACAGAACTTGTTCATTGGTAGCCTGGCATACGCCACTACCGATGATGGTCTGAAGGCTCATTTCGAGCAAATCGGACCGGTAAAGAGTGCGCGCGTCATCACAGACCGCGAAACAAACCGTTCAAAGGGCTTCGGTTTCGTAGAATACGAAAACGACGACGACAACCAGAAGGCTGTCGACCAACTGAACGGCAAGGAACTTGATGGTCGTACCATCAACGTCAGCCTGGCACGGCCTCGCGAAGAGCGACCAACCCAGTCCGGCGGCGGCTCGTTCCGTCAGCGCAGCTGGTAATCAGCTTCGCGCGTAGCAAAAGGCACCTTTCGAGGTGCCTTTTCAGTTGAAAATGGGTAACGGCGAGTTAAGCCAGTCCAGTCCTAAATGAAACCATGCGTTGATAAGACCATATCCGTTCAAAAGATAAATCGTGCCGATAACTACGATGGTAGTACACATAAATAACACACCACGGACGACATACGATTGCTTCTTTACCCACTTCAACCATTCCTCATACTTACCCCGTGCGAACCCAAGTAGTCGTTCAGCCCATGGATAATCACGAGCAAGAATCGCCAAGGCAGCAAACACGATCAACCAGCCAGGCCCAGGATACGGAATAGCGACCAACCCGACCAACAATACGAGGGCGCCTATGAACGTTCTTCCGGCACGTTTGAGGCGCGAACGCCTCGTTCGTTCGTTCAGCGCTACGGTCAGATTCTCATCCGTCTCCGTCATGAGTTTAGTATACTACGGAGCATGGATTATCCTTCCCTTAATCGTTTGGCGGAGCTCCAGCAGCTTATCGCAGACTTCGCAAAGGTGAAGCGCGTGCCGCACCTGGCGGATAACGGTCAGCCTGAAAATGACGTGGAGCACAGTTATGGGCTCGCCCTTACCTGCTGGTACCTGCAGCCCAAGATCGCGCCAGAGCTTAGCCTGTCTGAGATTCTGCAGTATGCACTCGCCCATGACATCGTGGAGCTTCATGCAGGAGATACCTTCATATTTGACGACGAGAATTGGGCGACCAAGGACGAACGTGAACGTGCCGCCCTTGGCAGCATCCGCGAGGATTGGCCCGACTTTCCAGAGTTAGCCGACTACGCCGAAGGCTATATGAACAAGACGTCCGAAGAAGCCAAATTCGTCAAAGCTGTCGACAAACTGCTTCCCGTCATAATGGTTGAGTTGGGAGAACGGGATGCTTTCTGGAAGCGCCACAAAATCACGCTTCAGATGGAGCGTGACAACAAGGTGACCATCCATGTATCTGAACTGATGTCACCGTACTATGAGCTTTTACTTGAGTGGCTCGACGACCGCGGCAACATCCCTAAGTAGCTAGTCGTCTACGTACACGAACCTCGGTTGCATACGGCCATCGAGTTCGACGTTCCCAAAAAAACTGTCGTAAGGACGTACATAGTAGGCGAACTTCGAATCGTAAAGCGGTTGATATAGCACCATTGGGATTTCTTCCTCAGAATGAAGTGCGACACCAACAACCTGATACAAGTTACCTGTCTTGTTATGACGGTATTTTCCTATCTTGATCGCTGGAAGCTCTGGCTCTTGCATTGGCATGTTAGGCTCCGATCATCCGCAGGAACGTTGGTTCATCTATGACTTTCGTACCGAATGCCTCGG
>CBFGLU010000025.1:0-11037 GCA_965649685.1 uncultured bacterium | reverse complement strand
CAACCCCTCAGTACATGCCGAAGCTCGGTAAGTACGCCCGTCTGCTTGGCCCACGCGGCCTGATGCCGAACCCGAAGAGCGGTACGGTTGCTACCGACGTCGCCAAGGCGGTTTCTGAAGCCAAGGCCGGTAAGGTTGAGTACCGCGTCGACAAGCAGGCCATCGTGCATTTGGCCGTCGGTAGGGTAAGCTTCGGTGCCGCTAAGTTGGAGCAGAATGCCCGCGCATTCTTCGACAGCCTGCAGGCCCAGAAGCCGACCTCTATCAAGGGTGCCTACGTCAAGACCACCAGCCTGAGTACCACCATGGGCCCTGGCATCAAGGTTGAGAACGTCGTCAGCTAAAACTAAGTCGTTCTTTCATACGTCCGTCGCTACCAAAGTGGCGGACGTTTTGATATGCTTTAAATAGTAAAGCGAGGGGAAACATGCGCCAATACTTAGACCTACTTCAGGACATCATGGATAACGGTACCGAAAAGAGCGACCGTACTGGTACCGGCACGAAAAGCGTGTTCGGTCGCCAACTGCGGTTCGACCTATCGGAAGGCTTTCCGGCCGTCACTACCAAAAAGTTGTTCCTGCGAGGTATCATTCACGAACTGCTCTGGTTCCTGCAGGGCGACAGCAACATTGAATACCTAGTAAAGAACGACGTCCACATTTGGGATGAATGGCCGTTCAAGGCGTGGTTGCAACGAACGGGTCAGGATGTGCCTGCGGTAGGTTCAGACGAGTGGAACGAGAAGATCGCCAGCTTCCGCGAACAGATAAAGACCGATCATGAATTTGCCCGCGAATACGGCGAGCTTGGGCCGGTGTACGGTTACCAATGGCGCCATTGGCCGGATGGACAAGGCGGTGAGATCGACCAGATTACCGAAGTCATCGACACGCTGAAGAATAATCCTGACTCGCGTCGTATCATCGTCAGCGCCTGGAACGTGGCCGACATCAAAGAGATGGCCAAGGCCGGCCTGCCACCTTGCCATAGTCTGTTCCAGTTCTATGTCACCGACGGCAAGCTAAGCTGCCAGTTGTACCAGCGTTCCGCCGATACGTTCCTGGGCGTGCCGTTCAACATTGCCAGCTATGCGCTACTTACCATGATGGTGGCACAGGTCACCGGTCTGAAACTGGGCGAATTCGTGCACACGTTCGGCGATGCCCACATATACCTGAACCACGTCGACCAAGTGAAGACGCAGCTGTCACGTGATACGCGACCGCTTCCGACCATGAAGCTGAACCCGGACGTGAAGAACATCTTCGATTTCACGATTAACGACTTCACGCTTGAAGGCTACGACCCGCACCCGGGCATTAAAGCGCCGATCGCCGTTTAGGCTCGCTCGTACGTCACGAAGTCGAACGCGTACTTGTTACGTTCGTCGGCTTCATGATGTTCGCGAGACGCTTCTTTCCAGATGTTCTTGTCGATAGGGGGGAAGAATACGGTCGCCTGCGGAAACTCGGCATCTACCTCGGTCACATATAGCACATCCATATCTTCTATGGTCTGTGCGAACACCTGGCCGCCCCCGATGACAAAGATAGGGTAACGGGCCAGCTCGTATGCCGCCTCGATACTGACGGCGGTCAGAACTCCCTTCACGCCAGTTGGCTTCGATGACACCACGATGTTTTCGCGTTCTGGCAGCGGACGACCGATACTTTCGAAGGTACGACTGCCCATGATGATCGAACCGCCCGTAGTCAGCTTCTTGAAGTGCGCCAGGTCGGCAGGCAGATCGCGCTGCCATAGCAGATCGTTGTCGGCACCGATACCGTTATTCCTGTCCATTGCGACCACGATAGCTTTCATATGAACGATTTTAGCATGCTAGACTGGTAAGGATGTTGTCACACCGAAATTCTGAAACCCAACAAGCCTACGACGAATACCGGGCGAGCTATGCCGGTGATTGCGTCTTCTGCGACATTAATGAACGTGAGTTCAACAAGCCAGTCGCCATTCACGACCACTTCAGCATCATCCCGAACCGTTTTCCTTACAGCGTCTGGGACGCGCTGCCGGTCAGCAGTCATTACATGATCGTGCCTCATCGTCACATCACGCATTTCACCGAGTTCACGGTAGAAGAGGCGAAGGAGTTCTTCCGCTTGGTCACCGATTACGAAGCGGATGGCTACTCGCTCTACTCCCGTGCTCCCGCCAACGCGTCACGCACCGTGATCCACCACCACACCCATCTCATCAAACTCGATACGCCCGTGTAAGGCGTATGCTACAATGAAGCAAGTTTATGGGAGTATATAGTAACACCGAGATCTTTTCGGCCGTTGATGATGGCACCATCGTCAGTGTGCCGTTCAATAAGAACCATGTATCTGAAGCCAGTTTAGACTTCACGCTGGGTCATTATTTCTACAAGCAGGAGTACCAGGCCGAATCGAGCGGTGTCTATAATCCGTTCGACGAGTCAGACGTCGCGCGCTATTTCAAGGGGCCACTCGAAGCCATGCCGCACAAGGAATGGTGCGAGAAGCACGGCCTGAAGCCATTCGCCAACATTCCGGATGATCACCCGATCATCGTATTGCAGCCGGGCGAACGTATTCTGGCGCACACCCACGAGTTCGTCGGTATCCGTGCCCATGGCGGCGCCTGCGAGGTGAAGAGCCGCTCCAGTTGGGGCCGTAACGGCGTGGCGGTCTGTTTCGACGCCGGCTGGGTAGATCCAGGCTACATTAACCGCATCACGCTGGAAATTTACAACCTGAACATGCACGAAAGCGTCGTACTGCCGGTGGGTGAACGCGTCGGCCAGCTTATCTTCCATCACACCGGTCCGGTCGAAGGCGGCTACGCCAGCGGACGCGGTGGCATGAGCGGCAAATACCAGCACACCGATGATCTGGATGAACTTATCCGCACATGGAAGCCCGAGATGATGCTGCCACGAGCCTTCAAGGATACACGCATGCCCGCGCCAGTGATCGAAGGTTTGAGCGAAGGAATGAAATAAGGTGAGCCAGGGCACGTACGTCGTCATCGAGGGCAACGACGGCACTGGCAAGTCCACACAGGTGGAGCTCCTCGCCGAGGAACTCGTATCGCGCGGTATCGAGACGTTCGTCACCCATGAGCCGGCCGGTACACCAATTTCCGATGCGATTCGCACTGTCTTAAAGGACGGCTCTCTCGAACGTGACGCCGCCACCAACCTTCTGCTGTTCACGGCAGCTCGCCATGAGAACTGGTTACAGGCAAAGGCGGCATTAGCGCACGGGGCGTGGGTCATCAGCGCCCGTAATTATCTTTCAACCGAGGTGTACCAAGGCCTCGCCGAAGGTCTATCAGTGGAGCTAATCCACGAGTTGACCCGCCAGTTCACCGACGAGCGCTATATGAAGCCGGATTTCACGTTCGTCCTTACGCTCGACGATGGTACGGTACGAGAACGCCGTATCGCCGACAGGGCAATACTAACGAACCCTGACGCCTTCGAATCTCGTGGTCATGAGTTTCAGGCCAAGCTGGATGCTGGCTACCGCGAACTGGCCGAAAAATATGGCCACACGACGATTGATGCCAACCGGACGATCGAAGATATCCAGGCCGACATCCGCCAGGCTATCTTCGGTTAATTTACCGCGTGGTAGCACGCGTAGTAAGAGGTAGTGGTAGGCTGCAGCCAGACGGTCGAGTTATCCGCATCAGGCAATTGTGATTCAATACGGTCCGTCAGTTCATCGCGACGTTCAGGGTTCTTTATCATGCGGTCGACATAAGGGACCTGCGCGGTCGCTTCATCGTCACCTCGTACCAATAAGCTGCGGCGCTCAATAAGCTCTATGAAACCATCGTCCAACAGCTCAGCACCCACCACTTGTTTGCGAACAACGATAAGCGCAGGAAGATTCGGATCGACACGCTTTACTTTGAATCGTGGCTTTTCTTCTACCGGTTCGATTCGGTGGGCTAACAGCTCACGTACGACACCGTCCATCTCGGCGCTTCCGGTAAAGTCGAAAGGATGGGTGAGCTTAGCGAGTTCGATCGAACCCATCTCAGGATGAGCACGCAAGAGATCGTATAGTTCATCAGGGCGTGCAGTACCCTCCAGGG
This sequence comes from uncultured bacterium, assembly GCA_965649685.1. Lineage (GTDB taxonomy): Bacteria > Patescibacteriota > Saccharimonadia > Saccharimonadales > Saccharimonadaceae > UBA1020. The sequence continues at coordinate 6,945 of CBFGLU010000025.1, read as the reverse complement.
CCGCTTCGAACGTGACACGCTCGGCAATCGAAGCCACGTCCTCAAGGTTAGCGTGAGAGTTGTGGAGCAAACGCCGCGTATGAGCATCTATCAGGCTTACGAGAAGCAGGTCATGCATGCTCGCCGCAGTATCAGGGTTTCTTAGGCGACCGTCACCGATGGCAGCCTCGACGGCTGAACCGGCCATCATGGCGATCCTATCGAGCGACGTATTGTAATAAGGCATCCCGTTTTCAGGGTGTAATGCTTTCCATGGGTCAAGCGGCACCGCGCCATACGGCAGGCGCTCGCGAGGTCGAACCTCGGGACCGTGGTACATCTCACTAATCATCAGTCATCTATTATACCACATAATTAAGAAAAATGCACCCTTACGGCTTGTATACACCCCTTGGTCGTGCTATAATCTGACCCAGACATTACCGAAGACAGTAGCGGTTCTGGTAACGGAACTTAATCAGCTACCGAGGCAATCATCTTGTTTCACACTCGTGATGTCGACTGTACGTTAACAATGTGGTCGATTTTTTAACACTAAAGTAAAGGATTTTTATGGCAATTACCCGCGATAAAAAACAAGCTTTAGTCGCCAAGATGAGCGAGTCGCTCGAAAACGCTAAGCTCACCGTCTTTGCCGAGTACAAGGACCTGTCTGTCGCCGACATTCAGCAACTGCGTGCCCAGGCCCGCGAAGCCGGTGTTACCATCACGGTCATCAAGAACCGTCTGGTACGCGTCGCACTACAAAGCGTTGATACCTACAAGGACACCGACACGTCGGCCCTTCAGGGTCAGCTATTGTACGCGATCAGCGCGGACGACGAAGTAGCTCCTGCACAGGTACTCGACAAATTCGCCAAGACCCACCCAGCCCTTAAGCTGGCAGGTGGTTTCTCGGCCGAAGGTCTGGCTCTGAGTGAAGCCGACGTCAAGGCACTGGCTGGTCTGCCAAGCAAGAACCAGCTTATCGCCGAAGTCGTTGCTCAGCTGCTATCGCCTGTACACGACGTTACGAACGCGCTCTCTGGCAATCTTCACGCACTGCTCGATGGTGTGGAAGCTAAAGCTACAAGTTAATTTTTGAATAATAAAGGAGTCATAACATGGCTGATGTAAAGAAACTGGCAGAAGAGCTGACCAAGCTGACTGTCCTGGAAGTAAACGAACTGAAGAACGTCCTGAAGGACGAATACGGCATCGAACCTGCCGCCGCAGCTGTCGCTGTTGCCGGTCCTGCCGCTGGCGGTGACGCCGGTGCAGACGCTGCCGACGAAAAGACTGAATTCACCGTCACCCTGAAGGACGCCGGTGCTCAGAAGGTAGCCGTTATCAAGGCTGTCAAGGAAATCACCGGACTTGGTCTGGGTGAAGCCAAGGCTATCGTTGACGGCGCACCTGCTCCAGTCAAGGAAAAGGTTTCTAAGGACGACGCTGAAGCTGCTAAGAAGCAGCTCGAAGAAGCTGGCGCAACCGTCGAGCTTAGCTAATTTCGATCGACCACATGTCAACGACATGAAGCCGCCTCTGTATCACAGGGGCGGCTTTCAGTTGGCAAGAAATACAACGAAGTCTTTTTCACCCCTTAAAACCGTGTGGATAAAAATAATGTTGACTTTCAAAGTTTGATTTTGGTATATAATGGAGTTATTATTACTGCATAAAACAGACAAAGGAATACTGCGAGCAATTATGTCTGAGTTACCAGAGAAACAGGTAAAGCGTCTCCGCGCGCTCATCCAAGAAGCGGAGACTAACATCGCCGCCGCCAAAGAGCTGCTCATCAGCATTATCGGCGATGATGGTCATGTCGTGACTCCTGCGAGTAGTCGTGACGACGTAAGTGGCAAGGTTATCGAGGGCGTCTTCGACGGCCAGAAGATGGCCGGTCCAGACGGCAAGGAATACCCCGTACCAGCCAACTACGCTTCAAAGTCGAAGCTGGTCGAAGGCGACATCCTGAAGCTTACCATCGCTGACGATGGCAGCTTCATTTATAAGCAAATCGGCCCGGTCGACCGCACCCAGGTCATCGGTACATTGACCCAGCATGATGGTGCATACTACGTGGAGACTAATGGCAAGGAATACAGGATCTTGCTAGCGAGCGTGACGTACTTCCGTATCAACGTCGGCGATCAGGTGACGATCATCATCCCGACCGACAATCCCGATGCGTCATGGGCAGCCGTCGAAGCCGCTCTGTAACACGAATCTGAAACCATAAGAACGCGACCTGAACGGTCGCGTTCTTTGATACACTGGAAGAAATGGCGAAACTGCATTTCAAATATGGCGCGATGAACAGTGGAAAGAGCGATACGCTCATCAAGACCGCGTATAACTATGTCGAGCGCGGCCTGAAAGTACTGGTAGTGAAGCCGACCGTCGACACGAAAGACGATGCCAAAGTAGTAGCCCGAGGCGGTCACAGCCGACATGCTGACATACTGGCCACCCCGGAGACTGACATCGAGGCCCAGGTTTTGACGCATCATGATGTCGCCTGCGTATTGGTGGACGAGGCTCAGTTCTTAAACCGCGAACAAATCAGCCAACTGTACCGCATTGCCAAGCAACACGATATTTCCGTCATCGCCTACGGCCTGCGTGCCGATTTCAAGACGAACCTTTTTCCGGGTAGCGAACGGCTCCTCGAAGTAGCTGACAATATCGAAAAGCTGCCTACGATGTGTTTTTGCGGCGCACAGGCCGAGTTCAACTGTCGGATGGTTGATGGAAAGTACGTCTTCGAAGGTGATCAGGTAGCGATCGATGGCAGTGGAGAGGTCACCTACCATTCGCTCTGCGGTCGTTGCTACATGCGCGAAGGCGGCACTATCTAAATCACAACGCGGCTTTTCAGCCGGCTGTCGTACAATAGAGGTAATGAGAGGGAAGTCTGCCTAGTTATGAGTTTGGCGTTATATCGTAAATACCGTAGTCGGTCGCTCAGCGAGATCGTTGGTCAGGCTCACGTGACCGGCTTACTCGCAGAGGCTATCAAGCAAGACAAGGTGGCGCATGCCTACCTTTTCACTGGTCCTCGCGGTGTTGGTAAGACGTCAATCGCCCGTATCTTGGCGCATGAGTTGAACGATTTAGCTTATGATGACGATTCGACCCACCTGGATATCATCGAAATCGATGCCGCCAGCAATAACGGTGTCGAAGATATCCGCGACCTACGCGAGCGTGTCCAAATCGCACCGGTCAGCGCCAAGAAGAAGGTCTACATCATCGACGAGGTCCATATGCTGTCGAAACCGGCATTTAATGCGCTTCTGAAGACACTCGAGGAACCACCTGAGCATGTCGTGTTCATCCTTGCCACCACCGATATCGACAAGGTGCCGGAAACCATCCTTAGCCGAACCCAGCGGCATTCGTTCAAACGAGCGGGTCTCGATGATATCGTCGCCAACCTGGAACGCATTGCAAAATCGGAAAAGATAGCCGTCGAACCAGGTGCGCTTCAGGCTATCGCCCAGCACGCCGACGGCAGCTTCCGAGATAGCGTCAGCCTGTTCGATCAGATCCAAAGCGGTCACGGCGGCGATACCATCACGGCTGAAGTGGTGGAGCGATCATTAGGACTTGCGTCGAACGAGCATATCGAAGATTTACTTACGGCCGTGCGTTCCGGAGATGTCGCGACGATCGCGGCCAAGCTGGACGAGCTTACGGCCAGAGGAATCTCAGCCCGCATCATCGCGCGCCAGCTTTCCGACCTGATCCGACGACGAATCGCTGAAGCGCCGGAGCTGCTTCCTCTGATGGATACGTTACTCGACATCCATCAGTCGGCTTACCCGGAGCTGAAGCTTCTCACTACGCTTGGCATGCATTCCATGCCTTCCACAGCCATGGCAACTTCTGTCTCATCAGCCGTAGCGACGCGTCCGGCTCCGAAAGCCGCGCCACGGAACGCATCACTGGCGAGTACGCCGGTCACACCAAGTACACACCTTGAAACACCGGTAGCGACAGACCCATCAACCCCGAAGAAGACAGCAAGCAAGAAGAAGGCCACACCATCCGGTCAGGCATTCGATTGGGATACGCTCATCGCCCACGTGAAGGCAAACCACGTAGCGGTCTACAGCGTGCTGTGTAAGTGCGAATACGAGCTGGACGGTGATACGCTCATCCTTTTCACCCGGACGGCGTTTTATAAGAAGAAGCTTGATGACAGCAAGTATCGCGTGCTGTTAAACTCATCCCTTGAAGAATTGGGCTTCGGTCATCTGGAGATCGACACCCGTCCTACGACCAAACCGCCGAAAGATGGTCACGCGGCGAAAGTAGCTGCTATTATGGGTGGAGGAGAAGAGGTAGGCGTCGACGACGCCGCATAGCAGCCATGGCAGACAAAGAGGTACAGGCCGGCAAAGTGCCGCCACAAAGCTTAGACGCGGAGAAGAGTCTTCTCGGCGCCGTCTTGATTGATGACGAAACGCTCGCAGACGTATCCGAGTTCGTAAAGGCTAACGATTTCTATGACAAACGACACGGTATCGTGTTCGACAGTATGATGCGCCTATTCGAACGCCATAAGCCCGTCGACCTATTGACGCTCACCGACGAACTGAAGCGTAAGAAGGAACTTGAGACCATCGGTGGCTCAGCGTATCTGACCGAACTTACCACTTACGTACCGACTGCCGCCCACGCGGCTGCCTATGCCGAGATCGTGGCCCAGAAAGCCGTCCGTCGGCGTCTCATCCGTGCCAGTGCCGACATTTCAGAGATGGGATTCGACGAAGACACCAGTACGCAGGAGCTGCTTGAAAAAGCTGAAGCCGAACTGTTCTCGGTGTCCGACCAGTCTTTGAAACAGGATGTCGTCAGCCTGGAACACATCCTGACGGACAGCTTCGACCGTATGGAGGAACTGCACAGGAACAAGGGTCAACTACGCGGTATCCGCACCGGCTACCGCGACCTCGATAACATGACCGCGGGATTACAGCGTAGCGACCTGATCATCCTGGCTGCCCGTCCAGCCATGGGTAAGACCACCCTGGTCACCAACCTGGCTTACAACGTAGCCACCATCGCCAAACAGCCGGTACTGTTCTTCAGCCTCGAGATGAGCAAGGAGCAGCTGGTCGACCGTATGTTGGCCGATGCATCCGGCGTGGATGCATGGAACATCCGTACCGGTAATCTGTCGGATGAAGACTTTTCAAAGCTTTCCGAAGCCATGGGCGAACTGGCTGAAGCGCCGATCTTCATCGATGACCAGCCGGGTCTTTCCGTACTGGAAATGCGCACCAAGGCGCGACGTGTCTCACATGATTCACCGCTTGGACTCATCATCGTCGACTACCTCCAGCTGATGCAAGGCTCCGGTCGGAGTGATGGCAACCGTGTCCAAGAGGTGAGTGAGATTTCACGTGGCCTGAAGCTGATCGCACGTGAACTGAACGTGCCGGTCATCGCGCTGTCTCAGTTAAGCCGTACGGTCGAGCAACGTAGTCCGCAGATTCCTCAGTTGTCTGACCTGCGTGAATCGGGAAGTATCGAGCAAGACGCCGACATCGTCTCGTTCATCTACCGCCCAGGTTATTACGAACCGGATAACCCCGAAGTCGAGAATATTACCAAGCTTATCATTGCCAAGCACCGTAACGGTCCGGTCGGCGAAGTCGGTCTGTACTTCCACCCGGAGCGTCTACGCTTCATGTCACTCGACCGCAAGCACTCAGACTAGCGTGCTATAATCAAAAGCGAAAATGGTCAGACAAAAACTCAGTCAGTTTCTTCTGTACCGGTGGCGCTATCTGCTAGCATACAGCGCGTTTGCCGTTTCGCTTGCGGTGCTCCTGGTGGTAGCCGGTTTCTATCTGCCCGGCGGCTTATCCGACGGCGAGGTGCGGTCAGCACTTATCAGTGAGGGGCTCGATCCCAAAAGCTTGTTCAACCTTCAGCCCGATGAGTTGATCTACCTACCGTACCGTCTATTGCAAGCTGCCAGCATCGCGCTATTCGGCTTTTCTTCTTTCGCTATCAAGCTTCCCTCGATCGTATTAGGCTTCTTTTCAGCGCTCGGTATTTTGTATCTGTTAAACCTATGGTACAGGCGTAACGTCGCCATCGTTACCGCCATGATAGCCGTCACCACCAATCAGTTCCTTCTGGCCTCGCAGGCAGGAGAGGCGGGTATCACATACATTTTTCTGACGACATTAGTCCTAATCGCCGCATCCATGATCGCCCGTCGTTCGACGTATGCCCATCTCTGGGTGATTATCGGTTTCGTGCTTGCCGCCATCAGCTTATATATGCCGCTGAACATTTACGTGCTGGTCGCGCTCATCTTCACCGCCTTGATCCATCCACACGCCCGGCATCTGTTGCGACACGATTCCTCAAAACCTGTCATCGCTATCGGACTTGGGCTATTCCTCATCATCATCTCGCCACTCATCATGGGTGTCGTGAACGAACCTCAGCTTCTTCGGACGCTCGCCGGTATTCCGGAACGGTTCGATACGGTCCTTGCGAACGCGCTTGAACTGTTCCGACAGTACGGTCAGGTGTACGCTCCTTACAGTGGTGCGGTGTTGATTCCAGTTTATGGACTAGGCATCTTGCTCCTATTGGTGCTGGGTCTGTACCGAATGGTCAGCACGAAGTACACCACCAAGAGCTACATCCTGAGCTTCTGGCTCGTCCTGCTGGTACCGCTCGTCTTCCTGAATCCTGAGTTCGTCAATATCACGTTCGTTCCGGTGGTGCTATTGATGGCACTCGGCATCGATTATCTCATCTGGTCGTGGTATCGGCTATTCCCACGCAACCCGTACGCACGGGTGTTCGGATTGATTCCCTTGGCCGTGCTGGTCATGGGCCTGGTGGTCTCAAGTATCGACCGCTATGCCTACGGTTTCCATTACGACAGGGACGTCTACAGCAGTTATACCTTTGATCTCGCTACCGTCT
>CBFGLU010000024.1:0-11359 GCA_965649685.1 uncultured bacterium | reverse complement strand
GATTCTTTCGAATGGTCCCGGCAACTACACCACCAAACGCCTGAAAGAGGAGGCGATTGCTCGTGGTCACGAAGTGAAGGTCATCAAGTACAAGGATGCCTACACCGCCATCGAGAAGAATACGGCGACCGTGCGCTACAAGGGTGAAAGCTTAGAGAAATTCGATGCGATTATTCCTCGTATCGCTCAGAGTTACACCAAATACGGTACCGCCATCGTGCGTCAGTTCGAGGCCCAAGGTACGTTCACGACGGCTAGCAGCCTGGCGATCAACCGTTCCCGCGACAAACTCCGTGCCTACCAGGTGCTGGCCCGCGCCGGCGTAGGAATTCCAAAGACGGTCTTCGCCCGTGAATCAGCCAGCTTCGAAGACATCGTCGAGCTTGCCGGTGGTGCCCCTCTCATCATCAAGGTGGCGCGTGGCACGCACGGTAACGGCGTGGTGCTTGCAGAAACCCCGAAGGCGGCCAAGGCCGTAATGCAGGCATTCTACGTGGAAGGTGTGAACTTCCTGGTGCAGGAATTCGTGAAAGAATCGGCTGGTACCGATATCCGTGCACTCGTGGTCGGCGGCCGCGTGGTCGCCAGCGTCAAGCGTCAGAGTCTGGACGGCGACTTCCGCTCCAACACCCATCAGGGTGGTGAGGGTGTGCCCGTCAAACTGACGGAGGAAGAGCGTAAGACCGCCATCAAGGCGGCCAAGGCGATGGGATTGCCAATCTGTGGTGTCGACATGATGCGTTCCGAGCGTGGCCCGCTGGTGCTTGAGGTGAATTCGAGTGCCAGTATCAAGACACCGGAACTGATTACCGGTCGCAACGTGGCTGAAAAGATCATCGAATACATCGAATTGAACGCCAAACGTCGTCCGAAGAAGGACAAGATCGGCGCGTAGGCAGTGCGGAGGGTTCGCCCTCCGTTTTTCGTACCTGGTGCTATACTTTAGGGTATGAACGTCGCCATCGTCTTCGGGGTCATGCTGCTGCTTCTGTTCGGATTGGCGTACTTTACCAAGCGCCGTTTCGGCGTGCTCGGCTTGGCGCTCGCCGCCGGTTCGATGCTGAGCGGACTATGGGCCGAAAAGCTGACGCCATGGGTGGAGGAGGTCGGTCTGGTCGTCGAACGTCCACCGCTCATCACGGTGGTATCGGTCGCGTTGGTATTACTACCCGCTATCCTTCTGCTGTTCAGCGGTCCGAGTTACCGCGAGACCCCGATGCGCGTACTCGGTGCGCTGCTGTTTGCCACGCTCGCCCTCGCGCTGCTCATCGAGCCGCTCGGTTCAGCCTTGGTGCTGCAAGGCGAAAGCAAGCTGGTATACGAGTGGTTCCACGAGAACCGGGTCTATATCGTGACCGCCGGTCTGATCCTCGCGTTGTTCGACCTACTGGGAACGCACACCGCCCGCCGTCCTCGCACAGCCAAACATTGACATTTCACCTCTGGTGAGGTACATTTTTATGAGTGTGGAGCCATAGCTCAGCTGGTTAGAGCACCTGCCTTTTAAGCAGGGTGTCCTGGGTTCAAGTCCCAGTGGCTCCTCCAAAGAAAGTACGTCTACGGTGTAGGCGTTTTTTCTTTGTCGTATACTAATCGCATGCGTGCCCATTGGCTTTCGCGAACGATCCATCCGTCGTGGCTGATAGCTTGGGCGTCTCTAGGAATCGTGATCGGCATAGCGGGTGTCGGGTTTGTCTCTCCGATTTGGATCGGCTCATTCGGCTGGCTATGTGTCGGTTTCGTCCTGATTCTTAGCAGCTTGTGGCATCGCCGGTCATGGATGGTGGCAGTAGTATTCTTTGGTGGCTGCCTGATCGGAATGTATCGTGGTCACGTGACGCAGGTGAATCTGATCGGCTATCAACGGCTAATGATGGACGGTGTGGTGGCTATCGAGGGCAGGGTGGATGATGACGTCGAAACGGATTCTCGTGGACGTACAGTCGTGAGGATGAGTGAGGTGGCTCATCAGGGAGCCGATTTGCCAGGTAATGTCTGGGTGACGTTACGTCATGACGGCCCGATACGGCGAAGTGATCGCATAACGGTGCGAGGCGAAATAGATGAGGGCTTCGGTAGCTTCGCGGCTTCGATGCATGATGCCGAGCTGACTCGGTTAAAACGTGAGGTGCCGGGCGACGTGGCGTTGGGTGTACGCGATCGGTTCGCCGCCGGTACTGCGCATGCGATCGATGAACCGGAGGCAAGCCTTGGGTTGGGTTATCTGCTCGGGATACGGCGTGGCCTCCCGGATACGCTTGACGAAGCTCTCTTAGCAGCGGGCCTGACCCACATCGTCGTCGCAAGTGGGTATAACCTGACGATCTTGGCGAGAATGGCGCGCAGAATGTTTGAACGGCTATCAAAGTATCTCGCATTTGTTGCCGCCGGTAGCTTGATAATAAGCTTTATCGCGATCACTGGCATGAGCCCAAGCATGAGCCGCGCAGGGCTGGTAGCCGGTTTGGCGTTGGTAGCCTGGTACTACGGACGACGATTCCATCCTTTGGTGTTATTACCGCTCGCCATGGCGGTCACGGTACTGCTTCAGCCGCATTATGCGTGGGGAGATGTCGGCTGGCAGCTAAGCTTCGCCGCGTTTGCCGGGGTGATGTTGCTGGCACCTCTTCTCAAAGCCTATTTCTTTGGCTCCGCTGACACTCACCCGCTTCAACGGATTCTCTTAGAAACGGTCGCGGCTCAGCTATGCACACTACCGATACTTTTGGTGACGTTCGGTAGCTTCAGCGTGGTGGCGCCGTTCGCGAACCTGATCATCCTGCCGTTGGTGCCGTTAGCAATGCTGTTCACTTTCATAGCAGGTCTCGTGGGGCTTTTCCTGCCAGCGATCGGACCTATCGCAGGATTGCCCGCCCAATGGCTGCTGACATATATGACGCAGACAATACAATGGGTTGGTGGTGTTGACTGGGCGGTCCAGGCGGTCACTATCAATTTTGTCGGTCTTATCGTCTGTTATTCAATCCTGGTCACTGCCGGAGTATGGATGTGGCGTACCACGCGCCTTGACCTGGCATCAACCAGCCTGGTGGAATAACTGGTTCGTATCTGTTACAATGATGATAATCATCCCATAATTCTTAATTTGGAGTACAACATGGCCGGTCATAATAAATGGTCTAAAATCAAGCGTGACAAAGGCGCGAACGACGCCAAGCGTGGCGCAATCTTCACCAAAATCGGTAACCAGATCGCTATCGCGGCCCGCGGCGGAACTGATCCCGATATGAACCCGGCCTTGGCAATGGCGATTGAAAAGGCGCGTCAGGCCAACATGCCGAAAGAAAATATCCAACGCTCGATCGACCGCGTGGCCGACAAAGCCGCCGCCGCACTGGAAGAAATTACCTACGAAGGCTATGGTCCAGGTGGTGTCGGCATCATCATTGAGACTGCGACCGACAATCGCAACCGTACGTTGCCGGAAGTGAAGACGGCACTCGTGAAGAACGGTGGCCGTATCGCCGATGCTGGCAGCGTGATGTTTCAGTTCACGCGTAAGGGTGTCATTCGCGTAGCGACTGATGGCGAGGATGCCCTACTGACCGTACTTGACGCAGGTGCTGAAGATGCCAACGAGGAAGATGGAGAACTGGTCGTTTACACTGACCAGAAGGATCTGATGAAAGTACGTGCTGCAATCATTGAGGCGGGCTTAAAGGTTGAAGAGGCTGAGCTGCAGTACATCGCGAACGTGCCTGTTGAAATTGCAGACCAGGACACTGCCGACAAGGTGATGAAAGTGCTCGACGCACTTGATGACTTAGACGATGTGGTCAACGTTCACACCAACGCAGACACCATAGTCTAGTTTTTTACAACGTTTGGCCCTATACTCGGAGGCACGATGCGTGCGATTGGGTGGGTCGTTGGCGTGTGGTTGTTAGCCGGACAGGCGTTCGGCCAGACGGCCTATGGACTTGACGTGGCTACGCCACCCATCGAATATTACTCTCCTGTCTTCCTGTCGGCATTCCAGCATTCCCGCACAGTAGAAACGAGTGAGTTCGGCGTAGTTATGACCGATTCGCTCGACATGATCGAGCTATATAATGAGACCGATAAGCCGATTTCGCTCACTGGTTGGTCAATCGTAGCGCTCGACAGCATTGGCAGCGTCTGTCAAATAGAGCTTTCCGGCTGGATCCTGGCTGAATCGTATGGAGCAGCCGCGAGCGCCATGCTTGGACTAAATGACACCACCGGCAATTTACGCACTTATGATGAGTGTGCGCAAATCGGTAGGACCTTCACAGCGTTGGAGCTACGTAGTCCGACACGTGTTGAAGAGCGTATTGGAATTGCATCGACCGGATCATATGCCCGCAAAGCTCTGACCAAAACCTACCGTAGTGGAATATTCTCCAAGGACTTCGCGACGATGTCATCGCTTGGCCGGACGACAATCTATGCCGGAATCTGGTACGAACCACCCGTGGAGCCGCCTGTGAGAATCATGGAACTGCTACCGCGTTCACGAGAATGCGCGCCGAATGAACTGGCGCCGGATTGTCGGGATTTCATCAAGTTGTATAATCCAGCGCCTGTCGATGTGCCACTCGAAGGCCTACGCCTTCGTCTTGGTTATCAAGGTCAACCCACTTCGTCGTCCAACACCATCGTGCTTGGTGGCCTGCTAAGAGCTGGTGAGTATGGCATTCTTACTGATAGGGCTGACGGGTCGCCACTGAGCGTGACGAACGACGGCGGCTACGCATGGTTGGAAGATACCTATGGTATTCAACGCTATGACGCAACCATCGTGTCGTATCCGAGCGCGGAGTCGGTCACGAAAGTCGGCTGGGCCTGGGCGTTTGATACGCGGGACGATCAATGGAAATGGACGTCGACCGCAATGCCCTACAGCCAGGCCAGCGTGTTTACTCTGCCTGTGGAGTTGGAAGAGGAGCCTAAGGAACCCGTGCTGGTGCCGTGTGCCGCGAACCAATATCGTCATCCGGTTACGAACCGCTGTCGTCTGATTGAAACCGAGACTACGGGCTTGAAGCAGTGCGCATCGAACCAATATCGTAACCCTGCTACCAATCGATGTCGATCCTTAACCGCATCGAGTACCCAGCTGACACCTTGTGGCGTCGGTCAGTATCGTAATCCATCGACCAATCGTTGCAGGGCAACCGCGGGTACGACGACTTCGAGCCTGAAACCATGCGCCGCCAACCAGGAGCGTAACCCGGCGACGAACCGCTGTCGTACTGTCGTTCGGAACATCGCGGCCGATTTTCCAGTCGAACAAGTGCGACAATCCGGTGAAGCGGTGATGGGTTGGTGGGCACTCGGTGGCGTCAGTATACTCGCGGCCGGTTATGCCGCGTGGGAGTGGCGGCGGGAATTGATGGGGACCATCGCCAAGGTGATGAGCTTTGTCGTGAGTGGCCGCTAGGTCTATACTAATAAGAGGATGAAACTCTATCTCTCTTCGGAAGGTTTCGGCAATCACTTGAAGCGATTACAGCAGATGGTCGGTAGCGACCGCCGTGTGCTGTTCGTCGACAACGCCAAAGACTATATGGCCGAACGTGAACGTGCCAAGCATGTGGCGGAAAAGAAAGCCGAGTTCGAGGCGGCCGGTTTTGATTTCTTTGAACTTGATCTACGACGTTACTTCCGCTCGCCGGAATCGCTGAAGCCGATCATCGATGCCGCGCCATTTGTATGGGTGGCAGGTGGGAACACCTTTTTGCTGCGACGAGCGTTCGCGTATAGCGGCTTCGACGTGCTAGTCAGCCACGCCTTGAAGCATGGCCACCTGACGTACGGCGGTTCAAGCGCCGGTTCGATTATCATGACTAAGACCTTGCACGGCACCGAACATGGTGACGACCCGTATGACATACCGGCGGAATACCATGAAGAGATTATTTGGGACGGCCTTGGCTTGATTTATCCGCAGCTGGTTCCACACTTCGGGTCCAAATGGTTCGGCCAAGAGGCACAAGCCATGGCCGATTACTTCACCGAACAGGGCTTGCGCTACGAAACTCTGCGTGACGGTGAAGTATATCTTGTCGACGGCAAGTATGAGGAAAAGCTGACGTGAGAATCATCGGTATCGACCCAGGCACCGGTATCCTGGGCTTTGGCGTCGTGGACGTGACGGCTAAAGGCACGCAGCTTGTTACCGCCGGTGTCATCCGCACGCCGCCACACACGCCGCTCGACGAGCGGCTTGAAGAGATTTACGACGGACTGACCGAAATCATCGCCGAGACGAAGCCGGCCGTCATGTCGATCGAAAAATTGTTCTTCGCACGGAACGTGACGACGGCTATGAGCGTATCGCACGCCCGCGGCGTTGCCATGCTGGCCGGTCGGAAGGCGCGATTGCCGATTGCCGAATATACGCCGATGCAAATAAAACAAAGCCTGACCGGCTACGGTAAGGCCGACAAAAAGCAGGTGCAGGAGATGGTGCGCCTGCAGTTGAAACTAGTGGAAGTTCCGAAGCCTGACGACGCCGCCGATGCGCTCGCCGCTGCGATCACCCACCAAATGATGAGCCGATAGGACGGGCTCTCAGCGTATTATCAGCCACGTTGCCTATAGTGGCTATTTGTGTGGCGCCGAACTAAGAATGGCCCAGACACTCCCAAATAAAATAACAAAAAGGAGGGATAGTATGCAGAAACTCAAGACAGCCATGGTGGTAGGCGCAGGTGTCGTAGCGATCGGAGGAACTGGTCTTGGTGCTGCTCAGGTCTCAGCATGGAGCGGTGACGCCACGGTCGGCGGCAACTGGAACGCGCATGTCGGCAATGAGCAGGATGCCCAGTTTGATGCAGATTTGGCAGCTGCCCTGGCAGCCAAGTACAATCTGCAAGTTGATGAGATAGCGAGTGTGATCGAACAAGTACGTGACGACCAGTTCAATCTATTGAGCGAAGAGCGGCTTGAGCGACTCCAGCAGGCGGTAGAAGATGAAAAACTCACACAGGAAGAGCATGACTATATAGTAAGCAAGCTCGAGAAGGCGGATGGTCTGATCGATCAGATCGATGACGCCACCGGTCGTGAGCGGCGTGAACTTGCGCGCGAGATACGCAACGAGCTGAAGATGTTGATCAACTGGATGGAAGATCAGGACATCTCCGTTCGATTGCTTGCCGGAGCGACGCTTGGACTCGAGCGCCACTAACGGGTAAAAGCGCCCTACACGAACACTTCTCTCACACAAGTCAGTACCGCACCTTATATGGTGCGGTACTACTGTTACGAGGTGCGATTTGCTATACTGTGGGGTATGTATCGAAAAGGCAAGTACACGAAGAAAGTGGGCCCTGTTATAGCTAGTAAGCGCTTTGCGAAGCGCCAGTGGGAATGGTTCAGAGGACTGAGCAAGAAGAAGAAGGCGATGGTGATCGCTGCTCCGATTTTGGCTTTCCTCATCATCACCCCGATCGCGACGTACCTGTACTATTACAACGACATCGGTAATAAGGAGCGACTCCTGAACCGGAACAATACCGGCGTGGTCTTGCTGGATAAGCATGGCAAGACGTTCTTTTCGACTGGGCGGGCTCAGCCGCGTGATTTGGTGCAACTGGACAAAATTTCAGACGATACCGAGCACGCCTTGGTCGCAGCCGAAGACAAGGACTTTTATGAACACTCCGGCTTCAATCCTCTGAGCATCATTCGGGCGTTATATACCAACGTCCTGGCGCGTGATATCGAAGGCGGTGGTTCAACCATTACGCAGCAGCTTGCCAAGAACACGCTCCTGACCGAACAGCAGACGATCCTGCGTAAGTACCAAGAGCTGACCATCGCGTTGGCGATCGAGCAGCGCTATTCGAAGGACGAGATTCTCACTATGTATCTGAACTCGGTTTATTACGGGGAAAACGCATTTGGAATCGAACAAGCGGCTAAGAACTATTTCAATAAGGAAGCAAGCGACCTGACATTGGCTGAAAGCGCAATGCTGATCGGGGTGCTGCCTGCTCCAAGCGCCTACTCACCTATCAGCGGCGACCCTGAACTCGCCAAGGAACGTCAGACCACGGTGTTGAGCCGCATGGTCAAGAACGGGTATATTACCGAAGCACAAAAAGAGGCAGCATTGGCGGAAGAACTGCAATATGCGGCTGGTGCGCAAGCGGTTCAGAACGACGCACCGCATTTCACCGAGATGATCCTGAGCCAGCTGTATGACGAGTACGGTGAAGAGAAGGTGACACGTTCAGGTTATCGTGTGACGACTACGCTTGATCTCGGCTTACAGAAGAAGGCGAACGCCAGCGTCGAGTCGAACCTTGCATTCATTCAGGCAAACGGAGGTTCGAACGCGAGCATGGTCGCAATCGATCCGAAGACGGGCGGGATACTGGCCTTGGTAGGAAGCGTTGATTATAACGATGAGAAGTTCGGCAAGGTGAACATGGCAACCACGGCCCGTCAGCCAGGCTCAAGCTTCAAGCCGCTCTACTATGCCGATGGCCTGGCGACCGGCAAGATCACACCAGTCACGGTGCTCGATGATGAACCGACCGATTTCGGTGGCGGCTATCGTCCGCTCAATGCCGATCGCAGTTTCCGTGGTAACGTAACCGTGCGGCAGGCCCTGAACTGGTCGTTGAACATCCCGGCCGTTAAGGTGATGCAAAAAGTGGGCGTCGATAACACTGTCGAAATGGCTGAGCGGCTCGGTATCACGACGATTGACGCCAATAAGAACTATGGCTTGTCGCTGGCGCTTGGTTCGGCTGAGGTGCCGTTAACGGAAATGACCAACGCGTACGCCACGTTTGCCAACCATGGTGATCGTCACGACATCTCCAGCGTCAAGTCAATCAAGAACAAGTATGACCAGACGATCTTCACCCAGGACCTTGAAAGTGAAGAGGCTATCAGCAACGAGGGCGCGTATCTTATCTCGAACATTCTGTCGGATAATACGACCCGTTCACGCGTGTTCGGCAGCTCTCTGAACGTGACCGGCACCGACGGCCGTATCAAGACGGCAGCGGTTAAGACGGGTACGACCGATGATTCTCGTGACGCCTGGACCATCGGCTACACGCCTGACATCGCCGTTGGCGTGTGGGTTGGTAACAACGACAACACGATCATGAATAACGGTGGCGCCGGTATGGCCGGTCCTATCTGGCGCGAGATGATGGGCCAAGCCATCGGATCAAAGGACCCTTCGTTCAGTCAGCCGAGTGGTATCGTCAAGGCGACGGTCTGTACGGAAGTAGGTACGTTGACTGACGTCTTCCTATCTTCGAACGTACCGAAACGTTGCGAGACCAAAAAGGATGATAAGAAAGACGACAACTCAAAAAAAGACGAGGAAAAACAGACAGAGGAGAAATGTCTGATCACGGGCAAGGAAAATCTAAGCGCCGATGATCCTGACTGTGTGGTGGATCAGTGTGAAGTCGAAGGCAAGGAAGACTTGGCGGCAAATGACCCG
This sequence comes from uncultured bacterium, assembly GCA_965649685.1. Classification (GTDB taxonomy): domain Bacteria; phylum Patescibacteriota; class Saccharimonadia; order Saccharimonadales; family Saccharimonadaceae; genus UBA1020. The sequence continues at coordinate 1,899 of CBFGLU010000024.1, read as the reverse complement.
AACTGTGTTGAAGATGTGCCGGACGAAGATGGTGATGGTGTGCCAGATGACAGCGATGCCTGTCTTGGTACTCCTGAGGGCGAAAGCGTAGACGAGACGGGTTGTTCGCCATCCGGTAGTGGATCGGGTAGCGGCAATGGTGGCCCGCTGACTAACGTGCTGCGAAGGCAGGAAGGCTAACTCTGTGATCGCACATATCAACGGTGCCGTGGCCGAGAAGTTCGGTAGCGCCGTCATAGTCGATGTGAGTGGCGTCGGGTATGAGGTTCAAGTACCCTTAGGCGACTATGAAGCCGTATCATTGGGCGAAACAGTGAAATTCCATACGTATCACCATGTCCGCGAGCAGGCCGAAGAGCTATTTGGATTCTCCAGTCTGGCGGCCAAGAAGATGTTTGAGCTACTCATTACGGTTCAGGGGGTCGGTCCGAAGGCGGCTTTGGCCATCTTAAGCCTAGGCCCGGTCGAAAGCGTCCGAAATGCCATTGCCAATGCCGATGGGGCATTTGTCGCTAAGGCGACCGGTGTCGGCAAGAAGACGGCCGAGCGGGTGGTGGTCGATCTGTCCGACAAGGTCGGACTGCCAACTTCCTACGCGCAAGCTACCGGCCCTCTACAGACTTCATTACCGACCAACGATGAAGCGTTAGAGGCACTGATGGCGCTCGGTTATAACCTGGCCGATGCCTCGAAAGCACTTGAGGGTATCGATCCTACGCTGCCGACTGCGCGGCGTGTCACGGAGGCATTGAAAAACTGATGGCGATCGAGCGTATCGTAGACACCGTTATCCATTCCGATGACGATGATGAACAGATTATTGAAGTGACGTTGCGACCACAAAGCTTTGCCGAGTATGTGGGGCAGGAGCGTCTGAAGAAGAACCTGCAACTCGCAATCACTGCCGCCAAGAAGCGTGGCGAACCGATCGACCACGTATTGCTGTACGGTCCACCTGGACTTGGTAAGACCACCATGGCCAGCGTCATCGCGAACGAGATGGGGGTAGGGCTGAGGGTGACTTCTGGACCTGCGATCGAACGGGCGGGGGACCTTGCCAGCATTTTGACGAATCTGTCCGATGGCGACATCTTATTCATCGATGAGATCCATAGGCTTAGTCGTGCGGTCGAGGAGGTGCTCTACTCGGCCATGGAAGATTTCAAACTCGACATCGTGATCGGTAAAGGTCCGGCTGCCCGCAGTGTCAGACTTGATTTACCTAAGTTCACTATCATCGGAGCGACGACGCGTACCGGCAGTCTGGCTGCGCCACTACGTGACAGGTTCGGCCACCTTTATCGTCTGGAATTCTATACACACGATGAGATCGCTCAGATCATCAGTCGGGCGGCTGGTATTCTGAATGCGAAGATTGAACCTGCATCAGCGACGTTGCTGTCGACCAGGGCACGCTTGACGCCGCGTATCGCTAACCGGCTGTTGAAGCGGGTGCGGGATTACGCCGATGTCAATGGCGATGGCATCATCGATACGCATGTCACACGTCAGGCTCTCGCCATGATGGAAGTCGACGAACTTGGCCTCGATCCAGCCGATCGCACCATGCTGCGCAGTATCATTGAGAATTATGGCGACAGTCCCGTCGGACTCAGCACCATTGCGGCGTTGACGGGCGACGAAACCAGTACGATTGAAGACTTCTACGAACCCTACCTGATGCAGATCGGTTTCATCGAACGTACTCCGCGCGGCCGTCGTGTCACACCGAAGGCCCAGGCTCATGTGAAAGACGACACTGATCGTCCAGCCGCGTAAAGGGGTATACTAGAAGTATGAATAATTCACGGCCAGACAATACGCCATCATCTTCCGAGCAGACAGGTTCTCATGTCACCGCGGCACCGGACGCTGCTCCGGGACACGGCTATGATCCCA
>CBFGLU010000023.1:0-11673 GCA_965649685.1 uncultured bacterium | reverse complement strand
ACAAGGATACCCGCCAAGATCCCGATGATCGCGATCGAGGTCAGGATCTCAAGAAGCGTAAAGCCACCCTGTTTACGTTGCATACCCCTATGCTACCACACGCAGAATCCGTGCGGTCTATTTCAGGTATTCGTGCAGCTTCTTAGCGTCTTTGTGCTTACGTAGCTTAGCAAGTGCCTTGGCTTCGATCTGACGGATACGCTCACGCGTAACGGCGAATTCCTGGCCGACTTCCTCGAGCGTATGGCTCTTGCCGTTATCAAGGCCGAAGCGCATGCGGATGATCTTTTGCTCACGATCGGACAGCGTACCGAGGACTGATTGGACCTGCTCTTTCAGCAGCTGCGTAGTAGCCGATTCCTCTGGAGTGGCCGAATCTTCATCTTCAATGAAGTCCTGTAGTACCGAATCCTCATCCTCGCCGTCACGACCGACACCGGCGTCAAGGCTCTGGATGTCCTGCTTGATCTTGATGACATACTCCACCTTCTCCGGTTCCATCTCAAGCTCCTTGGCCAGTTCCTCGATGGTCGGTTCACGGTTGAGCTCCTGCGTCATACGACGCTGGGTACGTAGCAGCTTGTTGATGGTTTCCACCATGTGGACCGGAATACGGATGACTCGTGCCTGGTCGGCGATGGCACGGGTGATGGCCTGACGGATCCACCAGGTGGCATACGTTGAGAACTTGAATCCCTTGTCTGGGTCGAACTTCTCTACCGCCCGCAGCAGGCCGGTGTTACCTTCTTGAATCAGGTCTAGGAAGTCGAGACCGCGACCCGAATACCGCTTGGCGATCGATACCACCAGACGCATGTTGGCTTCGGCCATCTTGTCCTTGGCGCGCTTGTCGCCCGCAACTACCTTTTGCGCCAATGCCAGCTCTTCCTCGGCGTTCAGCAGTGGTATTTTACCGATCTCACGTAGGTACAGACGTACTGAGTCGTCGGATACGTCATCGAAATATTGGTTCGAGTTTAGCGTATCCTCGTCATCTTCTACCTCATCTTCGAGGTCGTTCACATCTGGTTCATCAACACCTTCCAGTGTATCGATTCCTTCTTCGTCTAGCAGCGGTTTCTTGGTTGCGTCGTCGTCAGCATTACCCATCAGGCAGTCTCCTTGATTAGCTCATATAGGCGGGTCCGTAGCTCATCGGCGACCTTGTCGTCACCGCGGGCTTCGGCCTCGCGTAGTTCCTGTATCAGTTGTTCCTTGGTTTGTTTCTTGTGTTCGACTTGGACTTGGCGGAGCAGTTTGGCTACTTCGAGCGAACTATCTTGTTCGCTCCAGCCATCGTATCTGGTCTCGGCCTTCAATTGTACTATTTTGACATAGGTGTCAATTGATTGCAATTCGGTAGGCACTTCACCGATGACGTCCGGTTGTCGCTTCAGCCATGCGGCCAGGGTCTGCCGATGCTCACCATGCAGCATCGTCGGGTCGAATCCACCCAAATGATGGCGTGATGCCGGGTATGCCAGTAGCACCGCCAACAGGTTATCCTGGTACGCAAATGCCTGGTCTTCCTGTTCGGTCTCTCCGGCGCTTGGCTTGATCGTCTTCTTCGGCTGCGTCTCATCCATCGGTCCAGCCGTCAACTTAGTACGCACCGCCTCAAGCGACGTGTCGGTCATGTCAGCGATCAACTTAAGGTAGTGCTCTTGTTCGACACTGTCATTCAGTTGTTTCACCACCGCCAGGCTCTCGGTCGTGAAGCGGCGCTTGCCGGCCGCGGTTGCCATGTCCTCACGGGCTGAATACTGCTTCAGCACCCAATCGACTACCGGTTCCGCCTGCATCGTGACCCGCTTCCAGGCCGTTTTGTCCTGCTGGATCAGCTCATCCGGGTCCTTCGCACTTTCCGGCAGGCTGACGATCGCGAGTTCGACCCCGACCCTGCCCGCGATCGGAATCGCCCGTTCGGTCGCCGCCAAGCCGGCCTTGTCCCCATCGAATGACAACTTCACATTGTGGCTTAGCCGGGCCAACGATTTCAGGTGCCATTCGGTCAGGGCCGTACCGGCCGAGGCCACCACGTTCTTTACGCCCGCCTGATGCGAGCTGACGACGTCAAGGTTGCCCTCCACGATGACCGAAAACTCTTCCTTGCGGATAGCTTCTTTGGCCTGGGAAAGCCCGAACACGTGGCGTGACTTGTCATAGATTAGCGTCTGCGGTGTGTTCAGGTATTTCGGTGCCTTCGGATCATCGATGATGATACGACCCGTAAAGCCGATCACCTGTCCGCTCGGGTCCATCAACGGCACGGTCATGCGGGCACGAAAGATGTCGCCGCCAAAACGGTTGGTCAGCCCAGCCTCGGCTAGCTCTTTCTTCGTGAAACCCTTCTTGGTGAGGAACATCACCAGCGCTTCCCCGTCGTTCGGGGCGTAGCCGATACGGAACTCCTGAACGATTTCCTTGGAGAGTCCGCGTTTCTTGAACACATACTCCAAAGCGTGTGGATTCTTCAGCAAGCTTTGCTGGAAATAGCGCGCGGCCAGTTCGTTCGCTTCGATCAACCGTCGTTTCTTCCGGGCGATCTCGCCTGACTGCTTGGAGTCATACAGGCTCAAATCGACACCGGCCTTACGGGCCAGCTGCTCCAATGCACCGCGGAAATCCAAACCCTCGACCTCCATGATGAAGCTGAACACATCGCCGCCCTTGCCGGAAGAAAAATCATGCCAGATATGCTTGTCGGGACTGACCGTGAAACTCGGCGTTTTCTCGCTCGTGAACGGACTGAGACCTTTGAAGTTACGACCGGCACGCTTGAGCTGGACGTATTCGCCGATGACGTCCTCGATGTTCAGCCGTGCCCGTACCTCTTCCTTGGCGTCCTGCATACTGGTAGTATAGCACCTTTACCTCTGTAAAAGATTATGCTTAACTGAGTGATGATGCAGCCTGAACAACCACAGTATCCAACCAACTATCTCGATACCATCGCCGCCCAGCCGCAGGCGAAGACCATGAACCCTATGATGTTATGGCTCTTGATAGGTGGCGTACTGGCGTTCGCGGTCGTCGTGTTGATGTTCGTATTCTCTGCCGGCGGCGGAGCCACTGAACGGATCACCCGTTTCGGAGCTCGCATGAGCAGCCTTCAGACCGTCACGTCCGAATCACAGGAGCAGATCAAAAGCGGTGAGCTTCGTTCGCTGAACAGCAGCCTGACACTGGTACTGACCAATGCCAACCGCGACCTGGAGGAGCCGCTTACCAGTCTTGGTATCGAGATCGATAACGAGAAGCAATCTACGGTCGCCTTGGTAGCTGACGAAACTGAGGAACTAAACGGTCGCCTAGAGGATGCCAGGCTGAACGCGATCTTCGACCGTACGTATGTCCGCGAGATGTCATTCTATATCAAATCGCTCCGCACCGAGATACGTGGCATCTATGGCTCTACGAAAAACGATGATCTGAAAGATGTCTTACAGACCACCGAGAACAACTTGGCACCACTACTCACAGGTTTCGAGAATTTCAACGAGGGTTAAGCACGGGAGACGAGATCGTAGCTCAAGCGGGCAAGATCCCTTACCTCGTCATCCGTCAGCTGACCCGAACAAATGACGGTGTTCCAGTGTTTCTTGTTCAGGTGATAGCCCGGTTGGACGCTTTCGTATTTTTCACGTAATGTCTCGGCCAGCTGCGGATCGCATTTTAAGCTGACCCGTAGCGGATCGCTTCCGTCCTGGATGATGGCGAACATCTTGCCCTCACCGGCTTCCTTGTCGCCCACCTTATAGACGCTCGTGCCTTCACCGAATGGAAAATCAAGCCAGGTGTCGTCGAAGTCTAGCAGGTAGCTTTCCATTTCCTTATGCGAAATCATGCCTTCACCTTCTTGAGATAGTAGTGCAGCTCCTCTATGCTACCGCGGATATCCTCTAGCGCCCGGTGTGCTTCAGGCTTGGCAAATTTCTTGCGATATTTACCCTCGAACACTACCTTCCACGCGCTGACGTCAAGCATGCGGTAGTGCAACCGTGCACTCAGGCGCGTCCACTCGTTGTCGATGAATTTGCGGTCTTGGTGGATCGAGTTACCGGCCAGGATGATACGCTCGTCAGCATCGAAGTGTTCATCGATGAACGCCAGCAGTTCATTCTCGACCGTACGGCCGTTCTTACCTTCAAGATTCTGCGCGATCAGCGCGTCACGGACTTCTGGAAATTTCGTCCAGAAGTCGCCGACCATACGGCTCTTCACCAGACTTGGTCCGACTTTCTTCACCGCCTGATAGTGGGCGATCTCGTTCAAATCCCAATCCGTCACGATGACGGCCACTTCTAATATGCGATCTTCGACTGGGTCGAGACCAGTCATTTCCAGATCCATCCAAAGTAATTTCGCGCGTTTCGTCATACAGAACAGTATACCCTAGCAATGACAGAGGTGACAAAATAGACCCGCTGTGATTTCAGGGTTGTGTTTCATAAGCTTGTACGATATAACGAAGACAAGCAGAGACTCTGCTGACCAACCGCACCTACAATCACTCGGGAGGAAATGTGGCGAACAGCCGCAAGACTTCAAAGGTCCACCGTTCCATCCACCAGCTGGGCATGCCCGTCGGAGAGCTCTTCGACGACGACCAGCTGGCTGACCTGATGGCAGCCGCGCGTCGGCGCATCATCGCCGCGTTTCACCACGCGACGGAGATGCACCGTGGGAGGCGCAAGGGCACGGACAACTACATCCGAGGCGTCGAGCCGAAGATGAGCGAGCTGGCATACTACGTGCAGCGGCAGATGAAGCACCCCTTCATCTCCGAGGCACAGCTGCCGGCATCGGTCGACAGGCTGTCCTCGCTGGAGATCAAGATCATCATCCAGCAGGCGACCTACGACATCATCATGGCCACGCTGAAGGTCATGTGCGTCCCCAAGCCCAAGACGCCTTCGCAGTACCGCGAGGCGTCGTGCAGCTACGAGATCTACTACGACTCAGAGCTGTGCGTCTGGCAGATCGTTCAGAGCAGCATCGACGAGTACGTCATGTACCGTCGGGCCGCTCGGACGGCCGGACAGGCTTCCATCAAGGATGACAGGCGGAACTACCACGGACGTGTGCGCTCTCAGAGCCGCCGCCGTGGCATTCCGGAAGGTGTGTCTGTCAGCCTCGCCTGAGGCTGACATGTGACCGCGTGAAGTAGGATGGGAAAAATCCATAACAGGGTGACCCTACCGAACTACGCGGCACGCACCCCTCCCCTTTCGGGGGTGAGGGGTTGAATTATGTCAGAGGAGTAAACTTTAGGCTCAGGGAATTGATGCAGTAGCGCTGATCGGTCGGCACACCCAATCCTTCGCCCTCAAACACATGGCCCAAATGGCCACCACATTTCGCACATGTCACTTCAGTACGTGACATGCCGTGTGAATCATCCGGCGTCATGACGACCGCTCCGGGTTTGGCGTCGTAGAAGCTGGGCCAGCCACAATGGGCATCGAACTTCTTTTCACTGTCAAAGAGTACGGTACCGCAAGCCGCGCAGGCATAGGTACCTGGATCGAACACACTGTCGTATTCACCTGAGAACGGCGCTTCGGTCCCTTTCTCGCGCAGGACACGATACTGCTCCGGTGTCAGCTTCTCTTTCCATTCATCGTTGGTCGTCATATCAGGTCTCCCGTGCGACTTTCAGGGCTTGTGCGTGCCAGATCAAACTGGCGATCAGGTTTTCGAGCGGACGCTGCGCCCGACTATGTTCATCCAGCAGTTGGTGATCATCACTAAAGACCGGCCTCGTAGCGGGTGCGGCCCGCAATGTAACACTTTCCGGAATCGGCAGCGCGCCCAGCGTACTGTTCAACACCAACCGTAGCTGTTCGTTGGCTCGCGCGCCCCCCACGCTTCCATGCGACACGATGGCGACGGGCTTACGCTTGATCTGGTAGTCGATGAAGTCGACGGCATTCTTTATCGATGCTGGCAACCCATGGTTGTACTCGGGCGTCACGAATATATAAGCATCGGCGTCAGCCAGCATATCGAGCCAGCGCCGGACCGCAGGGCCGACTTCACGGCTATCGGCGGCATCTTGTGGCGGCATCGGTTCATCGAAGAATGGCAGGTCAAGCTCTTTCAAATCTACGAGCGTGAACTCCGTTTCCGGGGCTGCTTGATCGGCTGTCACCTTTACCCAGTCGGCCACCTGCGGCGTGCCGCGGTTTCTTCGAATACTTCCGCTTACGATCGCAATCTTCATCAGTCCTCCTTGCATGGCAGTTACTTGTTATAGTATAGCAATTATTGCAGCAGCCGTGTTAGCGCTATCATGAACGCGGCCACTTTCAACGGCACTTTTTCCTGATCGGCAAGCGCCATCGTCTCGTGCATGGCAGGAACCAATATCTCAGCCAGCCGCTCGTTCACATCCTCCTCAATCCAGTGCTCATTCGCTCGGTTCTGAAGCCACTCCAGATAGCTGACGATAACCCCTCCGGCGTTCGCGATGACATCCGGAATGACAGTCACACCTCTATGCTCCAGCGCATCCAGCGCGGCGGTGCCGATCGGTCCATTGGCCATTTCTATCACTAGGGTGGCGGTGATATCCGCCTGATTATCGTCGGATACCGCATCTTCCAGCGCAGCTAACACCAGCACATCCGCATCCGAACCCAAAAGGTCGTCAGCCGGCCGAACGTCATCGGCCTGACGCGCCAGTTCATCAGCGACACCTCGTGAGAACTCAAGCGATTGGAAATCAAAACCGGCGTCGCGTAACAATGTTTGGCGTGAATTGGCGACCGCCACGATACGTGCGCCCAACTCAAGCTGCGCCAACTGCGCGAAATAGAAGCCGACATTACCAAGACCTTGCACGGCGATTCGCAATCCTTCGGTTTCAAGTCCGTGTCGCCTGCAGTATTCCCGTAACACCAACATGCCGCCACGACCGGTCGCGGCCGTACGCCCTTCCGAACCACCGCTAACCGATGATTTTCCGGTAAACGTAGCGCCGCTGGTATCGTCCGTCAACCGTGCATACTCAGCTGCCATCCAGTCCATGGTATGCGCATCCGTGTTCACATCGGGAGCCGGTATGTCTGTTTCCGGACCGATTTTCGTATGAAACGCCCGGACATACCCTTCGGCGATTTGCTGCAGCTGGCTCTCGTCATAACGCTTAGGATCGACCACGACACCGCCCTTGCCGCCACCCATCGGAATATTGACCGCGGCCGACTTGATGCTCATCAGCGTAGCAAGAGCCCGCACCTCATCGTCATCAACCGCAGGATGAAACCTGATGCCCCCTTTGTAGGGTCCTCGCTTGTTGCTGTGCTGCATCCGGTATGCCGTGAAATTGCCGAACGATGTCGGAATGGTGGCCACATGCTCATGGTCAAGTTTCAGCAATTCCGAGACAGCCTCGTCGTCTAGCTTCAACCGTTCCGCCGCGCGGGTAATCATGTCATGTGCGTGTCTAAGCATCGTCCCTCCTGTTTCTAAAGTCCATTTTCGATACTACGCCCGACGGGCTGCAATGTAAAACCCGCCTCGGTCGAGACGGGTTGTATGCGGAACGTGGTGCTATGCTTTTTTCTTATCGACCCGGTCGAGCTTCGCCCCATGAATCACCAGGTAAACCACCAATGCGGTTGCCGCCAGAGTGATGAGCGAACTTACGACCGCACCCCAGCCGATAGCCACCTCCGCTTTGCCATTGCCCGCCTCCTGGATGACCCATTTTAGCGTGTTGAGTTCGACCCCTTGAGTCAATAATGCCACTAACGGCGAAATCAGGTTGTCAACGATACTCTTCACGCTGGCACCAGCCGCGGCACCGATGGCCAAACCGACCGCCAGGCCGATCACGCCCTGCTCACGGATGAAATTAAAGAATCCTGCCGCATGTCCGCCGCTAATCACGCTTGCCTTTGCCTTGGCGGCTTCCGCCTTGGCTTTCGCTGCTTCTACCCGAGCCTTGGCCGCTTCGCGCTTCGCGGCAGCCGCCGTCGTTTTTGTCGTCTTCGTTGCCATGATCCCTCCAACCTTACTTCTTATACAAATTGTATCACTATGGAAATCGGAGGAGAGTGGTGCTTGGGCGGGCGGCACGAGATACCTTGTAAGGTCTCATGCCGCCCGCCGTGGAGCCTGTCGCCGAATGGGTGCTCAGCGCAGGCTCAGGTAGTGCCCCTTGGTCTGGGCGTGGCGATCGTCGGTCCAGGTACGACCGTACGTCACCAGTCCGTGGTTGTAGTGCAGACTGCGCACCGCCTTGCTGAACTGCGTGTTGCTGACGTCGTTCTGCGCGATGCCCAGCTGCTCGCGGATCTCACCGAGGCTCTCGCCCTTCAGGACGACGCCCGGCTCGAGCCGCTCCAACACGTCGGCGCGCACTTCCGGCTTGCTACCAGCCACTTCTCCTCCTTGTAAAGGTGTTCGTCGGAAAACGGTCCGTCCGCCTTCCGTCCTTCTTGCTTCCTGTCCGAAGAAACAAAATCGCCGAGGTGGTCCCTCGGCGTTCATGTGATTTCGTTGGAAGCTGAAATTACGTCGCCGAGGGCACACTGAAGCAGACCATGAGAATAAGACGGTACTGCTTAGTGAAACTCTGCATAGTAATTCCTGGTTCGCGATTATACTCCCCTCGTTTTAAAAGGGCAAGTTACATGCGCTCAGGCGCGACAATACCAAGCAGACCAAGCCCGCGAGCCAGCGTATCTGCGTAAAGCCCTACCAAATACAGGCGCTCCGCTTCACGCTCGTCACCGATGATCCGTGAACGCTCATAGAAACGGTTGAACTCCTGAGCAAGCTCGTACAGATAGCTACAGATATGGTGCGTCATCAGTTCGCGGGTGGCCTTCTCTACCACCTCGGCGTACTCACCAAGCTTACTCACCAGGTCACGTTCGGTTTCTTCAAGCGAGACCAATTCTGCCACGGGCTCTTTCGTTGCCTTCGCCAAGATGCTGCGGGCGCGGGCATGAGCATACTGCAAATATGGGCCGGAGTTGCCGTTCAATGTCACGGTCTCCTCCACGTCGAAGGCGATGTCACCGCCTAGTCGGTATTTGGCGAACACATATTTTATCGCACCGAGCGTCACGGCTTCTACCATGGCCTCGTCCTGCACCAATTCCTTCACCTTCTGGCGCACGATCTCGATCACATCGGCCGCACGGGACACGTTGCCAAGCCGCGAGCTCATCTTGCTGCCGTCACCGAACCGAACCGTTCCGTTCGTTAAGTGCGTCATCGTGCCCGCCAGTTCGGGCTGGAACGTCTCGGCCGCCGCGAAGACCACGCGCATGTATTCAGTCTGGTCGTTACCGGTAATCAGGACGCGCTTCTCGAAAGCGTAATCTTCCTGCTCCATCCAGATGACACCGATATCTTTCGTCTCGTACGTCGGCAAGCCTTTGCTGGTAATAAACACCCGGGTATGCAGATGCTTTGATTCATCACCTTCGAACACGACGGCACCATCCGATTCTTTCAGGTTGCCTTTTTCAAGCTGCTCGCGCACCACTTTCATACCTACCGGCGCGGTCGTACTTTCCGGGTAATAACGCATCAGGTCGACATCGATCAGTTTGTAAAACGCTTCAAAGTAGTCGAAGCTCCATTGGCGTGTCGTCCAATACAGTTTCGCCAGTGGCGACTCGGTGTCGTTATCGTCATGCAGACCATAGATGGTCTTGTTCAGCTCATCGATTTCCTGTTTCGCTTCGTCGCTCTGCTCGTATTCACCAGCACCGCGCACGTAGCACTGACTGATCCAACGGGCGCGGCCGAAGGCGGAAGCTTCTACTTCATCTAGTTTCTCTGGCAAGATTCCGCCAAGTTCCGCCACCATGCCCCAGACGCATTTCGCAACGTGAAGGCCCACGTCTCCACCGAAGCTTGTCCGATGCACGTTCGCGCCGGACTGCTCCACCAGACGGGCCAGGATATCACCGGCAATGGTCTGATAAAGATGTCCGGTGTGCAATTCTTTGAACGCGTTCGGGCAACTGTACTCGATCACGAAGCTCCTGCCCTCGTCTTGTCGGGCAGGTTGCCTCAAGGCATCGGCCAGCAGCGTGCTGTCGCTGAGACGCAGGTTAATGAAGCCAGGTCCGGCCACCTCTACCTGCGAGAAAGAGCCGGTCGTATTCAGCTCGTTCGCCAGTTCCTCCGCGATGTCGCGCGGGTTCTTACCTACCTTGCCCGCAAGCTGCAACGCGACGTTGGTGGCAAAATCTCCGAACTTCGGGTCCGGCCGTGTCAGGGTGACGTCAACGGAGATGTCGTAGAGTTTCTGCACGCTGGCAGCGATAATGTCATTCATCCCTGTCATTATAGCAGAACAACAGGGGCGAGTTAGGACTCGTCGTTCTCTACCGTTATAGGCACGGTCAAGAAATCGGTGGTCGAGACCGGGCTGATACCACGAATGTTATGGAGCAGCTCGCGCAATACGCTCACGTCGTCGAGGTTGCTGGTATCCGGTGTGATCTTTTCTTCTGCCATATGTTCATTTTTGCTTAATTGTTACTCTCAGTGTAGCATAAACTGTTTGGAAGACACGACCAGGGCCGATATACTGAAAACATATGCGTAATCGATACGGCTTCACTATCGTTGAACTCTTGATCGTCATCGTGATCATCGCCATCCTTGCTGTCATTACCATAGTCGCCTGGAACGGTGTCCAAGATCGTGCCAAAGCCAGTAAGGCCAAGGCCGATGTCGCCCAGCTTGCCAAAGCCATGCACGCCGCCAAACTTGCGACCGGTCGAAGCCTGGTTGAATTAACCGCGTCACTTGGCGCCAACAGTACAGGCAGTGGCCGCGGCTGCTGGTCGGAGGCCAGCGGTACCGATCTGGCTACTGTACCAAAAACAGATGCCTGCTGGACGGATTACTATGCGACACTACAAATTCTTACTGATGTCTCGGGCGTCCGGGTGACCGGTTTGCTTGACCCATGGAACCGTCCTTACTATATTGACCAGTCCGAGGGTGAAAACGTGGGCGGTAACTATTGTATTCAGGACAAGGCAAGCACCTACCGCCTGCCGTTCGTCACCGGCTCCGCCAACGACGACACGACCTACCGCATCGTCATCGCCAATACCACACCCGGCTGCTAACTTACTTCAGCGATGAAATCAGTCCCACGAACAACGGATGCGCCTTGAACGGTCGGCTTCTGAATTCCGGGTGTGCCTGGGTAGCCACCATATAGGGATGGTCGATCGCTTCCACGTATTCCACCAGCTTGCCGTCCGGTGAGGTACCACAGATGCATAAACCACCCTTTTCGATGTCCTGAGCAAACTTTTGGTTCACCTCGTAGCGGTGCCGATGACGCTCAATTACCTCTGTCGTGCCATATACTTCACTCAGTTTCGAGCCTGGTTTCAGCACGGCTGGGTAATCGCCAAGACGCAGCGTACCACCGGTCGATTCCTTGCCAGCCTGTCCCTCCATGATATAGACCACGTTGTGTTCGGTGGCCGGGTCGAACTCGGTGCTATTGGCGTCGGTTAGTCCTGCGCGGCGGGCAGCAGCCACTACCGCCACCTGCAAACCAAGGCAAAGTCCCAGGTACGGTTTCTTCTTTTCAAGCGCATAAGTCGCAGCGGCAATCTTACCTTCAATGCCGCGTTCGCCGAATCCGCCAGGCACCAGCAAACCGTCGACCGAATCAAA
>CBFGLU010000022.1:0-11909 GCA_965649685.1 uncultured bacterium | reverse complement strand
CGGTATCTTCGGAAGGTCTACCCATACTACACCAAGCCAGTCGATAAGCGTGGGTCACGCCTCGATGAAGATCTAGGGTTGAGTCCACGTCGTACCGACGGCAGCGAAACGTATAAGCAAAACCTTCGGAAGCTGGTCAGCTACATCAAGGGTAATCGTGTGGCGCTTGCCCGTGAGCTGGAGAATGAAATGAAATCGGCTGCGGCGGCACATGATTTCGAACGAGCCGTGGTGCTACGCAACAAGCTGCATGCGATGAAAGAGCTGCAGCGACGTGTCATGTTCGGCGACAAGGAGTTCCTTGATATCAGTAAGGATAAGGCGCTGGCCGATTTGGTCGAACTCCTTGGGCTTGCCCGTACGCCACGACGCATCGAGGGGTATGACATTTCCCATATGGGCGGTACGAACGTGGTGGCAAGCATGGTTGTGTTTACGAACGGAGTATCTGACCGAGCGGAGTACCGTAAGTTCAAGACGAAATTGGAGCATAACAACGACTTCTATAACATGAACGAAACGATCCAACGACGGTTCAGTCAGAAGAATGTCGCCTCATGGGGAGTGCCCGACCTGGTCGTCATCGATGGCGGTAAGGGTCAGCTTGATGCGGCGATCAAAGCACGTGACGGTCATGGCAGCAATGTGCCCTTTATTGGCTTGGCGAAGAAACAGGAACAGATCGTGATCCATCACGGTGCCTCACATGTTCAGTTAAACAAGGAAAAATTATCGGACCTGGACGGGTATGTCACGGTTACCGATGAGTTCACCCTAGTGAACTTACCTCATTCCTCGCATATAGTGAAGCTGCTACAGCGTATCCGTGATGAGTCCCATCGCTTCGCGGTTAGTTATCATAGCGTGTTGAAGCGGAAGAAACAGACCGAAAACGTACTAGAAGATATGCCAGGAATCGGACCAGCCACCAGAAAGAAGCTGATCAAGACGTTCGGAAGTATGCGTGGAGTGCAGCAGGCCTCGTTAGAAGATATGGTATCGGCGATAGGTAGAAGCAAGGCTGAAGTCATACAAAGATATTTACAACGACCATAAGCGGTATGCTACACTGATATCGAATAGCTTACCCCTTACGATATGTAGGAAAGGTACGGAACATGATACAAACACATCGAAAAAAAGGCTTTACGATCGTCGAGCTGGTGGTTGTCATCGCAGTCATCGGTATCTTGGCTGCCTTAGGACTGGTAGGATGGCGAAACTGGCAGGAAGGAATTGGCAAGAAGCAGCTCGAGTCCGACCTAAAACAAGCCAGTACGGCGATGGAAAACGCCAAGAATTTTGGCAGCGGATATCCTACGTCGTTACCAGCTACGTTTAAGCCAGGACAAGGCGTGACGTTATCGTATATGTCTGGAGATGGCAAAACTTACTGCCTGGAGGCATATAAGACCTCATCACCATCCGTTAAATACCGGATTACCCAAGCGGATTCCAAGGCGGCTGTCGGGTCTTGTGCGGGAACTTCGATCGCTACACCGGTGATTACAGAAGTCGCGGTAAGCGGATATTTCTTCAACATCTTCTGGAATTCGGTGACCAACGCGGCATCATATGATGTCGAGACACGGCCGAACAGTTCTGGCACATGGGCGACGTACGCGACCATATCGTATCCTGCACTTGAAGAGTATATCGAATTCGACAGTCCTAACACCTCCCAGTTCAGGATACGAGCCTCGAGTTCAAGCGGCACGAAGTCTGCTTGGTCGGAGACCATCACCATTACTAGGTTGGGTGCGCCAAGCGACATTACGTACTGTACGCATCGTTACGGTTTCGTTAACCACAGCTGGACCTCCCCGGCCGGGGCTAATAACGAGATATCAAAGTTCGTCTTCACATGGCAGTACCAAAGTGCCTCGGAGCAAACACTTACGGTAGGTAACGAAATAAATGGCGGCTATGGTTCGTACGAGGCATCGTTATCTGAGCCTGAGCAAGGCGCCACCATACAGTCCTACTACGGAGTTTCGGCCGACGGTCGTACAGCCACCCTACCGAAATCTCCAGTGAGTGTAACGGGAAGCGATTATATCGGCAGTTGTGACCCGAATTATTGATAGGAGTAAGATGAAAAAGATACATGGTTTCACCATTGTTGAACTGATTGTAGTAATCGCTATCATCGCCCTGCTGGCTACGATGTCACTGCTTGGCTGGCGGGCATGGCAAACGGGGCTTGCTAAAAACGCTGTTAAATCGGATCTGAAACAGGCCGCAGTGGCCATGGAGAGTGCAAAAAACCTTGGCAGTGGATACCCCACGTCGCTTCCAAGTAACTACAAAGGCGGCTCAAGTGTCATAGTCACGTATCGATCAGGCGATAGTTCAAAGTATTGCATCGACGCCGTCAGCCAGAAGGACCCAGCCGTTGTCTATCATATTGACACGACCCAAAGCAAAGAACCTCAGCTTGGAACCTGCGCCTCGCTATTGGCTGTCCCTGCATCGCCAAATCCGGTTGCTTCGGGCAGCTCTACGACGGCTATCACCGTGACATGGACAGACGTCGCAGGCGCTACCAGTTACGAGGTACGCTACGGTACCGGAACTCCGTCAACGCTTGCCGGCTGTACTGGTTCGCCGTGCACAATCAGTGGTTTGACGGTAAATACGACCTACAATATCAACGTTATCGCATCAAATGCTTCGGGTAGTAGTCCGGCCGCCGCGACCAGTGCGATCACTCAAATCCCGGCTCCGTCGGCCGCCGGTGTCACCTACACGACATCACGAGTAAAAGTAGGGACAGAATACTACCAGCGCTACGTGGTGACAACCTCTGGTGGTACGTGTTCGATCGGGTCGACCGAATGGAAGATCGGCGTGACCGGAGGGGCGACGCCTAACTGGTCGAGTGTGAGTTGGCAATCGTCAAACACAAAGACCATTGATGTGCCCGAGAACGGAATCTACTCACCGACTGATGTGACCATCTTCGTCAAACCACGCTGTATCAGTGGCTCGAATGCTACTGAAGGTACCCCTGCCTATACCTATAACGGATCGGGTGGGGGCACTGGCGGAAGCCTTTAGGCGCCTTATGGCTTGTGCAGGTACGGCCTTGCCTATCGTAACGATGCTATGATGGTTGGGTGAATCCTATATTCTTCAGCACCAATCGGAGCCGACTGGTCCAAAGCCTTCAAGGTGGTATCGTAGTGCTGGCTGCTTACGGGAGGGTCCAGCGCGGTAATGATGCCGCGCAGCCGTTCGAGCAAGAAGCAAATTTCTGGTATCTAACCGGTGTTAACGAACCAGATTGGATACTTGTCATCGATGGTACACACTCGCGTTCGACACTGATCATGCCCGATATCAGCGAGACTCATCGCACGTTCGATGGAAGCCTCTCCGCGGCTGATGCGAAGAAGATTAGCGGGGTGGACGTAGTCGTAATGGCCGACGAAGGAGCAAATCTCCTGCGGACATTGGCATCAAGACATAGTCTGGTCTATACCGTCGATCAGCCTCCACACGCTGATCACTTTAACTTCGCCTTGAATCCGTCCATTATGAAACATCATCAGATGCTAGAGCGTACGTTCAACCAGGTGCAGGATTGCCGCAAAGAGCTTACCAGGCTTCGGGCGATCAAGCAGGACGTCGAGGTCAAGATGATACAGAAGGCGATTGACATTACGAGCAAAGCGTTCCTTGAGGTCAAGGCACGTATCGGTACATTCAAATATGAATATGAGATAGATGCGACGTTCGGATATACGATGCGGATGCACGGGGCGGATGGCCACGCATATGATCCTATCGTGGCTGGTGGTGGCAATGCCTGTACGCTGCATTATTCGCACAATGACGACAGACTTGCTGCGAACGAGCTGGTACTCATGGACGTAGGCGCCAGATATCATGGGTACGCGGCTGATATCACGCGTACGTTTGCCCGTACGAAGGCAACTAAGCGGCAGATAGAAGTACATTCGGCGGTCGAAGAGGCTCACCACAGAATAATAGGTCTGTTATCACCCCTTGTTTCCGTAGCGGAGTATCAGCGTCAAGCTGATGGCATCATGGTTGAGGCGCTTGAACGCCTGGGGCTATACCGTGATGAGAAAAGTCTTCGGCGTTATTTTCCACATGCGGTCAGCCACGGCCTTGGCATCGACGTACACGACAGTCTAGGTGCGCCACATCACCTTGAGCCGGGTATGGTGTTGACGGTCGAACCGGGCATTTATATTCCAGAGGAACGAATCGGCGTGCGCATCGAGGACGACATTCTGATCACTGAGACCGGTCATCGCAATCTAAGCTCACGCTTATCGACAGGATTGTAGGCCACGATGTATACTGAAGCAGATTCTATGCGACGTCAATTATCTGTTTTTCTTTTGCGCTGGTTATTAAACTCTTTCGGGTTGTGGTTGGCCGTGCGCGTCCTGGGAACAGGATATGGGCCTGAGGTTATCGATGCAGGAGCAGGCGTGTTCCTGCTGGCGGGTCTGATCTTTTCGATCGTGAACAGCGTGCTGCGTCCGGTCGTGATCGTCTTGTCGCTGCCTGCCATCTTGGTGACGCTTGGTCTGTTCACGTTCATCGTGAACGGTCTGATGGTATGGATATCGTTGGCCCTCACGCCTGGTTTGCAGATGACATTCTGGCATTCGGTCATCACTGGTATCCTGCTCAGTCTGATAAACTATATAGTAAGCAGCGCATTAGAGATGCGCTACGAAACCATCCGGAAGGAGTCATAGAAACATCATGGAATTCGGAACCCTATTACAATACGTTACGCTAGGCTCAGGCATGCTTATGATCATCTGCATCCTTCTTCAGCAGCGTGGGGCCAGCCTTGGCGCCGGCTTCGGTAGCTCGGGTGAGCTGTACACGACACGCCGTGGTCTGGATAAGAGTCTGTTCGACGCGACGATCGTACTGGCCGTCGTATTCGTTCTTTCCATCCTGACTGCATTGTTGTTGCCAAGCCTGAACGGATAGCCTTTATATGGCGAACGAGAAGACCAATTGGAAGCGGTTTCAGCGTATCGGCTTCGATAGCAAGGCCTTTTCGAAGCGGGCTCGCAAGGCAGAGACCAATACGACTCGACACGCCCACAAATTCGTACTTAGTAAGTTAGATTCGTTGAGAAGCGCGAAACAGCATGTCATCACGTGGCTGCTTCTGATCGGACTTCTCATGGGAGCGGTGGCACTGCAGATGTATTGGTACCAGCAGGCATACCGCACCATGGCCTGGAAGAATGGCGGTACCTATGCGGAAGCTGCCATGGGGCCGATAAACACGCTTAATCCGTTATATGCGACCACACCGGCCGAGCTATCGGCAAGTAAGCTGATCTTCTCGTCGTTATACGATTACGATGACACGGGCAGTTTATCTGATGACCTGGCTGTTGGCAGAGAGATAAGCCAAGATGGCAAAGACTACATCGTAACTATCAGAGACGACGCCGTATGGAGTGACGGTACAAAGCTGACGGCACAAGACATAGCGTTTACCGTGGGGCTCATGAAATCGGCCGAAGTCCGGTCTGTTATGTACGGAAGCTGGCGGGACGTGACGGCCGAGGCGATGGATGACCGAACGGTGAAGTTCAGCTTGCCGGCTCGCTATGCGGCATTTCCGCATGCATTGACCTTCTCTATCCTTCCGCGACATATCCTAGAGTCGGTACCGGGTGGGGCATTGCGTCAGAACGCGTTCAGCGTATCACCGGTAGGTAGCGGTCCGTTCTCGGTCCGTCTATTGCAGCCTTCACCCGACCGTCAGCATAAGATTCTTAACCTTTCGGCGAACGAAGAGTATTACGAAGGTGCGCCGCGCCTTTCTCGCTTCGTCCTTCATGCCTACGAGAATCAGGACGATATGGCCAGGGCATTACAGATAGGTGAAGTTAATGCTGCGGCCGGTCTTACGGCTAACGTTTCGGAGATGTCTTCGTCGTTACGCACGAAGCAGTATCCGGTGAACAGTGGAGTATATGCCTTATTCAATAACGATGCGCCTATTCTGAAAGATCTCAAGGTTCGTCGCGCGTTGCAGGTTGGAACTGATACCGAAGCGGTGCGCAAGACAGTTGGCTATCCCGTACCTGAACTGCACTTGCCGTTCGTTCAGGGGCAGCTGACGGGTGAAGGGATTCCTGCCGCGCCACAGTTCAACGAAGTTGTGGCAGGTAAGCTTCTAGACCAAGCAGGCTGGAAGTTAAAGGGTGACGATCAAATACGTTCCAATAAATCGGGTCAGCCCCTACAACTCCGGCTCATCACGATAGAGGATGCGACGTATGAAAAGGTACTTGAAGAGCTGGCCGGTCAGTGGCGTAAGCTTGGCATCGACGTCCGTACCGAAGTGCGAGATCCGCAGAACCCGACGCAGGACTTCGTACAGACAACCTTGCAGCCACGTGATTTCGACGTACTTCTGTACGAGCTTGTGATCGGTGCCGACCCCGACGTGTTTGCGTACTGGCATTCATCTCAGGCTTCGCGCGGAGGGTATAATTTCGCGAATTACCGCGATGATATCAGCGATGATGCGCTTTCAAGTGCCCGCAGCCGTAACGACCCGGCTTTACGGAATGAGAAGTATAAGACGTTCTCCGAGCGATGGGTGAAGGATGCGGCGGCAATCGGGCTCTATCAGTCAGTCCTAAGGTACTCATACCGGACAAGCGTATTGCCACAGATCAGTGAGCGAAGCGTACCGACCGAAACCGATCGCTTTACGGATGTCATCTATTGGGCAGCCGAACAGGTACCGGTTTACAAAACACCGTAAAACAAGCTATAATTCGTAGGCCCATGCGCGAATGGCGGCTGCGTGAAACGCAAGTCGTGAGTAGACGCCGCGTGCACTAAGCGAACAGTCCTGCAGTGACATAAAACCTGCTTAACATCCAGACATGCGCGAGTGGCGGAACTGGTAGACGCGTCAGCTTGAGGGGCTGGTGAGCATTGCGCTCGTGGAGGTTCAAGTCCTCTCTCGCGCACCATGAAGAAAACCGGACGGTTTAGTCCGGTTTTTTTCTTTTGTCGGCTAGCTCCCTCCCTCTGGTATAATCGGTCAAGGATGGCGCGTTGGCGGAGCGGTTACGCAGAGGTCTGCAAAACCTTTTAGACGGGTTCGACTCCCGTACGTGCCTCCATATGCGCGGATGGCGGAACTGGTAGACGCGAGGGACTTAAAATCCCTTGGCCGAAAGGTCGTGCGGGTTCGATTCCCGCTCTGCGCACCACATGGATCACCTCAAGAAAAGACGCCCTTAGGGCGTCGATTTTTTTACCTTAAAGTAGTATAATGTGAACTATCAAATAAGATGTAGGAAAAGGGGATAAGGAAAGATGGAGTTGTGGATTTTGATACTGATCGCGGTCGTCGTAGTACTCGCGCTCTTCGTGTGGGTAACATACAACGGACTGGTCAAGCTGAACGTCCGCGTCCAGGAGGCATGGAGCGACATTACCGTGCAACTGAAGCGCCGTGCCGACCTTATTCCAAACCTCGTTGAGTCCGTGAAAGGCTACGCCGCTCACGAGAAGCAGGTTTTCCAGGATGTGACCGAAGCCCGCTCCAATGTGCTTGAAGCAACTAAGAAAGGGCCGGCTGAGACAGCCAAGGCCGAGAATCAATTCGAGCAAGCGTTGAAAAGCCTATTCGCGGTATCGGAAGCGTACCCTCAGCTGCGAGCAAGCGAGAACTTCCAGAAGCTGCAAGATGAGTTGGTTGATACCGAGGATAAGATTCAGGCCGCACGCCGGTTCTACAACGGCGGTGTCCGTGATCTTAATACTAAGATTCAGCAATTCCCGGCTAACGTCGTCGCTAAGCTGTTCTCGTTCACGAACAAAGAGTTCTTTGAAGTCGAAGACATGGCCAGCGTCGAGAAGCCGGTCAGCGTCAAATTCTAGTTCCGAAGGAGACCTTCTATGTACAGTGCCATCGCCGCCAATAAGCGCAACACGCTGTTGATCATGCTAATTTTTATCGCGTTGATCGCAGGAATCGGTTACGTGTTCTCCGTCTATTACGGCAGTACTGGCATTTTCTGGGGCACGTTAATCGGCGCCGCCGTGTATGCGCTGATTCAATACTTCATCGCCGCTAAGCTCGCTCTGACCATGAACGGTGCACGTCAGATCCAAAAGAAAGACAATCCAAGACTATACCGAATCGTCGAAAACCTTGCGATTAGCGAAGGAATGCCGATGCCGAAAGTGTATATCGTCAACGATCCGGCGCCAAATGCGTTCGCGACAGGCCGAGACCCGAAGCATGCGCATGTGGCAGCGACCAGCGGGATCCTCGAATTGATGGATGACCGCGAGCTAGAGGCGGTCATGGCGCATGAAATGGGGCACGTGCGTAACTATGATATTCGTGTCATGATGATCGTCTTTGGCTTGGTAAGCGCCATCGGTCTCATCGCCGATTTGTTCCTTCGTATGATGTGGTTCGGAGGTGATGACGATAATCCGCCGTCACCAATCTTTCTCGTGCTCGGCATCGTAGCGGCGGTTCTCGCGCCATTGGTAGCCATATTGGTCCAGGCTGCGATTTCACGCCAGCGAGAATATCTTGCCGACGCCACCGGAGCTATGACGACGCGTGATCCTGATGGTCTGGCCAGTGCGCTTGAAAAACTTGGCATGGCCGGAACGGCGCTTCGAAGACAGAATAGCAGTACGGCACATCTCTTTTTCGCCAACCCGTTGAAAGGTGCGAGTCTGGCGAAGCTCTTCAGTACACATCCTCCGATAGCCGACCGCGTGAAACGTCTGAGATCGATGGGGAATTCGTTCTAGCAGTCTGCCATGCCGAAGAAGCCCATAATACGTAAGAAGGGGTGGAGCTGGGGGAGCATTATTGCCGTGCTCCGAGAGCGGCAGACGGCGTATCTATCTCGCCGTCCTCACCGCAGCTTCCAGCTGACACGTCGACGCGACTACGCGCGATCGCTGAAACTACCGGGCTACTGGCAGTTCACGGTAGAAGTACTGGCCATTCTGTGGCGGCATAAAAACCTGTTTGTAAGTCTGGCGATCGTGTATGCGGTATTGAGCGCGGTGTTCGTAGGGCTTTCATCGCAGGATTCATACGACCAGCTGGCTGATCTGCTGAGTGAATCCGGCAGTGAGCTTCTAGGCGGAGGTTGGGGCGCGATAGGGGGCGCTTCATTGCTGCTATTGTCGGGTATCGGAGGAAGCTTCGCGCCGCAGCTGAGTGATGTCCAGCAGGTGTATGGCATGCTGCTACTCGTCTTGATCTGGCTGACGACGGTCTGGCTGCTCCGTACGATCTTGAGCGGTAAGCAGCCACGGCTTCGTGATGGTATATATAATGCCGGGTCACCGCTTGTGCCGAGCGCACTCGTATTCCTAGCTATAATCATCCAGCTGGTGCCATTGGCGCTGGCCATCGTCATCGTAAACGCGGCTGTCACGACCGGCTTCATCAACGGCGGCATCCTAAGCATGCTGGCGTGGCTAGTCACCGGTCTGGTGGCACTCGTATCTCTTTACTGGATCATCAGCACGATCATGGCATTGGTGGTCGTGACCCTGCCAGGCATGTATCCATGGCAAGCAATCCGTACCGCAGGCGATCTAGTAATCGGTCGACGGTTACGACTATTGCTCCGTTTAGTATGGTTGAGCTTTTTTGTAGGATTCCTTTGGGTGATATTCGTTCTGCCGGTAATCGTGATAGATAATTGGTTACGCAGCATCTGGCCATGGTTTGAAAACATCCCGCTGGTACCAGTCACTATTCTTGTCGTTACCTCTTTGGCGTCGGTCATCATGTCGGCCTATTTGTATTTGCTATATCGAAAGGTTGTCGAAGATGACGCAGATCCGGCCTGAGAAACGCATTGCGCAATTACGTGAGTTAATCAACGAATATCGTTATCATTATCACGTACTGAACGAATCGACCATGAGCGAGGCGGCGGCGGACAGCTTGAAGCATGAACTGTCTCAGCTTGAAGCCAAGTATCCTCATTTGGTCACTCCCGACAGTCCGACGCAGCGTGTCGCTGGGGCTGCGCTTGATAAATTTGAGAAAGTTCAGCACAAGGTACCAATGATCAGTCTGAATGACGTCTTTGACGAGGCGGAAGTCCGTGCATGGGTGGAAAGAATGCAGAAACAGCTTCCAGGCAGCGGACAGGAGTTCTTTTGTGACATCAAGATGGATGGCCTGGCATGCTCCCTGGTCTATGAAGACGGAGTATTGACCCGTGCGGTTACGCGGGGAGATAGTCGTGTCGGTGAGGATGTCACCATGAACGTTCGGACCATTGAGAACGTGCCACTTCGATTACGGAGCACGTCGAACGCTAATTTCCTGTTGACCGGCCGTACCGAGATACGCGGTGAAATCGTCATGCTGAAAGATGATTTCGCACGTTTGAACGCCCGTCGTCGTAAAGAGGGTCTACCCGAGTTCAAGAATCCACGGAATCTGGCGGCTGGTACGATCCGTCAGCTCGACCCACAGCTGGTTGCCGCCCGACCGTTGACGTTCTTTGGATACGATATCTTGCGTGACGACACTAATGAGGTGGCAACTAACACGAAGGCGTATGAACTTATCGGCGAGGTGGGGATTGCTACGAGCGGACAGTCGGGGCACTTTGAGACGCTTGATGCGGTCATGCGATATGTTCACGAGATGGACGCAAAACGTGCGAACCTGCCGTTCAATACGGACGGTGTGGTGGTCAAGGTTGATGATCGGCTACAGTTCCAGCGACTAGGTACGGTCGGTAAAAGCCCGCGCGGTGCGGTCGCCTACAAGTATGCAGCTGAAGAGGCGACCACCGTCATTAAGGATATTGTCATATCGATCGGCCGAACCGGTGCCGCTACGCCGGTCGCGGTGTTCGATCCCGTTGACGTTGCCGGTACGACCGTGCAGCATGCCAGCCTGCATAACGCTGATGAGATCGCGCGTAAGGACGTACGGGTTGGCGACACGGTCATTATTTATAAGGCAGGTGACATTATTCCGCAGGTCGAACGTGTGTTGATGGAGCTTCGCCCCGAGCACACGGAATCGTTCGACTATCCTAGGGAACTGAAGCGCCAGTACCCGGAACTGGAGTTTGAGCGGGCGGACGGTGGAGCTGTCTATCGGGTCAAGGGCGCGACGGGTCCGTTGCTTTTGAAGCGCGCATTGGAACACTTCGCATCGAAGGCGGCACTCGATATCGATACGCTTGGCGAGAAGAACGTGGTCGCATTGGTGGATGCTGGTCTGGTGAAAGATTTCGCCGACATATATCGGCTCACGAAAGAGGAGCTTCTGAAGCTTGATCGTTTCGCGGATATATCCGCAACGAAGCTCGTCGACGCCATTCAGGCAAAGAAGAACCCGCCGCTCGAACGGTTCATCTATGCGCTTGGTATCAGGCACGTCGGCACCCAGACTGCTATCGATCTGGCCAACTCGTTCCATTCACTCGATTCGCTCGCGGCTGCCGATATCGATTCGCTCCAGCAGGTCGAAGGTGTCGGCAAGGTTGTGGCAGAAAGCATCGTCGCCTGGTTTGCCGATGAGGACAATGTACAGCTACTCATGAAATTCAAGGAGCTTGGCGTAAAACCTCGGTTTGAAAAGAAATCTGGTGCGCTTGAAGGGCTGCGGTTTGTGATTACAGGTACGCTAGAGCATATGGGTCGAGATGAGGCAGCCGAGAAAATCCGCCAAGCGGGCGGCACGTTCCAATCGGGCGTAGGTAAGGACACGACGTACTTGGTCGCGGGCGGTAGTGTCGGTGCCAGTAAGCTGAAGAAGGCCGAGGCATTCGGTACGAAAGTCATAGATGAACCAACGTTCCTGCGGATGATCGAAGCCTAACATGCTAACGCAAGAACCAGAGCTTCCAGCGATCAAGACA
>CBFGLU010000021.1:0-11952 GCA_965649685.1 uncultured bacterium | reverse complement strand
GGTCGACACGTGTGTCCTGTTCTACTGCGAGAAGAAAGACTTAGTAAGGTAGACGCCCTTGTAGTAATACGAGTGGCAGGAGAACGATAATTCGTACCCAGATCGGTCAGAGCTCAGCTCTCCAATCAAACGTCGACTTGCGTCGACAAGTGCTTTCCCAGCACAAGAAATCAACGAAAAAATCACATGGTCCTTCAGCCAGTAAGATCACTGGTTACGTAGGAGCCTTCCTGCTATTCGTATCCGTCGTCGCGATCGGTTATGAGTCACCGCGTCAAGTCAGTAGCCAGGTCGCTAACGTCGACCAGGTTCAGGCTGACGTGACTGACGTCGCTGCCAGCGACACCGCACCTTCGGTCGACCAGGTGGTCGCTACCGGTGTGGCTGCCGATTTGGCTGAGCGTGCCAACCTACCGGTCGCTTCAAACGTTGCCAACATGTCTGTCTCGCTGGCCGCCAAGAGCGAGCTTGCGCAAACCGACAGTACCGCCATCACCAAGCCACAGATCATCCAGCCTACCAGTTCGTCGAACGCCATCACTACCTATGTCGTGAAATCGGGTGAGACGGTACCAGAACTGGCGGCCCGTTTCGGTATTTCAGCCGACACCATCCGGTGGGCAAACGGCCTACCTGACACTGATGCGCTTGAACCTGGCCGCAAGCTGACCATTCTGCCTGTCAGCGGCCTGTTGTACACCGCGAAAAGCGGCGACACGGCCGCCTCCATCGCTGACCGCTATAGCTCGAACGCTGATCGTATCACATTGGTGAACAACCTTGAGCTCAGCGGCATCAAGACAGGTCAACGTATCATCATTCCAGAGGGTGTTAAGCCTGCGCCTGCCCCAGCTCCTGCACCTACCTACGGCAACCAATCATTCGGCAGCGACCTTGGTGGTTCCGTCATCAGCTCGGGATTGCTCGGCGCTTCAGCAGGTAACCGCTACGCACCAGGTAACTGTACTTGGTACGCGTATGAGCGACGCGCACAGCTTGGTCGTCCGGTTGGAAGCTTCTGGGGTAATGCCAACACCTGGGCCTCTAGCGCCCGTGCAGCCGGCTTCCCTGTGAACAACCGTCCAGCCGCAGGTGCCGTCCTGGTTGACCAGGCAGGTTACTTCGGTCACGTCGGTGTCGTTGAGCGCGTCAAGCCGAACGGTGACATCGTCATCACCGAAATGAATAACTACGCATACGGCGGATTCAACATCGTAAACCAGCGCACGATATCTGCCGGCCAGGCAGCGGCCTACCAGTACATTCACTAGGACACTTCGTACGAATAAAGACCGCCCCTTATATAGAGAGGCGGTCTTTGCTATACTAGCGAGAGACTACTATGTTCGTTGATACTGCGACAGTACTGATTCAGGGTGGCAAAGGCGGCGATGGAGCCGTCAGTTTTCGGCATGAGATTTACGTCGATAAAGGCGGTCCGGATGGTGGTGACGGTGGCAAGGGCGGCGACGTCGTATTCAAGGCTACCAAAGATATGAACACGCTTATCGATTTCCGGTACAAACCTGAACTGAAGGCGAAACCGGGAGCGAACGGCGCCAAATCGAACCGTCGTGGAAAATCGGGTGATCCGTTGATCGTCAAAGTACCTATCGGTACCGTCGTCAAGCATGATGGCAAGATCATTGCCGACCTGATCATCGATGGACAGGAAGAGATCGTCGCACGTGGCGGTGACGGCGGGTACGGTAACGCCCACTTCAAATCATCAGTGCGTCAGACCCCGCGCATCGCGGAACTTGGTGAACCAGGTGATATGTTCGAAGCCGAACTTGAATTGAAATTACTGGCCGATGTCGGTCTGATCGGATTTCCGAATGCCGGTAAGTCAACATTTCTTAGCGTGGTTTCGAATGCACGGCCGGAAGTGGCTGACTACGCCTTCACGACATTGACTCCGAACCTTGGAGTAGCTGACATCGACGACGGCAGCTTGCTAGTCGCCGATATCCCTGGCCTAATTGAGGGCGCGAGCCAAGGCAAGGGCCTGGGTGATGCATTCTTGCGTCACGTCGAACGTACATCGGTACTACTCCATCTTATCGATGCGTACTCTAATGACATTGCAAAGGCGTATACGACCATTCGTCTTGAGCTGGCTAGCTATAGTCCTGAACTGCTTACCCGTCCGGAAGTCATCGCATTGACGAAGACCGAAGGCTTGGACGCGGATCTCATTGAGATGCAGATGCAGGAACTGAAAGCCGTTGCACCTGATCGGGATATATTCGCCATATCCTCGAGTGCCCATCAAGGCATCAAAGAAGTCTTACGCGCCTTGAGGACACATGTCGAGGAGTCACGACAGGCACAGCAAGAGGATGAGACGGAAGATGATGGCTTGCCGGTCATCACGCTGAAGGCGGAAGACAAAGCCAAAGCGTGGGAAATAGAGAAAATTGAAGACGACGAAGGTAGGGTCATATACCGCGTACGCGGCCAAAAGATTGAGAAGTTCGCTCGTCGGACCAACTTCGATGGGTATGAGAATGTCAACCGCCTGCGAGACATCATGAAGAAGATGGGTATTACTCACGAGCTGAAGCGTCAAGGCGCCGAAGGTGACTCGATCATCAGGATCGGTCGCGATGAATTCACATTGGTCGAGCAGTAACGCCATGACCAGCTTTTATTTTTACGACCTGGAGACAAGCGGACTTTCTGCCAGGGACGACCGGATCATGCAATTCGCCGGTCAGCGGACCGACATGGACCTTGTACCAATCGGTGAACCCCACAACGTGTTGGTGAAATTGAACGATGATACCCTGCCAAGTCCTGAAGCGGTGATGGTGACGGGGATCACCCCGCAGGTGACGCAGGCCGATGGGTTGACCGAGGCTGAATTCGCTCGTTTCCTTCAGGATGAGATATGTACCGAGGATACTATCATGGTCGGTTTCAATAATGTCCGTTTCGATGACGAATTCCTACGCCATCTGTTCTGGCGTACGTTCCATGATCCGTATGAATGGTGCTGGAAGGATGGTCGTTCGCGTTGGGATATGCTGGATGTCATCCGGATGACCAGGGCACTTCGCCCGGAGGGAATTGAGTGGCCGGTTGATGCGGACGGAAAGCCGACTAACCGCCTGGAACTTATCACCGCGGCAAACGGCATCGCGCACCAGAACGCACACGACGCCCTTTCCGACGTGGAGGCACTCATCGATGTGACGAAGCTGATACGGTCGAAGCAGCCGAAGCTGTTCGGCTATCTGCTAGAGATGCGCAGCAAGAAAGCGGTGCAGCAGCTCGTGAGTCTGGATCAGAAACAGCCGTTCGTGTATACGAGCGGCCGCTATGATGCTACGTATCAAAAGACGACCGTGGCGTTTCCACTGACTTCAGCGCCGAACCAGAACGTGGTCGTATACGACCTACGTCACGATCCGACACCGTTCGTAGCTATGAGTCAGGATGATCTGAAGAAGCGGTTGTTCGCCAGTTGGGAGGAGCGGAAAGAGGACGGATTCGTACCGATTCCTGCCAAGGTACTCCAGTATAACCGTTGTCCAGCGGTTGCGCCGTTGGGCGTGCTGGCACAAGAGGATGGCTGGCAGAAGATCGGACTCGACCAAGGCACGATCGAACGACACAAGACCGTTTTGCTGCAGCATCCTGATTTTGCCGAGCGCCTACGAACCGTATTCGAACAGAAGCGCGAGTATGCAGTATCCCGTCATCCCGAGGGTCGGCTTTACGACGGTTTCGTGGATGGACCGGATAAATTGCGCATAGAGACCGTGCGTAACGCGGATGCCCGTCAATTGGCTGACTTCCACCCTAACTTCGATGATGAACGCCTGGAGCCACTGCTACTACACTATAAGGCTCGTAACTTCGCTGCCAGCATGAGCGAAGATGAAGTGACGGCGTGGGAGTCATGGCGCACCGAACGCTTGCAGTCACAGCTGCCGTCCTTCTTGTCATCGCTGCAGCGGTTAGCGGTACAGGCGACGACGGACGACGATAAGCAGTTTATGCTTCAAGAACTTCAGCTCTGGGCCGAAGCTATTATGCCGTCCGATCTTGACGGTCAGGCTTGAACGAGTCGTAAAGTCGATTGACGTACGGGCTGAGCCAACTGGCACAGATGCCGCTAAATAGAAGCGTCCAGAGTACAAGCATCGTACTCGCGGGCAGTGGTTCTGAACGGCCGGGCAGTAGACCGAAAAGGATGAACATCAGTACGTGATCGAATAAGCCCGAGGCAAGGCTGAAGACAGCGAACGATCCTGTAAGATTGGCGATGATGATTTGTCGACGCATGGGCCACTCCTTTCATGACGATTTTACGAATAATAAACGGTTTGGGGTATCGAATGCAATCATGAGCGTCTTCAGGGGTACAGGCTAGGTGAGGTGGGTTTAAAAATGGTATAATTGGGTGATATGTCAGATGTCATCCGTGTCGTTAGAGCCCGCGAACATAACCTGAAGAATGTTTCAGTCGATATTCCACGCGACAAGCTTGTGGTTATCACCGGACTGAGCGGTTCCGGTAAATCGTCCCTGGCCTTTGACACCATCTATGCCGAGGGACAACGTCGGTACGTAGAGAGTCTTTCAAGCTATGCCCGTCAATTCCTGGGTTTGATGGAGAAGCCGGACGTTGATCAGATCGACGGGTTAAGCCCTGCCATCTCGATCGACCAAAAATCGACCAGCCGCAATCCGCGTTCAACCGTGGCTACGGTGACAGAAATCTACGACTACATGCGTCTACTGTTCGCGCGCATCGGCGTGCCGCATTGTCCTATCTGCGGTAATGAGGTCTCACGCCGGACGGCACAAGCCATCATTGATGAGGTCATGAAAGTCGAGGACGGCACCAAGTTACTTCTCTTGGCACCAATCGTCAAGGACAAGAAGGGTGAATTCGCACATGTGCCGGAGCAGTACGCCCGGCTTGGCTTTGCCCGTGCGCGTGTCGACGGCGTCGTCTATGCGCTGGAAGAGTTCCCTCGGCTTGATAAGAAATATAAGCACAACATCGAGATCGTCGTCGACCGTGTCGTCATGAGTCAAGCGATCGTCGGTCGCGTGACTCAGTCGGTTGAACAGGCGCTTGAAATTGCCGACGGCGTCGTTGAACTGTATGACGTTGAGCGGGAGACGACAGCGGTGTTCAGTCAGCGCTACGCCTGTGTCAATCATCCGAACGAGGACATTCCGGAACTTGAACCTCGGCTGTTCAGCTTCAACGCCCCTCAGGGTGCCTGTCCGATCTGTACCGGTCTTGGTTCGCGTCTGGAGGTCGATCCTGACCTGGTCTTTAATCCTCGCCTGACTATTTCCGAAGGCGCCATCCGTCCGTATAACCGCGTGAATTCTGACGCCTGGTACATGAAGCGGTTGGCCCGTGTGGCGGAGGCGCATGGTTTCAGCGTTTCCGTACCAGTCGGAGAGCTATCGCAAGACGCACTTGATAAGGTTCTGTATGGCACCGGCACTCAGAAGTATACGGTTGATCTTGGTGGAGGCCGTTCTTACCAATCCACCTATGAAGGGGTTATTCCGAACCTTGAGCGTCGTCATAAGGAGACCGACAGCGAGTTCATCCGTAAGGATATCGAACGCTTCATGCGTGAGCGTAAATGTCATGCTTGCCAGGGCTCTCGTCTCAAACCAGTGGTACTGGCCGTAACTGTTCATGGACTTAATATCATGGATATCTGTAACCTTGGCGTCGATGAAGCCCTTGAGCTCTTCAAGGAGTTGAAGCTGACGGATCAGGAGCAGTTCATCGCCGCCCAGATCATGAAGGAGATTACCGCTCGGCTCGGTTTCATGAGCAATGTCGGTTTGACCTACCTTGAATTATCCCGTGCCGCTAATACGCTGTCGGGCGGTGAAGCGCAGCGTATCCGCCTCGCGACCCAGATAGGCTCAGGCTTGCAGGGTGTGCTATACGTGCTGGACGAGCCTTCGATTGGGTTGCACCAACGTGACAATGACCGCCTGATCGAAACGTTGAAGCATCTGCGCGACCTCGGTAACACGGTCTTGGTGGTAGAGCACGACGAAGACACCATCCGTCAGGCTGATTACCTGCTTGATATTGGTCCGCATGCTGGCGTACATGGCGGACAGATAGTGGCCCATGGTACGCCCGATGAGGTCGCAAGCAATCCTGCCAGCATCACCGGCCATTTCCTGAGCGGCACCGAGAAGATACACGTTCCGAAGAAACGACGCCCGGTCATGGCGGACAGGAAGCTTGTCATTCGCGGCGCGGCCGAGAACAATCTGAAGCAGATCGACGTCGCGTTCCCACTTGGGGTCATGACCGTGGTGAGTGGCGTCTCGGGAAGCGGTAAGTCAACGCTGGTGAACGATATTCTGGCCAAAGAACTCTCAGCCCGCTTGCATCGTGCCCAGACCGTTCCGGGTAAGCACGAGAATGTCGAAGGTATCAACCAGCTCGACAAAGCGATCATTATCGATCAATCTGCCATCGGACGGACACCACGATCTAACCCGGCGACCTACACCGGAGTCTTCACGCCTATACGGGAATTATTCGCTAATACGCCGGAAGCGAACGTACGTGGTTATAAGGCCGGCCGCTTTAGCTTCAACGTAAAAGGTGGCCGGTGCGAGAATTGTCAGGGAGATGGCGTCATCAAGATTGAGATGCATTTCCTGCCGGATGTGTATGTCACATGTGATGAATGTAAAGGTAAGCGCTACAACCGCGAGGCCCTGGAAATCAAATACAAGGGTGCGACCATCTCGGACGTGTTGGAGATGACGGTCGAACAAGCGGCAGAATTCTTTCAGAACGTACCGAGTATCGCGCGTAAACTGACCACCTTGGTCGAAGTCGGCCTTGGGTATATACGTTTAGGTCAACCGGCCACTACGTTCTCGGGGGGCGAGGCACAGCGTATCAAGCTAGCAAGCGAGCTGTCGCGTCGATCGACCGGTAAGACGCTATACATCCTGGACGAACCGACGACCGGTCTGCATTCAGCTGACGTGAAGCGACTACTGGGTATCCTTCAGCAGCTGGTAGAAGGTGGCAATAGCATGGTCATCATCGAACATAATCTTGACGTCGTGAAGACGGCCGATCATGTGATCGATATGGGTCCCGAGGGCGGTTCTGGTGGTGGGCAGGTCGTAGCTGAAGGTACACCGGAAGAAATTGCCAAGAACTCCGCCTCGTACACAGGCAAATATCTGAAGCCGCTACTTACCTCGTAAGTAATCCAGGAAATGAATGGTGGCGGTTCGGAGCCGTTTGCGATTCGCAGGGTCTTTCAGGATGTGAATGGCTGGTGGGAGGATCGACAGGAAAATGATAGCCAGGATGATGTACTCGATATTGATACCAAGGCGGGTGATGGCGTCACCGACGAAATAACCGAGATAGGTCAGTCCGACCGCCCATAGGAACGCACCGATAAGATTGAATACCACGAAGGTACGATACTCCATCTTGCTGACACCCGCGATGATCGGTGCGAATGTTCGTACGACAGGTACGAAGCGCGCCAGAATGATGGTCTTAGGACCGTGCGCTTCATAGAATTCCTCTGCCCGACGTAGGTTCTCCTGATGAAATAACAAAGACTCTTTACGATGAAATAAACGACGTCCGACGCGGCGGCCGAACGTATAGCCTACGTTATCACCTAGCACTGCGGCGAGGAACAGAATCATCGCCAATAGGTGGATATTAAACTTGATCATTCCTTGGCCGACCAAGAAGCCGGCGGTGAACAGTAGGCTGTCACCAGGCAGGAAAAAACCCACCAAAAGGCCGGATTCCGCAAAGATGATAGCCGCGATACCGGGAACGCTGACCAGCGTGATGAGTGCCTCTAAACCGTAATGCTCAATGGTCAGATAGCCAACGGCTCCGAGCGAAAGGACGGCCAGAACGATAAGCAATGGAATGAATCGTTTCATGCGTACTTATTGTAGCACGCCTCAGAGGAAGGGGCTGAAGTGGTATAATAAGAGGTGGATTACTCCGTAAACGTATCCAGAAAAGGAGAGAGATGGGAGATAAACTAACGCTGAAATTGGACAGTCGGGAAGTCCAAGGCAAGAAAGTCGCGAAACTTCGTAAGGAAGGCATCGTGCCGGCCGTCGTCTACGGTCCGGGAATCGAACCGCTGAGCGTACAGGCGGCTGAAAATGTCATCGAAAAAGTATACCGCCAAGCCGGAACCTATACGCCGGTACACCTGACAATCGGGTCGAAGCGTAAGATTGCGATGATCAAAGACGTTGATTTTGAGCCGGTGAAAGGCTCAATCCGTCACGTCTCATTCCACGCCGTTAAGGCCAGCGATCCGGTGAACGCTGAAGTCCCGGTACACCTTGTGGGTGAGGGTGAGTCGGAAGCCGAGAAGAACGGACTAATCGTCTTGCAGGCACTCGACAAGATCGAGGTCCGGGCATTGCCGATGGACCTGCCGGATGCGGTCGAAATTTCCATTGTTGACCTTAAAGAGCCTGGCGACAAGGTGACGCTTGCGAGCGCGACGCTGCCGGAAGGGGTGGAGTTCGTTGAGCACGATGACGGCCATCACGATGACGACGAGGAGAAGCCGCATGTGACCGACCTGATGGTCGCCAGCGTATGGGAGCCAGCCGCCCTGCAGGCCGCCAATGAGGCAGCGGCTGGAGATGCTGAGGATGAGTCCGAGGTAGAATCTGACAATGGCGAAGATACGCCGCAAGATACCCAGGCAGAAGAAAGCCGTCCAGGTGGCAAGCTGCAGGATGAGCCGAAGCAGCACAATGTCGACGCCAACAAATAAACGTTGACGCGATCAACGGAATGACGGTCGTGAGCGGCCGTCATTTCCATAAGAAAACAAGGAGGCAATGATGACCATACAAGAACTGCAACGATGGGTGAAAGATGATTGGGAGCAGCGCAGCACGCTGAAGCCAAGCCTGGAGACACAGCTGCTCTTCGCAATTGAAGAATTCGGAGAAGTCGCGGAAGCGATCCGTAAGCGGACCGTGGCAGATGACTATAAGGTAGATGATGAAAAATTAGGATCGGAATTCGCCGACCTCCTCATTACCATCGTTACGCTGGCAAATACGTTCGACGTGGATTTGACCGATGAAATCGCGGGCTTCCAGCGCAAGCTGCATGCTCGACGTCAAATCGCCTAATCCTCAATGAACCCGCCGCTCTGATGACTCCAAAGCGACGCGTAAGTTCCCTTGAGGGCCAAAAGCTCATCATGGGTACCGTCTTCGATGATTCCACCGCTCTCCAATACGACGATTCGGTCAAGTTTGGATATGGTCGATAGCCGATGTGCGATCACGATGCTTGTCCGTCCCTTCATCAGCTCATCGAGACTCGCTTGAATCAGCCGTTCACTTTCGGAGTCCAAGGCGCTGGTCGCTTCATCGAGCACGAGGATCGGAGCATCCTTCAAAATGGCACGTGCGATTGCGATTCTCTGCCGCTGTCCGCCGGATAGCTTGACGCCTCGCTCTCCAACCAGGGTGTCGAGACCATCGGGTAATATATCTATGAATTCAGTCGCATGGGCCCGCGTCGCTGCCGTCAGAATTTCTTCGTCTGTCGCATCTGGTTTTCCGTAACGGATATTATCGCGTAGACTACGATGGAATAAAGCCGGCTCCTGAGGGACGTAAGCGATTGATTGGTGCAGACTCTGTTGGGTGACTGACGCGATCGCCTGCCTGTCAATCAGAATGTTGCCGGCATCGACGTCCACGAAGCGCAGCAGCAAGCTCACAAGCGTACTTTTGCCTGCTCCGGAGTGTCCAACTATCCCGACGCGCTGACCTGGCTTTATTGAAAGATGAAAATCCTTAAAGAGACCGTCAAAACCTTCGCCTTGATGTGAAAACGTGACGGCGTCGAA
This sequence comes from uncultured bacterium, assembly GCA_965649685.1. GTDB lineage: Bacteria > Patescibacteriota > Saccharimonadia > Saccharimonadales > Saccharimonadaceae > UBA1020. The sequence goes on along the minus strand of CBFGLU010000021.1, from coordinate 2,056 downwards.
CTCGATCCGTCCATCGGAAACGACCATCGCCTTAGCATCCTTCGCGTCCGTCACTAACGGCTTTACATCCTTATACTCAATAAATAACGCCGCATCGGTAAGGGCATCTTCAAGCCGACGGTAAATGCCGTTAAATTCCCACATGAAGCGAGAGATGTTCACGAAATAGTTAAAGGCCAGGAACAGGCTTGCCTTTGATGGGCCGTCAACTCCCGACGCGAGTATGACGCCCAGGGCGAACGTGTTAACCGCGACATAAATCGGTGAAATCAAGGCATCGATACGGGTATTGTGGTAGTGCCACGATGCGACCGCGGCATCCGCGAACGATTTCGCGTGTCGGGTATGAACGGCTTCTTCCATCTTCTCGGCTCCGAAGGAACGAACGGCCGAGATGTTGCTGATGACATCCGATACATGTCCTGACATTTCACTATGGCTTTGCTCGCGACGTTGTACGAGTTTACTCCTTCGTACGATAAACGGACGAACCAGCAAGATGACTCCGGTAATCGATACGATCAGACTGAGTGAAAGCAGCGGCGAGATGATCGTAAGAATGATAAGACCGAATAAGGCAGGACCGACCTGCGAGATCACACCGAAGATGATCGTGTCGAAATATGATTCGAAACGTCGGGCATACGCAAGGATATTCTTGGTGATGCTGCCGGCAAACCGATCGTTGAAGAACGACAAATCTTTGTAGAGCAACTCTTTGAAGGTCTGATCATACAGGCGTCGGACAACATCGCCTTCAAAACGGGCCATGATGAAAAACGCGATACGCCATAATATCTCACCGCCTAACCACGAGAGACCGAACCATACCAGGTACTGCCACCCGTTTCCTAGCGAGACCGGACTCTCGCTAGCGATGATCTGCGCGATGATGAGCGGAGGTACGTAGAAGATGAGAATCGTACCGATAACCACACAGAGTGCGATTGGCACTGTGCGCTGCCAACCGCGTAGGATTTCACGGTTATAGGCATGTATGACACGGCGAACGAGGCCTGAACGATTGGGTTTATTCATATTCTGTATCTAGAGTGAGCGGTTCATCATGAACGTCGAATATTCAAGCGGAACCGGGTAGGTTCGTAGTCTTCCTAGTTTACTTTCGCGACGCTTCGGATGTCAACGGCTGGGTGCTGGCGACCAGCCCGAGCGCAAGCGCCACCAGCGCGGCATTCTTTATGATGTATTGGCCTTCAAGATTTGGCACCAGCAGACTGCTCCAGACGGCATCCGGATAAAGGACGAGGGGTGAGGATACCAGCAGCATATGGATGGCCATGAGTAATATGGCCGGTCGCGTGAAACGCGGCACCAATAATAATATTCCGATGACACACTCGATCGCCGCAAGGCCATAGAAAAGCTGCGTCGAGTAATCGGCCATGCCCATATGCGCCGCGAAGCCAAGTGCCAGATCGCTTGCCGGGCTAAGGCCAATAAGTTTTAAGAACCCGAAATAAAAAAAGATGACGAATAGCGACAGGCGAGCGATCCAAGCGTAATGCTGACGAGCAAACGAGATGAACGCACGATCGAATGAGCGTAGGTTTACCATAACCATCATCATAGCACGCTCGCGTTCAACAGGGGGGAATGGTATAATCTATCCAATGCAGAAGATCCTTCTTTATTACAAATTCACGCCGATCAGCGACCCCGATGCCGTCAAACTTTGGCAGAAAACGCTTTGTGATGGGTTGAAGCTACGAGGCCGAATTCTTGTCAGTCCGCATGGTCTGAACGGTACGGTTGGCGGTGATATCGATGATCTGAAGGCTTACATCAAAGCCACGAAGCAGTATAAGGGATTCCATGATACCGTCTTCAAATGGTCCGACGGTGGGCGTGAAGATTTTCCGCGCATGAGCGTCAAAGCCCGTAAGGAAATCGTCGGCTTCCATGCACCAGACGAGGTGAAGGTAGATGAAAATGGCGTCGTGAACGGTGGTGTGCACCTGAAGCCCAAGCAGGTACACGAGCTGGTTGAGCAATACGGTGACGATGTCGTGTTCTTCGACGGCCGTAACGCGCACGA
>CBFGLU010000020.1:0-13849 GCA_965649685.1 uncultured bacterium | reverse complement strand
TTTCGGGTACCAGTACCAGTACCGACGTGCCTGCGGCATGGGCGCGTGCGGCCAGTTCGATGTAGACTGCCGTCTTGCCGGACCCAGTGATGCCATGTAGCAGGATGGTGCCAGGCGAGGCCGCGTCGATTCGTTCGACGGCCGCAGCCTGATCCTCATTGAGCACAAATTTTGTTCGCTTTATAGTATTAACAGATAAAGCATTAGAAACGATGCGTCGTTTTTTCTCTGCACCGGCAGGAAGCATGGTTTGGAGGACGGTAGCCAGGGGAGTGGCGTAATACTGGCTTAGCCAGCGAGCAAGCGATATCTGCGCGGCCGGTAACGGAGCCTCTTCGAGTACCCGTTCGATCGGACGCACCTCGTAACCCGGTTTGTCGACGATCTGCATGACGATGCCGTTGGCCGCCTTTGAACCAACCGGTACACGGACCAGTTGTCCAAGCTGAAGCGCTTCTTCGGACGCATACGTGAAGGTATCGGCGTCGGCGCGGACGATACGGTTCAACGCTACCTCGTAATAGTGCATGTCATCAGTATACCTGCTAAACTGAAGCCTATGTACTTCGAGTCACGTGCCCAGGCGGGCGCCATCTTGGCGGCACAACTGCTTGAGAAATATCGTTACGAGAACTGTGCCGTCGTGGCGTTGTCTGACGGTGCCGTTCTGGTGGGTGAGGAAATAGCTTCAGCACTCCACTGCATCCTGACCATGCTGCTTATCGAGGATATCGAAGTGCCAGGAGAAAGTCTGAGTTTCGGTGGGGTGTCCCAAAGCGGTGGGTTCACCTATAACGGCATGTTCTCAGCTGGCGAAATCGAAGAGTATACGTCGGAGTTCCATGGCTATCTGGACGAGCAGAAACGGGAGGCGTTCCAGCGTATCAACCGTCTGCTTGGAGACGGTGGGCTGATTGATAAGGAGATGTTACTCGATCGTACCGTCATATTGGTGGCCGACTGCATCGATAACGGTGCCGCCATTGACGTGGCGATGGATTTCCTGAAACCGATCCGAACCCAAAAGGTGGTAGTGGCCACACCAATCGCCACGGTGCAAGCCGTTGATAAGTTGCATATGACAGCCGACGAGATCCATATCCTTGACGTGAAAGAGAATTTCATGGGTACCAATCATTACTTTGAAAACAACGTTATTCCTTCGCACGAGGAAACCATCGCCAAGATAAATCAGATCGTGCTGAACTGGCGCTAAGCTTGGGGCTTGAACATCGTTGTAAGATTGTGTTACGATAATAGGTAACAAACGAACAAATCTTAAAGCAGCCGAAATAGGTTAGGGAGAGTATGTTAGACGTTTTTATTACTTCACGTGTGCGCCGGAAGATCGTAGTGGTGTATGCAAAGTACCCTGATTTCCACACGCATGTGCGAGGTCTGGCAAAACTCATCAAAGAAGATCCGGGCAATATCCAGCGTGAACTGAAACGGCTTGAGAAAGTCGGCTTCCTCACGAGCGAGAAGCAGGGCAACACCAAGATTTACTCGACCAACAAGCAATTCCCAATCTTTAAGGAGCTTCAAAGCATCGTCATCAAAAGCCAGCAGCATCAGGCTGGTCGTACGAAGCGGGCTAGCACCGACATCTCACCGGCCTAGCGGGTAATAGCCGCCCATGGCATCGACACTGTTCCAGAAAATATTGGAAGCTCGCGGGCTCGCCGATCCTACTGAGCGCGACGCGTTCTTGAACCCGAGCTATGATGCGAAGCACGACCCGTTCCTTCTACCCGACATGCACAAGGCGGTCGACCGTCTTGTGCGGGCCCGGGAGACCCAGGAGCGCATTACTATTTATGGTGATTATGATATCGACGGTCTGACGGCGACAGCCGTCCTGCTGGATGCGTTTGAAAGTTTCGGCTTCACGCATGTCGAGGCCTTCATTCCGAACCGGTTCGTCGAAGGTTATGGTCTAACGGTTGAGGCGATCGAGCGCATCGCTGAGAGCGGTGCGCAACTGATCGTGACGGTCGACTGCGGCAGTCTAAGCAAGAAAGAGATCGAACGTGCCAATGAGCTGGGCGTCGATATCATCGTGACCGATCACCATAACGTATTGGAAGTGCAGCCGCCGGCCGTGGCAGTCATCAATCCCAAGCGCAAAGACCACGATTATCCTTTCATCGATCTGGCAGGCGTCGGTGTGGCGTTCAAGCTGGTGCAGGCACTGCAGACGAAACTGCCCGGCCTGGAGCCGGGACAGGAAAAATGGCTGCTTGACCTGGTGGCGTTAGGGACGGTGTGCGACGTCGTGACGCTGCGAGACGAGAACCGGGCGAACGTGTACTGGGGCCTGAAGGTGCTCTCAAAGACCCGTCGACCGGGGCTGAAGGCATTGATGGCCGTGGCCCGTGTCGAGCCGCATAAGGTTGATGCCCGTAGCCTTGGGTTCGGACTAGGTCCGCGCATGAATGCCGCGGGCAGGTTGGAGACGGCGCAGATATCGCTTGATATGTTGACGGCGACCGACGGCATGACGGCACTGGAGAAAGCTCAGGAATTGGACGCTCTGAACACCGCCCGACGGACCGAACAGGACAAGATTTACAAGGCGGCGTTGGAGCAGGCGAAACGGTACGAACATGACGACGTGCTGGTGGTGAGCGCACCGGATTGGAATCACGGTATCATCGGTATCGTGGCGGCGAAGCTGCTTGAGAAGTTCCATAAGCCGACCTTCGTCTTGCAGGAAATGGGTGAGGAGAGTAAGGGATCGGCCCGTAGCTACGGCGATTTCTCAGCCGCCGATGCGATTCGGTCGGCCGATGACATCATTACCAAAGGCGGCGGGCATAAAGCGGCTGCCGGCGTGACATTGCCGACGAAAAATATTCCTGCGTTCAGGGAACGCGTGAATAAGCATTACCGTGACCTGAAACTGAAAGATCAGAAGAAACTGCTCCTACCACGTGAAGACGCGCTGGCCGGTATCGACCAAGTGGGCGAGGAGCTCGTCGCCGAGCTGGCGGCACTCGAACCTTTCGGCAATGGTAATCTGCAGCCCGTACTCCGTTCTGATGGTCTGACCGTATCGCATGTGCGGCGAATGGGGACGGAAGGTCAGCATGTGAAGCTGGATCTTCGTACCGCTGACGGACTTATCATGCAATTTCTTGCGTTCAACGCGCCGGATCATTTCTTCGTCGACACGGGGACGAGAGTGACCATCTGGTATCAGCCGGACATCAACGAATGGCAGGGCCGCCGAACCGTGGAGGGTCGCCTCCTTCATCTGACGATCGATTTGATGTGATCGACGCGGAGATGATAGGATAAACGCATGAGAAAAAGCGTGGGCGGTTTCACTATCGTGGAACTTCTGATCGTCATCGTGGTCATCGCTATCCTGGCGGCCATCACCGTCGTGGCGTATAACGGCATCCAGAACCGGGCGAACGATTCGGCCGTGCAGAGTGATCTGCGCAATGCCGGTATGAAGATCCAAGAATATTTCGTGACCAACGGTTCCTTGCCGACTTCCAACTGGAACACGGTCGGGCTGAAGGCGACCTATGGAGCCTACGGCGCTCATTACACGCCAGCAGGAAGCAATGGCTATAACTTTCTGTACTGTTTCACGAACGCCACTACCGGTCCGTTCGGCCTGGTGGCAGCCAGCAAGTCCGGGAACGTATACGTCTATCGTGAAGGCGGGGTGACGGCAGGTGTCGGCCCACTGACATCCTGGACGACGACCTGCACGAACAACAGCCTGCCGGCCGGCGGCCTATGGTTGTACAATAACGGCGTCTGGCAGATCTAAGTCGTCCAAAGATGCTTGAACGAAGGCACTATCTCTGTTATAGTAGCTAACGATATGGTACAAGTTACACGTAAAGACGAACGCGAAGCGAACGAGAACATTATCCGTCGCTTCAACCGCAAGGTCCTACAGAGCGGCGTGCTTTCAAGCGCGAAAGCAAGCATGCGCTTTTCGAAGCCGATCTCTAAGACTGAGCGCCGCAGCAAGGCTATCATCCGTAAGGCCCGCAAGGCTGACAAGATGGCCAAGATGCGCATGGGAGTACGATAGCCCGTGGCTCTTAAGGAGCAAATTCAAAACGATACGAAAGCCGCTCTCCTGGGCGGCAATCGTTTTGAGGCGGACGTGCTGCGCAACCTGAAAGCAGCCATCCTAAGTGAAGAAGTCGCCCAGAACCGTCGAGATGAAGGCCTGGAAGATGGCGAGATCGAGCAGATCGTCGCGAAAGAAGTGAAGAAGCGTGCCGAGAGCATCCGGCTATACGAAGAAGCCGGCCGCATGGAGCTGGCCGAAGTCGAGAAGAACGAATCGGTCGTGCTGGAGCGCTATCTACCGCAACAGTTGAGTGAATCTGAAGTCGTCGCCATCGTCACTGAAACCATCGACGAGATGGGCGCGACCGGCATGCAATCCATGGGCATGGTCATCAAGGCCGTCAAGGATAAGGTGGGTAACACTGCCGACGGCGCCACGCTGGCGCGTATCGTCAAAGAAAAACTGCAATAATACGTAAAAAGGGGAACGACCGATGATTCTACTGTTTGGACCGACCGGAGCCGGTAAGAGCATGCAGGGGCAGATGCTTGCTGTGCGCATGGGATGGAAATGGCTTTCAACCGGACAGATGCTGCGTGAAAGTACCGATCCTGAAGTGATCGAAGTGCTGAAGAGCGGCGAGCTTGTCAGCGACGAACTGACCTACGAAGTGTTCGATGCCGCGATTCAGGATGCGAAAGCTCATAATTATCCGAAAGTCATCGTCGACGGTTTTCCGCGCACCAAAGAACAGGCCGAGTGGCTAGCCGAGCATATGCAGAAGAGCGGCGAGCGGATCGAACTGGTGGTCGTGCTTGAAGTGCCAGAGGCAGAGATCATGAACCGGCTTGAGAAGCGTGGCCGTATGGAGGACAACCCGGAAACGATCGCCCGTCGGATGAATATCTATCGCCAGAAGATGTACCCGGTATTGGGCAGCTTCGCTGAGGATGGCGTCAAGATCGTCCACCTGGACGGAACCGGTACGGCCGGTGAAGTGCATGATCGACTCTATAATGAGGTGACAGGTGAGCCAGCCGCCTAAGACGGACGCTCAGATTCAGGCCATGCGCGAAGGTGGCCGCATTCTTGCGACCATCTTCGACGGTCTGAAGCAACAGTTACGGCCAGGTATGACCGGGCTGGAGGCTGATGCTTGGGTTGAAGCCGAGATCACGCGGCTCGATGCCGAAGCGACCTACAAGACCAGCGAAGTGAATTTCCCGAACGTCATCTGTATCAGCGTCAATGATGCCATCGTGCATGGCGTTCCGACCGATATTCCGTTCGAAGAAGGTGACGTGGTCGGCTTCGACTTGGTAATCACCTATAAAGGCATGAAGGTCGACAGCGCCTTCACGACCGTCATCGGTGGTAAGCCGAGCGGTGCGGTGAAGCATCTGTTGAAAGAAACCGAACGCAGCCTGTACGCCGGCATCGATGCCATAAAAGGCGACGGTACGCGCACTGGTGATATCGGTGCGGCAGTCGAGAAAGTCCTAAGCGGTGCGCGATTGGGCATCATGCGCGAGCTGGTCGGCCATGGCGTCGGTCACGAGATGCACATGACACCGGAGGTACCGAACTATGGCCGTGCGGGCACCGGCACCGTATTGAAAGCCGGCGATACCATCGCAATCGAACCGATGGCGACGCTGGGCGGCGAAAAGATCGTCACTGACGCCGACGACGGCTGGACCATCTCATCGGCCGACGGTAGCTTGGCCGCGCACTTCGAACACACCGTTCTCATCACTGAAGACGGCGCTGAAATTTTAACTACTTTGTAGATTTAAGCATGGGCGCTATAATAGGCCTCATGCAAGAGAACGCCCGTTATGCCGTCGGTATCGATATTGGTACGTCGACCATCCGTTGTGTGGTCGCACATTTAGACGGAGCGGGTGGACATCCTACCGTCGTCGGTGTCGGTAAGGCACCGAACACCGGCATGCGGAAAGGTGTGGTCGCGAAACTGGAGGGTCCGGCGGCGGCCATCGACACCGCGCTCGGTGAAGCTGAACGCATGAGCGGCTACCAGGTAGATTACGCCACGGTCAGCATCAACGGTTCACATATCGTCAGCGTGAAAGCGGACGGCATGATCGCCGTCGGTGCCATGGATCATGAAGTAACCCACGACGATCTGATGCGCCTGGAGGATGTCGCGACAACAGGAAAGGTGCCGGCCAACCGCGAAATCTTAGAGGTCGTACCGCACAGCTACCGATTGGACGGTCAGGATAACATCAAGGACCCGAAGGGTATGACAGGTACACGCTTGGAAATCCGTGCCAATGTCGTCTCGGCGCTTGGGCCTCATCTTCATAATCTTCAGAAGACGGCTGATATGGCCAAGGTGGACGCGCACACGATCGTACCATCGGTCATCGCGGCCGGTAAGGCGGTGTTGAAAGAGCAGCAGCTTGAGAACGGTGTGGCTATCATCGACATGGGTGCCGCGACCACCAGCGTAGCCGTTTACGAGGAAGGCGACTTGCAATACGTCGGTGTCATTCCGGTTGGTGGAGCCAATATCACTAACGACCTGGCCATCGGTTTGAAGACCGATCCTGAGATTGCTGAAAAAGTGAAAGTGCAGCATGCCGTCGCGGCCGGTCGTAACGGTGCCGAAGGTGTCAGCATCAAGCATGATGGCGAGATCCATACGTTCAGTTCGGACGAAATAGATGAGATCGTTGAAGCGCGGCTGGAAGAGATCTTCGATGCGTTGAACAAGGAACTGAAGAAAGCCGGACGGGCGGGGCAATTGCCAAGCGGCGTAGTATTGACGGGCGGGACGGCAAAACTCAAGCACATCGCCGAATTCGCGAAAGAGCGATTAGGTCTGGCCGCACGAATCGGCAAGCCGGGCGGCTTCGGCGGCGTGGCTGAAGACATTGAGCAGCCTGAGTATGCGGCCGTCATCGGTCTGATGCTGGCAGATGCCGAAGGAGTGGGTGCTACCACTGGTAAATCTGGTGTTCATTTAGGCAAGGCCGACGCCAAGGCGGCACGTGAATCACTGAAAAAAGCTTCCGGACACGTGTCGAAATTCCTCTCCAAATTCAAAGTTTAAACTTTGTGTTCGGGGGTGATATACTGTTATGAGTAAAAGTTTTGAATAGGACAGGAGTAGGTAGAATCCCATGCCTGAAGTAAAGCCGAGCGAAATACAGACATTCGCAAGCATCAAAGTAGTCGGCGTCGGCGGTGCCGGCGGTTCGGCCGTTAACCGCATGAAGGAAGCCGGTCTGCACGGCGTCCAGTTCATCGCCATGAACACCGACGCCCAGGCGCTGCATAACTCCAAGGCCGATGTCAAAATCCATCTTGGCAAGGACGCGACCGGCGGACTCGGTGCAGGTGCCGACCCATCGGTCGGTGAACAAGCTGCCAACGAATCACGTGACGAAATCAAAGGTGCGCTGGAAGGTGCCGACATGGTATTCGTCACCATCGGTGCTGGCGGTGGTACCGGTTCCGGTGCCGGCCACGTAGTCGCAGAGATCGCCCGTGAGCTGGGTATCTTAGTCGTCGGTGTCGCTACCAAGCCATTCAGCTTCGAAGGCGAGAAGCGCCGCGTAAACGCCGAATGGGCCGTCGCGCAACTAGGTCGCCAGGTCGACACGCTCATCACCATTCCGAACGATCGCCTGCTTCAGACCATCGACCGCCGCACTCCACTGCTTGAGACCTTCAAGATCGCCGACGACGTACTGCGTCAAGGTGTGCAGGGTATCTCTGAACTGATTACCGAACACGGTCTGATCAACCTCGACTTTGCCGACGTGAAGGCAATCATGAGCAACGCCGGTAGCGCCCTGATGGGCATTGGCCGCGCTAGCGGTGACGAACGTGCTTCACAGGCTGCCCAGCAGGCGATTGAATCGCCACTCATCGAAGTATCGATCGACGGTGCCAAGGGTGTCCTGTTCAACGTGACTGGTGGCTACGACATGAGCATGTCGGAAATCCAGGAAGCGGCTGAAATCATCACCAGCGCCGTTTCGCCTGATGCAAACATCATCTTCGGTGCGACGCTGAAGCCGGAACTGGAAGATGAACTGATCATCACCGTCATCGCGACCGGTTTTGACAGCGCCTTCTTTGAAGAGCAGGCCGCCGGTCTGGCGATGCCAGGTAACCCGAACCCAGCACTACTGACTGGCGAGCAGCCACGACAAGAGGTCGATTCGTCTACCGTCGAATCAGTCAACCTTGAACTTGACCGCGAGGACCCGGCAGCCAGCTTCGCTGACGACAACACCACTAACATGTGGACCGAGCCGGAAGAGGAAGACGAGGATGATACGCCCGCCTTCCTGCGCCGTCGCAAGAAGAACAAGAAGTCGGACGAGTAGGAGCCCAACCCATGGCAGCTCCACTCAACATAGGCGACAGTAGGGTACTGGAGTCCCGTGAGGTCGGTGATGGCAAGACCATCCGCCGCCGTCGTGAAGCACCCGACGGTCGTCGGTTCACCACTTATGAACGGATTGAAAAACCTAATCTGGCGGTCATCAAGAAGGATGGCAGCCGGGAGCTGTTCGATCGTGATAAGCTGACCGGTGCCATCAAGCAATCGGTCGGTAAGTTCTTTTCGAGCGAGCTCGAGGTCGAAGATATCGTCTCCGACGTCGAGGATGCCATCTACAACCTTGGCGACAGCGAAGTCTTCTCGCGTCAAATCGGTGACATGGTGCTCGATAAGCTGGAAGCACGCAATCAGGTGGCCTACGTACGCTTCGCCAGCGTGTTCCACGATTTCAAGACGCTCGATGATTTCGTGGCGATCTTAGCCAAGAGGCAAAGGAAGTAACTATGAAAGTCGTGGTGGTGTACCGGCGAGACAGCGATCACGGTCGTGAAGTCGCGGATTATCTGCGCGATTTCACCCGTCAGACCGGCCGGGAACTTGACGTGCTTGATCCGGATACCAAAGAAGGCATCGATTTCTGTCGCGTTTACGACATAGTAGAGTATCCTACGCTCGTGGCGACATCCGATGATGGCCAGTTGCAGAATTCATGGCGCGGTCGACCGCTTCCAACTATCAGTGAGGTAAGTTACTATGCATAAATCGATTCATGTCGTGCGCGATTTTTTCACGCACGAAGACAAGAAATTACGTGATAACCGCTGGATCTTCACCAGCATGTTGATAGGTGCCTTGCTAAGCTTGCTGGCATCATTCGTCCTATCTATCGAGTCGTTCCATCTGGCAAAGAACCCTGATGCGGCGCTAAGTTGTAGTGTCAACGTGGTACTGAACTGTGCCACGGTGGCCAAGCATCCGACCGCCGAAATGCTCGGTTTTCCTAACAGTTTCTTCGGAATGATGGCCGAACCGGTCGTCATCACCGTGGCGATCGCAGGTCTGATCGGCATCCGGTTTCCGCGTGGTTTCATGGTCGCGGCCCAGGTCGGCTATACCATCGGGCTGGCGTATGCGTTGTGGCTTTTCAGCATCAGTTTCTTCATCATCCAGGCGCTCTGTCCATGGTGTCTCCTGGTCACGCTGACGACGCTATTGGTATGGTTCTCGCTGACCAGGTATAACATCAGGGAAAACAATTTGTTCTTGCCCAAGCATCTGCAAAAGGCGGCTATTCGTTTCATAGATCGAGACTTCGACAAACTGGCCCTGTTCAGTTTAATCGCGTTCTTCGTAGTGGCAATCTTGGTCAAGTATGGCGATGGCCTCTTCCTCTAAGCTGAAGCTGCGTAATTCGATAGCCGCATTGATCATATTCCTGGCCTGGTATGCCACCGCTTCTATCAGCGTGGTAGGGCTGCGAGGCCAACTGGTCGAAACCGTACAACTTTGCGGGCTGGTGTTCGGTACGGTACTCGCATTCATGACCGTCGCATTTCTGGTCTCGAAACTCTTCCGACGCACCGATGTGGTGGATGCGGCGTGGGGTCCGGCGTTCGTGGTGGCCGCGCTCGCTAGCTTCACGTTGAATCCGTTCCAGGTCGGCTTCGGGTGGAACATACAGACGATGGTCACGTTGCTCATCTGTGTGTGGGCGGCCCGTCTCGGCTTCGTGATCACCCTAAGGCTACTTACGCGGCCGGAAGACGTACGCTACGTAGAGCTACGTAAGAACTGGAAAGGTAGCGAAGCATTGAACAGCTACGGACGTATTTTCCTGGTGCAAGCCGTGCTTGCCACGCTTATCTCGAGTGCCGTCATCCATATCAATCTGTCGCCAAGCGAGCCAATCGGTCCTTGGGCATTACTTGGCGGGGCGGTATGGCTGGCCGGTTTTCTGTTCGAAACGGTGGGTGATTTCCAACTGCGACGGCATATCGCGGATCCGACGAACAAGGGCAAACTGATGACACGTGGCCTATGGCGCTATACACGTCATCCGAATTACTTCGGTGAAGCTACCATGTGGTGGGGCGTGTTCCTGATGGCTCTTACGACACCGTACGGTTGGCTGGCGCTCGTCACTCCTGTCATCATCACATACCTGCTACTGTTTGTCTCCGGCGTACCTACGACGGAGCGCGTGTTGGAAGGCAGGGCGGGCTGGGCTGAGTATAAGCGCCGTACCAGTATCTTCTTCCCGTTACCCCCGAAAGCATAAGCGTCATATTTACACGCCGCGTCTCCGGGAGTACGATAAGGCCATAGGAGAAACGTAATGGCTAAAAAATCAGCAAGTCAAAATTATCAAACCGCGTGGTATGCACTGGCGGCAACGCGTATCGTGCTAGGATTCGTCTTCTTGTGGGCGTTCCTAGATAAGACATTCGGGCTCGGCTTCGCGACGGCCGCTGAGAAAGCGTGGGTAGCGGGCGGTTCTCCGACGACTGGTTTCTTGAAAATGGGTGTCAATCCGGAGAGTCCATTCGTGGCGTTCTTCAACGGGCTGGCTGGCAACGTCGTAGTAGACTGGCTATTCATGCTTGGTCTGCTTGGTATCGGATTGGCGTTGGTGCTCGGTGTCGCACTGCGACTCGCCGCAGTCACTGGAACGGTACTGCTCGTCATGATGTGGGCCGCCTTGGTACCGCTTGAGAACAACCCGCTGGTCGACGACCATGTCGTGTATGCGACCATCCTTTGGGTGATTGCCGCTGGGCGTCGCGAATTCAGTCTGGCGTCGTGGTGGACGAACCTGGGCGGCGTGAAGAACCACAAGTGGCTCTGGTAAATAGTACAACCGTTTAGTAAAATGGGGGCAGAAACGTCCCCATTTTTCGTATCGGTATTTGGGGTGAGCGGCCATCAACCGCGAATGTTCCTGGAAGAAATCGGTCGACCGAAAGTAGAACCAGGCGATCATCGACGCGTCAGATCGAACGAACCAAGTGCTAAGAAGAATCTCTTCTTGGAAACCGGATGGTACCTCCCGCATGGGATCCGGTGGCCGAGAAGGGATTTTTTATTTAATCAATGAAGGAGCGAGACATGAAGTTCAAAGCAGGCACGCGTCGACGCGCACTTGAATACGAAAAGGATTGGGTGCAGCGCTGGAAGGCCGACGGTACGTTCGAGAAATCAGTCGAAAGACGACCGAAGGATAATTCGTATGTGTTCTACGACGGGCCGCCATTCATCTCGGGCGTGCCACACCATGGTACGCTGCTTTCGAGCATCGTGAAGGACGCCGTGCCACGCTATCAGACCATGAAAGGCAAGCGGGTTGAACGTGTCTGGGGATGGGACTGTCATGGTCTGCCAGCCGAACGCTATACCGAGAAGAAGCTCGGCATCCACTCGCGTCAGGAAGTCATCGAATACGGCATTGAAAAGTACATCAATGCCACTCGTGCCAACATGGAACAGACTTCGAGCGAGTGGGAGAACGTTATCGACCGGATTGGCCGTTGGGTCGAGTTTAAGGGTGCCTATAAGACCATGGACAAGGAATACATGGAGAGCATCTGGTGGGCGTTCAAGACCTTGTACGAAAAGGGCAAGATTTACGAAGGTGAGAAAGTCCTGATGTACTGTACGCTCGACGGTACACCGCTCTCGAAAGCCGAAGTCACCATGGACGCCGGCGCCTACCAGGATGTGACCGACCCGAGCGTGTATGTGAAGTTCCGCCTGGAAGACGGCCGCACGCTGCTGGCCTGGACGACCACGCCATGGACCCTGCCGGCCAATACTGCGCTGGCGGTGAACCGGGATTTTGACTATGCCGAAGTCCAGGTAGGTGATGAGAAGCTGGTACTCGCCAAAGAGCTGCTTGAAAAAGTACTGACCGACGAGAAACACCAACTACTCGATTACAAAGTACTACGTGAATTCAAGGGTGACGAGCTGGTAGGGATGAGCTACGAACCGTTACTGGGTGTTCAGCGTGGCGGCAATGCGCATGAAGTGTGGCACGCCGATTACGTGACGACGGAAAACGGTACCGGTATTGTGCATCTTGCACCGGCGTATGGTGAGGAAGACTTCGAACTGGCTCGCGTCAACAAGGTGCCGGTCGTACATGTCATCGATCAGAACGGCTTTTATACCGAAGGTGACTGGGAAGGCCAGAACGTCTGGGAGGCGAACAAGCCGATCGCCAAGGAGCTGAAGGAACGAGGCGTCGTCTGGAAGATTGACTATTATCGCCACAGTTATCCGCATTGTCACCGTTGTGGCACGCGTCTGATGTACCGTGCTCACCCAAGCTGGTTCATGGACATCGACGGTCAGCGTGAAAAGATGCTTGAGAAGAACGGACCGATCAACTGGTTCCCGGGTCACGTGAAGGACGGTCGTTTCGCCAAGACCGTACAGCAGGCACCGGATTGGAATGTCAGCCGCGACCGATTCTGGGCGACCGCCATGCCGGTATGGAAGTCCAAGAGCGGCAAAGTACGAGTAGTCGGCAGCTACGCCGAACTGAAGGAGCTGTCCGGTGTCGAGCTGGAAGATTACCACCGCCCGTGGGTCGACGACGTGACGTTCGAGATCGACGGCGAAGAATACACCCGCATCGACAAGGTGATGGATAGCTGGTTCGAAGCCGGCAGCATGCCGTTCGCCCAGTTCCATTATCCGTTCGAGAACAAGCAGAAGTTCGAAGAGAATTTCCCAGGCGACTTCATCGTGGAGTACATCGGTCAGGTCCGCGCTTGGTTCTACTACATGCATGCCATGAGCGTGGCCTTGTTCGGCGAGAACAGCTTTAAGAACGTCATCGTCACCGGTAACGTGGCCGGTAACGACGGCCGCAAGATGAGCAAGAGCTACGGCAACTACACCGACCCGAACGAGCTGATGGACAAGTTCTCGGCCGATTCCTTGCGCTTCCTGCTGCTTTCCAGCCCGCTACTGAACGGTGAGGACTTCGCTCTTCAGGACAAAGAGGTCGGTGATGTCGCCCGAAAACTCGGCATGATTTGGAACATGTACGATTTCTTCACCATGTACGCCGAAGTTGACGGATGGGAGTTCGACGGTAAGCTCGAAGACCCGCTAGATGATTGCCAGAACCCGCTCGACATCTGGATCATCAGCCGGTTGCACCAGCTGGTCGGTGAGGTAGAGAAGCACATGGACAGCTACGACATTCCGAACGCCATGGCGCCGATCCTACCGTTCCTTGACGACGCCAGTAACTGGTACGTGCGCCGTTCGCGCCGTCGCTTCTGGAAAAGTGAGGATGACAGCGATAAGGAGATGGCCTACCGTACGCTGCACTACGTATTGGTGCGCCTCAGCTATGTGCTTGCACCGTTCACGCCGTTCCTGGCGGAAGAGCTGTACCGCAATCTGACCGGTGACGATGAATCGATCCATCTGAAGGATTGGTTACCGGCCGGTCGGGTGAACCAGTTGGTCATGGA
>CBFGLU010000019.1:0-14331 GCA_965649685.1 uncultured bacterium | reverse complement strand
CTGTCATGCTGAAACGTGACTAGCCTTACCGAATCGTGAACCAACCGAATATCGTTTGCAGTACCGCATGGCTCGTCTGTCCCCAGCCCTGCCAGAACCAGTGAGATTCTCCTTGAATGACATAGGTGGCAACTCCACCGCCGCTAAAACCAATGAAAAGAAACAGTACGACCGCTACGAGGGGGGCGAACCGCGCCACTCTTGCTCGACGCATCGCTTCATGTATGCCGATGATCAGCAGGGCGGTGATTAGAGGTAGTAGCGGCAATAGATAGCGTCCGTTGACGGCCACCGCCTCACCCGTACTGACGTAGGAAAGATAGAGCCGCCATATCAACGGAGCGAGGTAGACCGCCGTCGCAAGTAGCGTTACGCCGATCAGTATATGGTAGCGTCGTGTAAAGAAGAATGTCGCGAGCAAGCACAATGCGCCGATGATAGTTAGGATGTTCAGGGTCGTCCGAAGCAGTGGTAACGGCTGTTTCGTCTGGTACGTATTGGTTGGGCCGGCTACGGCGAACGTCAAACGTTGCGACATTCCCGGTAGCCAATCGGCGCGTATGTATTCGGTCAATGAGACAGGCTCGAATGACGGATCAAGACGCTGCTTCAGGTAATAATTGCGCTGCCAGGGTCCATAGGCCAGACACGCTTGTTCATCGAATACCTCGTCGCAGGAAGGAATCGGATCGCCATATTGCAGGTAGTTGGTAACGTAATGGAACGAGAAGAAGAGGCCGATCATTACGAGAATACCGATGACGATTTGGCGTGAGCGTGGCAGCCTGCGGTTGTCGCGGATGAATGTACGGATGAGCTGACGCGGTCCGATGCGTCGTCGTACGCGGAAGATGATGAACAGGATCCAGGCGACCACGCTGGCCACGAAAGGTAGGAAAGCATATTTGATCGGCATGCCGAAAAGGATGGTCAGAACCAAAGCCCAGCTTGTCGTGACGGGAAGCCGTCGTTCATGTAGCAGAGATTTGCTGATCCGAATGGTGCAAAGGAAGGCGAGGGCGGTGATCGGCAGCAGCAGGTTATCGTAATTCACTTGTCCAGCCAAGACGGGCATGATCGGAATTAACATGAAGAGGGCGAGACTGAGGTGGTTGATTGCCTTCGGGATGTTGGCTTCGGTAAGAACCCGTCGATACAGTACCAACCCGACCGTGACCAATGCGATGTTGATGAACCGTAGAATGACGACGATGACGTCAAGCGGCAGGCTTGCCGCCTGGAGCAATCGGTAGGGAAAACTGAATAAGTAGTGGAATAGGTAAGACGCATCAGCGGCTGCCGACCCGTATACGGCCATGTCGCGATGCTGTTCGATGCCATAGGGCAGCAGGCTACGGGAGTATATGTCGATGAGCCCCATATGAAAGTCTTCGTCGAAGGCCATTGGGTACAGACTGGCCGTAGCTACCCAGACAGCGCTGATGACGAACAGACCGAGCATGATGAAGAAGAAACGATCGGACGCTAATAACCGACGGAGTTGATCGGATAGCTTTACGATTCGCTTCATGAGATTGTATCGTCCCCTGCCCGGCTGGCGAGCGCGGCCAGAATGGCTTCTGTCACGCTGGCTGGCGTGCCGTTTCCATCGAGCCGAATAAGTAGCCCAAGCGTTTCATAGGCATCGATGACCGGCAGGGTCTTCTCGCGGTATTCGACCAGGCGTTTCTCTAAGATTTCGGCGGTATCGTCGTAACGGCCACCGCGGTTGTCGTGCTGTTCCAATGCTTCCCAGCGGCTACGAACGGTATCTTCATCGAGTTCCAGGTAGATGACCGCTTTCAGCTCATGGTTAGCTGCCTTCAACGCATCTATCACGCCGCTTTCTTCTCCAATCCAGCGTCCGACCGAACTTAGGATCAAGGGATCTCCCTGAAATTCTTGCTTCGACAGGTACGGCAGGACGATATCAACGTAGTCTTCACTGGGGATAAGTTCGCCGCGATGAAGTGCGGCTTCGACGTGCTCGGGAATCGTGCTGCCGCGTAAGATGTCGCCGCCTCCAAGCAGGTGTCCACCTAAGATTTCCACTAACGCCCGACCCTGAGTGTCCTTACCGGCGAAAGGTCGACCGAATATGTTGATGGAGCCGGTGCCAAGCCAGGCCCGGATTCGTTCAAGAGCGGGTGGTTCCATGCAGCCAGTATAAAGGAAGCATGGTACGCTGACAAACTGGCACTCACCTTGAAAGAGTGCCAGGTGATGGGTATAATAAGGCTATGACAGAGCGCCAAATCGCTATCCTTACCGCAATCATCGAACAATATGCGGAAATCGCCGCGCCGGTTGGCAGCGTGACGCTCGCCAAGCTATTCGGCGTATCCAGTGCGACCGTTCGTAGTGAGATGGCCAAGTTGGAAGAGCTTGGGCTCATTACCCAGCCGCATACCAGCGCGGGACGTATACCGACCGACAAAGGCTATCGTTTTTACGTCAACATGCTGACACAGCAGGCTGACGAACCTACCCAGCTTGATCGTAGTGCGAAGGCGATCGAGGCTCGGGTTTCGACACATAACAATCGTGCTGACCGCGCCATCCGCAGCGCCGTCGACAGCTTGGTCGACCTGACACAGAACCTCGGTCTTGCCACGATCGGTGACGAGCTGTATCTCAGCGGTATGGGCAATCTTTTCTCGCAGCCTGAATTCATGACCGGCAGCCATGCGCAGGATGTCGCGCGCTTGCTTGATAACTTGGAGCCATGGCTGCGTGAAGCGGCACCGAACCAGCCGCTCAACGTCTTTATCGGGGCTGAGAATCCAATCGGTAAGAGTAGCGGTGCCACGCTGATCATCAGCAAGTTCCGCTCCCCGTTTTCGGATAATAGTTATATCGGTGTACTCGGTCCGACCCGCCAAAGCTATGGTCGCGTCATGCGATTGGTGCGGCAGACCGGCGCCATGCTAGAGGAGGCATTGTAATGGAAATCATCAATACGTTAGTACAGGGAATCGTTACTATCATTCAGTCGATCGTCAACGCCATCGTCACTGTCATCAACGCCATCGTCCAAGCTATCGTCGGATTGTTGAATGCGATCGTGGGGCTGTTCTAATGACGAAGGGCAAGAAGCAGGACGAATTGGAAGCACGCGTTAGCGAACTGACGCAAGACTTACAGCGTACCCGCGCCGATTTTGAGAACTATCGCAAACGCAGCGAGCAGGAGAAGGAAATGGCGCGCGCTAGCGGTCGCGCCGGTGCCATCATGAAGCTGCTCCCGATGATAGATAATATCGAACGCGCTATCGGTCATCTGCCGGCTGAGCTCGAGCATGATCCATGGGCGCAAGGCGTGACAAAGCTGGTGAAGAATCTCGAGAAATCACTTGCCGACATGGGTGTCACGCGGATTGCCGCAGGTGAAGGTACCGAGTTTGATCCCGACTTGCATGAAGCTATCCAATTTGACGATGAAGCCGAGGGCGAGCATGAAGTCATCGCCAGTGAACTACAGCCAGGCTATAAGGTAGACGGGGTAGTCATGCGGCCAAGCATGGTCAAGGTGACCCGCCGTTAACGCCCCAAGCGTGGTATATTCAGAACTAGCTAACTAAACGGAGGCGGGCCTACCTATGGCAACCACTGACTCGATCGTCATCAAGAAACTGAAGAAGTCATATGGCAAGCACGAGGTGCTGAAAGGTATCGATCTGACCGTCGCACGCGGCACCATGGTGGCGCTGCTGGGACCGAACGGTGCCGGAAAGACCACTACCGTACGAATCATGAGTACGCTGCTCCGTTTCGATGGCGGCAGTGTGACGATTGAAGGTCATGCAGTCGATAAGGAACCGGATGAGGTACGCAGGGTCATCGGTCTGACCGGCCAATCGGCCGCGGTAGATGAACTGCTGACTGGCCGTGAGAACTTACTGATGATGGGTCAGCTGTACCGATTGACGAAAGCGAGCGCGAAACGTCGCGCCGAGGAGCTTTTGGAGCAGTTCGATCTGGTAAAAGCAGCAGACCGGCCACTTAAGACTTATTCCGGTGGTATGCGACGGCGTCTCGACCTTGCCGTCAGCCTGATTGCCGCGCCACCGATCATCTTCCTTGACGAACCGACCACCGGTCTTGATCCACGCAGCCGCCTAGCGATGTGGGATATCATCCGTGAGTTGAAACGGGATGGTGCCACCATCCTGCTTACTACGCAGTACTTAGAAGAAGCGGACCAATTGGCCGACAGTATCGTCGTCATAGACGGCGGTAAGGTCATCGCCAAAGGCACTGCCAAGCAGTTGAAGTCGAAGATCGGAAACGATCGGCTTGAGCTTACCTTCGCTACGAAAAAGGCATTCGAAACGGCCAAGAGAGAACTTGCGAAGACGCTGGTCGATAGTAACGATGAAGAGCTGACGGTCGTCACACAACTGAAGAATACCGACGACGATGTCCGTCGTGCGCTCGACGTACTCCATAATGCCAAGCTGAAAATCGAATCGATGGCAGTGACCAAGCCGACCCTCGACGACGTGTTCATGTCGCTGACCGGAAAGAAAAAGGAGGAGAAGTAATCATGGCCTCGAAGCTCGAGTTCAGTAAACGTCCACGGCTCATCCAATCGTTCAATGACTCGCTACTCATGGTGCGGCGTAGTGCGACCCATATCATCAGGAACACCGACCAGCTCTTAGGAACGTTCTTCCAGCCGATCATGTTTCTGGTGTTGTTCACGGCTGTCTACAGTGGTGCGATTAAGACGACCGGTGTCGATTACACTAACTTTATGATCGCCGGTCTACTGGTACAAACGCTGGCCTTCGGTTCGACCACTACGGCCTGGGCCGTGGCGAACGACCTGCAAAAAGGTATCATCGACCGTTTCCGCAGCTTGCCGATGAGCAACCTAGCAGTGCTGAACGGCCATGTCATCTCCGACTTGCTGCGTAACGGCCTATCGGCCGTGGTGCTGATCGTCGCGGGATTAGCGATAGGGTTCCGACCGAATGCGACGTTCAGCGAATGGCTGCTGTTGATCGGCCTCGTGGCACTGATGACCCTGGCCTTCTCGTGGCTATCAGCGATCCTGGGTCTGGTATCGAAGAGTGTCGAAGGAGTGCAGTGGCTAACTTTCGTATTGGTATTCCCGCTCACCTTCGCATCCAGTGCCTTCGTCGACCCATCGACCATGACCTCATGGCTGCGGGGTTTCGCTGAGAATCAACCTATCACTCACATTGTCAACGTGGTGCGTGAGCTGCTAGTCGGCATACCGGCACCGAACGATGCCGGTATGTGGGCGGTCATCTGGTTGATCGCTATCATTGTAGTCTCAATACCGGTCGCTTCCTGGTTGTTTACGCGCAAGACCAGCCAATAGATTAAGCGAGCGATTTGCGTAGTTCGAGCACCTGCTCGAATCCGATGACCCACCCGGTCTGACGTACGCTGCGATAGAACGGCGTTTCCAGTAGCTTACCATCTGCATCGTAGACCTCGGGGAATCCCTTGTCGCGCAGCATGGCGTGCTCGTATTTACCAATATGGTAATCGGCTTCTTTCAGGTGCGCCGGGTCGTTCGTGGCGCGATAGAGTAGGAGAAGCATCTTGATATACTCCATACCCCAGAAACTCCAGATACTATCGCCGCCATAACTGGCCACCGCCAGACGGACGGCAAGGAATTGACGATGCGCCCGCGTCTCGTGCTGGTATTTGATGGCAAAGGGCCGGTCGATCTTCTGTGCACGGATATAGGCGATACTGCGTTCGAAATAGTGTCGCTCGCTCGGTTCGTCAGGTGACAGGAACCCGGTCGCTAGGACAATCAACCAATCTGACGAATAATACCTACGAGCCCTTCCTTCCGTGGAGAGATCCTCGAGGAAATAGCCCTCTTCCTCAAGCCAGAACGCTTCAAGTATCCGTTGCTTCAGAGTCGCGAGAAACTTTTTATCCCGCGGGGTGATGCCGAGCGTCATGGCCAGTTCGGTCGTTTTCCAGAACACCACGTTATCGTAGAACGAACTGGTCCGCTTAGTGATATCCTTTGCCCCCGACATGGTGACATGACGGCTTATCAGCCCGGTCGTCTGGTCGAAGACAGTCGATCTGTAACGCATATAATGATCGGCCAGATTTTCACCATAAGTCGTGAGTAGCAGCCCGGCTGCCTCGCGGGTGTCGAGAGCCTGGACATCTTTAGCGTAACGACTCGGCCGTGCGGCTTCGTCGCCATGAAGCGCCGCCAGGGCGTAGAGCATACCGTAGAGCGTGTCAGACGGGTAAGCGTAGAAATTCACGCACGTCGCTTGGTGCCGACCAGTCGGTACGATGGTGGTCGTAAGCGTCTTCTGCTTGGCAAAAACGCCGAGCGCGTACGCAAGCGTCTGCAGGTAGACGATCTGACGATCATGCCAGCGTCGCTCAGTGGCGGGAATCGATCGATCAAGCGTCGGATAGTAAAACACGCCTAGATTTCGGACGAATAGCGCGCTGAAATGGTCACCTGAAGTCAGCAGCAGCTTACCCGGATTGAAGCGAAGATCGTATATGTCCTCTATGATGCCGCGCAGATCAGTGGCCTGACTGGCCGGACTCTTATGCCAGCGACTGCTCATGATATGTACGCCGTTTTTCAGTACGGCGAAAATACGTAGAGGTAGCCGTTGGTTCACGGTCAGCTTGGCATTTTCATCAATCGCCCTCAAGGTGCCATCTACCATTTCAGCGCGGTACGCCCGCCGAACGATGGTGTATCGGTTAAAAGGATTGGTAAGATAGGCACCTAAGATGATTGCGCCCAGGGTCAGGCCGCCAAGAGTAAAGATAAGCATACGGTACCCATAGTATCGAAACAGGGGCCAAAAAGCCATGTTGGCACTCTTGACATGTGAGTGCTAGATTTCCTATACTAAGAGTATATTGGCACTGTCCAGCGAGGAGTGCTAAAATAGTATTCAATACAGTAACGACATTTTCTACTCTATGAAAGGGGAACACATGGGTAAAATCATCGGAATCGACCTTGGTACTACCAACAGCGCTTTCGCCTACATGGTGGCTGGAAAGCCGGAAGTCATCGCCAATGCCGAAGGTAACCGTACCACGCCAAGCGTCGTCGCCATCAACAAGAAGGGTGAACGTTTGGTCGGCCAGGTCGCACAGCGTCAGCGTGTTACTAACGCTGAAAACACTATCTATGGTGTGAAGCGTCTGATTGGTCGCAAGTTCACTGATCACGAGGTTCAAAAGGACATCGACATCATGCCATACAAGATCGTCAAGAAGGACGGTGGTGTGGGCGTGACAATGGGCGACAAAGACTACACACCAGAAGAAGTCTCGGCCATGATCCTTTCGAAGATCAAGGCCGACGCCGAAGCCTTCCTGGGCGAGAAGGTAACCGAAGCCGTCATCACCGTGCCTGCGTACTTCGACGACTCGCAGCGTCAAGCAACTAAGGACGCCGGTAAGATCGCCGGCCTTGAGGTAAAGCGTATTATCAACGAGCCGACCGCGGCTGCGCTGGCCTATGGCCTTGATTCGAAGAAGGACGAGAAAATCGCCGTCTTCGACCTTGGTGGTGGTACCTTCGACGTTTCAATTCTGGAACTGGGCGACGGCGTCTTCGAAGTCCGTTCAACCAACGGTGACACCCACCTCGGTGGTGAAGACTTTGACAACCGCATCGTCAATCACTTCCTTGATGTCTTCAAGAATGAGGAAGGTGTCGATCTGAAGAACGACAAGGCCGCCATGCAGCGCCTGAAGGACGAAGCCGAGAAAGCGAAGAAGGAACTTTCAAGCACCAGCGAGTACGAAGTGAACCTGCCGTTCATTACCGCTGACGCTGATGGTCCAAAGCACTTCGAATACAAGCTGACCCGCTCAAAGCTCGAAGAACTGGTGAAGGATCTGATTGACCGCTTGGCTGACCCGGTTGAAAAGGCCTTGAAGGACGCCGACGTCAAAGCCGGTGATATTGATGAGATCGTTCTGGTTGGTGGTATGACCCGCATGCCGGCCGTCGTCGAGAAAGTGAAGAGCATTTTCGGTAAGGACCCGCTGAAGGGTGTTAACCCGGACGAAGTCGTCGCTATCGGCGCTGCCATTCAGGGCGGTGTGTTGCAGGGTGACGTGAAAGACGTGCTGCTGCTCGACGTGACTCCACTGAGCCTCGGTATCGAGACCATGGGCGGTGTGACGACCAAGCTGATCGAACGCAACACCACCATCCCTACCAGCAAGTCAGAAACGTTCTCGACTGCGGCCGACAACCAGCCGCAGGTTGAGATTCATGTCTTGCAGGGTGAGCGTGAGATGGCGGCTGACAACAAATCACTCGG
This sequence comes from uncultured bacterium, assembly GCA_965649685.1. Lineage (GTDB taxonomy): Bacteria > Patescibacteriota > Saccharimonadia > Saccharimonadales > Saccharimonadaceae > UBA1020. The sequence continues at coordinate 6,014 of CBFGLU010000019.1, read as the reverse complement.
TCGCTTCATCCTGGACGGTATCGCGCCGGCTCCACGTGGCGTGCCGCAGATCGAAGTCACCTTCAACCTGGATGCGAACGGCATCCTGCATGTGACCGCCAAGGACAAGGGCACCGGTAAGGAACAGTCCATTACCATTCAGGACAGCGGTAATATGAGCAAGGAAGACATCGAGAAGGCACAGAAAGAAGCTGAGGCCCACGCTGATGAAGACAAGAAGAAGCGCGAAGCCGTTGATTCACGCAACCAGCTCGAGAACGCTATTTATCAGGCTGAAAAGATGCCGAGCGAGTACGAGGGCAAGATCTCAGATGACGACAAGAAGGTCATCGAGGACGCCGTGGCTGAGGCGAAGAAGGTTCAGGCTGATGAGTCAGCCGACAAGGACGCGTTGGAAGCAGCCGCGAAAAAGCTGACCGACGCCATCATGCCGATCGGCGCCAAGCTGTACGAAGCCGCCCAGAAGGATGAGGCACCTGCATCCGAAGACGGCGATAAGAAATCGGACAAGGACGAGCCAGTCGAAGGCGAAGTCGTCGACGAAAAGAAATAGCCAGCTGAAAGAACCGCGCAAGAAGCGCGGTTCTTTTTATGGGTCGACCGGATGCGGCAACGTGGCCAGGTCGACGTACATGCCAGCCCACACCATACCTGGGTCGCTACGGTATACCGGCGCGTAATACCAACTGCCGTCAAGGTTCAGCATCTCAGGAAACGTCCCATGTTGTTCGATCATGCCCTTCGCGAAACGCTCGCGTTGCGTCTCAAACTCAGGTCTGTTGAACCGGCGGAGCGTATGCAGATAGAACATTCCGTGCCAGCTCCACAAAGTGTTACCTTCGTATTCCGGCATGAACGGTGCGGTCATCCACCAATGGTACCTGAAGGCCTTCGGCTGCTTCGTGTAGACCATAGGGAAGGGGTCGTCATAGTTCTTATCGGTGATATAGCGCAGGGTCGCAGCGGCCATCTCCTTGTCTTGGATGACGCCGAGGAAGAAGGGGAAGAGCGCACATTCGGCGCTGAACGCATCGGTCGTGCGGTCGGCGTTGAAGTAGCGGCCGTTCCAATAACGGGTGATGAGCTCCGCCTGATAGCGCTGCAATTTGTAAGGGAAACCATCGAGTTCTAGTTGTTCGACGCACCAGGCCATCCGACCCACTAGGCTGATAGCGTAGGCGCTACGGTCGTAGATGACGGCGTCGCGCTGCTCGGCAAACTTGATAGGGCGCACATGACCGGTGGTATCGAGATATTTGCGGCGGTATTTTATGAGCTCCCGTTTCAAGAACTGACGCTCTGCCTTGTTTAGATCGTAGCCACTGACCACCAGGCAGTGTAGCAGCCAGGGCAGAGTATCGACGGCATGCATGGGGGCATTAAAACAATTACCACGCTTATCGATGCAAGTGGTGATGGTCGCCGAGTGGCGGTAGTTCAAAAGTACCCATTTCAACGTGTGCAGCACATGTTTCCGGTAGCCTGTCCTGACGAGTGATTCGCAGGTAGTGCCGAAGTCGCGCATCCAAAAGAAGTCGAAATGTCCAAGCGAAGTTCGGAAGAAGTCCCCTTCCCACAGACGGTCGACGATCTGTCGACAGATTTCCTCGGCCGAGCCTTCGAATTTCTCAATCCGACCGAAATAACGGTTGTACAGCTGTCGCCATTCTGCCCGAAGGGTGCCGAGCACCCTGCCCACGTTTCGGTTGATGCCTTCCATTGAGGTTTAGTATACACCGCATGGCAAGTGGAGCTGGTATAATTGGTACTACTCCATGGAATATTTCTTGTCGATTGGTCTGACCGCGCTTCTCGTAGTGCTGGCTGCGATTTTCTCAGGTCTCAACATCAGTCTGATGTCACTGCACGTACCTGATCTAAAACGAGCCGCCAAGCTAGGTGACTGGCGGGCGAAACGGGTCTTGCCTTTCAGGGAGAGGGCCTACCTCTCTTTAGCCAGCATCTTGTTCGCCAACGTCGCCGTCGTCTCACTGAGCACCCTTACGCTGGAGGCACAGTTCAATGGTCTGGTCGCGGCACTGGCAACGACGATCCTGATGGTCGTGTTCGGTGAGCTGCTGCCACAGGCACTGTTCGTACGATCGGCCTTAAAGTTCTGCGCATGGTTCGCACCGCTTATCCAGCTGGTGACGTTCGTCACCTACCCGCTTTCGAAACCGCTCGCCGACATGCTGGACAAGTACGTCGGTCATGAACCCCACCGGCTGCATACCCGCGCCGAGCTGGGGATGCTGATGGATGAGCATAAGATGTTTGACGGCAGCGAACTGGACGATGACGAGGTGGAGATTATTCAGAGCGCCCTCCAGCTTAGCGAGAAGACCGTCAAGGATATCATGCAGCCGATGGAAGACGTGTTCTGGCTTTCGATCGATGACACGCTTGATGAAGCTACGGTCGATGAGATTACCGAACGCGGCTTCAGCCGGGTGCCGATTTTCAGCAGAGACCTGACGACCTGCCATGGCGTGCTACTTATGAAGGACATGGTCGACATGGATTTCTCAACGAATCCGGTGCCGCTCAGAAGCTTCATCCTCCACCGTACCAAGCCTATCGGCAGCCGAACTGCGCTTGATACCATGTTCCGTAAGCTGCCGAGCATTCACTCGCACCTCTTTCCTATCGAGCAAGGCGGCCGCATCATCGGTATCCTAACGGTCGAGGACTTGCTTGAAGAAATCATTGGCCACGAGATCGCCGACGAGACCGACCGTCTGATGGCTCGTGAATGATGCTTGTGGTTTCAGGGGTGAATCTGTACGATAGAAGCAATGGACTCACTAAAAGAAAAACTGCAGAACGTATTTAAAGGCGAGCTTGAGACTGACGAACAGACTCGTGACTTGTATTCACACGATGCAAGCCTGTTCGAGCTGGTACCGCAGGTAGTTGGCTTTCCGAAGGACGCCGATGACCTGAAAGCGGTCGTCCGGTTCGTGGCGGAACATAAGAAAGACTATCCGGATCTTAGCATCACACCGCGGTCGCGTGGGACCGACATGTCGGGTGGAGCCATCGGGGAGTCGATCGTGCTCGACGTATCGAAGCATCTGACCGAATTGATCAAGGTCAGTCCGACGGAAGCTACGGTGCAGCCGGGCATGATGTATAAGGATTTCGAAGTTGAAACGCTGAAGCACGGCGCCTTGCTGCCAAGTTATCCGGCCAGCCGTGACTTGGCGAGCGTTGGCGGCATGATGAGTAACAACTCGGGTGGCGAAAAGTCTCTGGAGTACGGTAAGACCGATAATTTTGTAACCGAACTGAAGATGGTATTTTCCGACGGCAATGAATATGTGGTCAAGCCGCTGACCAAAACCGAACTGATACGTAAGATGGCCCAAGGTGATTTCGAAGGTAACCTGTACAAGCAGACGTTTGAACTGCTTGAAGCTCATTACGATGAGATCCAGGCAGCCAAACCGAATGTCAGCAAAGACTCGACCGGTTATCATTTATGGAACGTGTGGAACCGCGAAACAGGTATCTTCGACCTGACCAAGCTGTTCGTCGGTGCCCAGGGTACGCTCGGGCTGATTTCAGAAGGGACGGTGAAGCTAGTGCCGCACCGCGAGCACTCTGGACTACTCGTGCTGTTCCTGAAAGACATCAACAAGCTAGGCGAACTGATTCCGGCCGTGTTGAAGCACAAGCCAGCTACGTTCGAAAGCTTCGACGACAAGACCTTATGGCTTTCCATCCGCTTTATGCCGAGCTTCCTGAAGCTGCTTGGGCCGAAGCGGTTCGTTCAGTTGCTCATCAACTTGATTCCGGATGGCCTGCAATTGCTCCGTGGCATTCCAAAGTTAGTCCTGATGGTCGAATTCAACGGCGAATCGGAAGCCGAGGTACGACAGAAGGTGAAGGCGCTGCATAAGGACCTAGGTAAGTTCCGGGCCCGTTACGAAATAAACGGCTTCGAGGAAACTCCGACGGAAGCCAAAAGTGAGAAGTTCTGGGTCATGCGCCGATATAGTTTCCAGCTGCTTCGCAGTAAGGTGAAAGATAAACATACCGCACCGTTCATCGACGATTTCGTGGTGCCGCCGGCACACCTGGCTGAATTCCTGCCGAAGCTACGTGTCATCATTCGGAAGTACAAACTGTTCGCTACCATCGCCGGCCATATGGGCGACGGCAACTTCCACGTCATTCCGTTGATGAAGATCGAAGATCCGAACGAACGAGCTAAACTGGAGCCGGCCATGAGGGAAGTGAACAATCTAGTCATCAAATATGGCGGTAGTGTCAGCGGCGAACATAATGACGGCATGGTACGAGGCCCGTGGCTGAAAGAAATGTACGGCGAAGAAGTACTGGGCTACATGAAGCAGATCAAGCAGATCTACGACCCGGACAACATTTTCAACCCGCACAAGAAGACCGATGCCGACTGGGACTTCAGCTTCTCTCATATCAGGGGTAAATTTTAAATCGGATAATCGTTGGGTGGGTAATATGACAATCAATAGGAACCACACTGGCTTCACCATCGTCGAACTCCTCATCGTCATCGTGGTAATTGCCATTCTGGCGGCCATCACCATCGTGGCGTTCAACGGTATCCAGGATCGGGCACGTTTCGGCTCCTATCGCTCGGATATCACCGCCATCAACAAGGCCATCCAAATGTACAATGCCGACAATGGTCGCTATCCGGGTAACGCCACTGCGGGTTGCTGGACCAACCAGGGTGGCGGTGGAACCGGTAACTTCATTCCTGGACTGGCACCTACGTATATGGCGAAGTTACCCGATACGCCTAATGGCGCAGGTGGGCAGAATTATTATGCGTATTGTTTCAGTGCGAATGGCGTGGATTACAAAGTGATGCGCCTCGTGCCCGGCGGCGCCACGCTACCTACCGTAGAGAGTACGAACAATCCTGACATCGACCCGACACGGCCGACACGTGGCTGGGGTTATTGGTCGTCGGGCTGTTCAGGGTGTTAGGTATGAAGGCGTCAAAAGGCTTCACCATCGTCGAACTGCTTATCGTCATCGTGGTGATTGCAATCCTAGCAGCGATTACCATAGTCGCATTCAACGGTGTGCAGCAGCGGGCACGTGACTCGCAGCGGCAGGGTGATTTGGCAGCTATTGGGAAACTACTTAAGCTGTATGCCGCCGATAATGGAAATTACCTAAACGGGGCTGGTTGTGGCGGATCCTCCAATAGCGGAAATGGCTGGTATAACTACGATTACGACGGCGCTGGTGCAGGAAAGTCGATAAGCCAATGCCTGATTGATGCCGGTTTGACGAGCGCGACTATAAAAGATCAATCGATAACCTGTTCGGGACTGACGTGTCATGCCTACATCAAGATAACGTGTGGCAGTGGAACCTTCCTGTACGCCAACCTTGAAACACTGCCTCACGACGGTACGGAGACCGATGCGACGTGTCAGCCGACGTACGACACTACCTACGGGATGAACTATGTCATCAAGGTGGACTAATTGGCACTCTTGAATTTCGAGTGCTAAATTCTTATACTAAGAACAGATGTCAAAACGTGATTATTATGAAGTCTTAGGTGTGTCGAAAGACGCCAGCGCCGATGAGATTAAGAAGGCGTTTCGTAAGCTTGCCGTCAAATATCATCCCGATAAGGATGGTGGTGATGAGACGAAGTTCAAGGAAGCGAACGAAGCCTACGAAGTATTGAAGGACGCGCAGAAGCGTCAGCGCTACGATCAGTTCGGTCATGCCGGCGTTGGTGGCGCATCGGGCGGTGGCTATGCGGGCGGCAATCCCTTCGAGGGGTTCGGCAACGGTCAAGGATTTGAGTTCAATTTCGGTGATGGTGGGCTGGGAGATATCTTCGGCCAGTTCTTCGGTGGCGGAGCTGGTGGACGTCAGGAAGCCCGACATGGCCGCGATGTTGAAACGAGCATCCAGCTTTCGTTCGAGGAAGCGGTATTCGGCCTGGAGCGTGATATCACTCTCGAGCTCGATGACGAGTGCTCGCATTGTAAAGGTACGAC
>CBFGLU010000018.1:0-14600 GCA_965649685.1 uncultured bacterium | reverse complement strand
CTGGCCGCACGCGCCCATGCCGCAGGCACGTCGGTACTGGTACTGGTACCCGAAATCGCGCTGACCTCACAGCTGGTGGCTGAGTTCACCTCTCACTTTCCCGAAATCATCCTGACCCATTCGCGCCAGACCGAAGCCGAACGTCACGCGTCGTGGCGTCAGGCCCTTCACGCCGATAAACCGGTGGTTGCCATCGGACCGCGATCGGCTCTGTTCCTACCGCTACACAATGTAGGCCTGATCGTGATAGATGAGTCACATGAACCGTCATATAAGCAGGAGCAGTCGCCCCGCTACGCCGCATCGCTCGTGGCCAGTCAGCTGGCGGGCAGCTACGGCGCGAAATTAGTGCTTGGCAGCGCCACGCCATCGGTAACCGATCACTACCTTGCCCAACATGCCGACCGTCCGATCGTCCGGCTGGAACGCCTGGCTAAGTCAGGCGCCGTCAAACCGACCATCGAGCTGATCGACATGACGAAACGGACCCACTTCAAACGTCATCGCTTCCTGTCGGATAAACTATTGGCCGACATCGAGCATTCGCTTGCGACCGGCCACCAAGCCTTGGTGTTTCACAACCGCCGAGGTAGCACCAGCATGACACTCTGCGACAACTGCGGCTGGCAGGCCGGCTGTCCCCGCTGCTTCGTGCCTATGACGCTGCACGCCGATGCACATGAGCTACGCTGTCATATTTGTAACTTCTCATCTCGTGTCCCGACCAGCTGCCCGCAATGTGGCGCAGCCGATATCGTTCACAAAGGCATCGGTACCAAACTGATTGAAAGCGAGTTGCGGCGCCTGTTCCCGAACGCCGTCATCGCCCGTTTCGATGGCGATACCGAATCGGGCCAGAACGTCGATGCGCGGTACGATGAATTGAAAGATGGCGGCATCGATATCATCATCGGCACCCAAGTGATCGCCAAAGGCCTTGACCTGCCCAAGCTCCGAACCGTCGGTATCGTGCAGGCGGATGCCGGCCTGAGCCTGCCTGATTATTCATCCGCTGAACGGGCGTTCCAACTACTGGCCCAGGCCATCGGCCGTGTCGGTCGCTTCGAGCATGATACCACCGTGATCGTACAGACCTATCAACCGACCCATCCGATCATCACGGCTGGTCTTACCCAGGACTATCACACCTTTTACGAAACCACTTTGAAACAGCGTAAACTGGGCAATTTCCCACCCTACTGCTTCATGTTGAAGCTGGTCTGCACCTACAAGACGGAGGCCGCTGCCGTCCGCAACGCACGCCAACTGGCCGATCATCTGCGCGAACGCGGTACTGATATCCAAGTGCTCGGCCCGACACCAGCCTTCTACGAGCGAAGCCGCGACAGTTACCGCTGGCAATTGGTCGTAAAGTCACCGAAACGCGCGAACCTGGTCGCGTTACTTTCGCTCGTACCGTCGAGTCATTGGCAATTCGAACTCGACCCCGTCTCGCTGCTATAGGCCGATGGTTTGCTATCATATGGATATGAGGAAAAGCATAAGCGGCTTCACGATCGTCGAACTCTTGATTGTCATCGTAGTGATCGCCATTTTGGCCGCTATCACCGTCGTGGCATTCAACGGTGTGCAGCAGCGGGGCCGCGACAGTCATCGTGTCAGCGATGTGAAGCAGCTCCATAAAGCCCTTGAATTATTCCACGCCGAGAACGGATATTACCCCGCGCGTCCCGAGGTATTCAGTGCCACTTTCCGCCGGGATACCTTGAAGATACCTGAAAGCGTCGTCATCACGCCTGGCACCTCAAACACGATCGGCTACTGTTGGGCCAGCACGCCGAACCAATATTGCTACGTACCTCGACCACCATCTGGCGGTAGTTTTGACTGTGGTACCTCTGGTGAGCAATGTATAGGATATAGCATCAGCTACCGGCTCGAGAACGATCCGAATACCATGATTACTCAGCGTAGCGCCATCTGGCCCTAAGAGGTGGCGTTCCGGCGCTACTGCGGTATAATAAGTCCCAATGAATAAGGATTCCATCATCACCCTGCCGAACCCGCACCTCCGGCAGAAGTCTGCCCGTGTGCACGTATCGACCGACGAGACGAAAGCGCTCATCAAAGATATGACCGCCGCCGCCATCGACTGGGAGGAGTCACGTCCGCACGAAATCTCAGCCGCCCTAGCCGCCGTGCAGGTCGATCGTCTTGAACGGGTGGTCATCGTACGTGCCGACTTCGAAGATAAATCGCATCGTGAATTCACCGCGCTCATCAACCCCGAAATCGTCAAATATGAAGGTGACGTCGTGGCTGATTACGAAGGCTGCCTCAGTGTCAAAAGCGTCTACGGCAAGGTTCCTCGTCATACCAAGATCCGCGTCAAAGCCTTGAACGAAGATGGCGAAGAGGTCCGCTTCCGCGCCGAAGGTTTCCTGGCCCGGGTCATCCAGCACGAGATCGATCACACCAACGGTATCGTCTTCATCGACCATATCCGTGATCAGAAAGATGCCTTCTTCACGCTCGACGAGAAAGGCGAGCTCCAATCGCTTGACTATGCCGAACACATCGACGCCAATCCTGTTCTTTGGGACTGAGGATTTCTCGGCCAGCGCCTTAGAGGGCCTGATTAAGGCCGGTTTCGACGTGCGCGCCGTCATTACGAAGCCCGACGCGAAGAAAGGTCGTGGCCAGAAAGTCAGTGCGCCGCTCGTGAAGCGTATCGCCGAGGCGCATGGAATCGCTGTCTGGCAACCCGAGAAGCTGCGTGATATCGCGGATGACATCAGGGTGCTGCAACCGGTCGCCGGCGTGCTTGTCAGCTACGGTAAGATCGTACCTCAGTCGGTAATAGATTTGTTCACGCCCGGCATCATCAATGTCCACCCCAGTCTGCTGCCGAAATATCGCGGCCCTTCTCCTATCGAATCGGCCCTGCTGAACGGTGATGAATCGACCGGCGTGTCCATCATGCAGCTCTCACGCGAGATGGACGCCGGCCCGGTTTACCATCAGGTCGAGTTCCACCTGCCCCACTACGAGACCAAGCCGCATCTGTACAAGAAACTGGCTGAACTCGGCACTTCCGAGCTTGTCGCCGCCCTGCCGCACATCCTTGATGGCACCCTTCGCGCCGTCCCACAGGATGAAACCAGCGCTACTTATTGCCGGCTTCTCACTAAAGCCGACGGCGAACTCTCGCCCGCCAACATGACCGCCGTCGAGGCCGAACGACGCGTGCGCGCACTACTCGGCTACCCGAAAACACGCCTCGCGTTGCTAGGTCACGACGTCATCGTTACCAAAGTACATGTAGCTAGGTCACGCCACACGCCGCTCGATGTCGTCTTTCGTGACGGCAACTACCTGGTGATCGATGAGCTCATCGGCCCCAGTGGCAAGACCATGACCGGCGACGCCTACCTGAAAGGATACGCCAAATAAAGAAACCGCCGGATCTACCCGGCGGTTTTCGTTACTTATGGAGTCTGCTGCGGAAACTGAGGCGGCTCCTGCTGCGGCGACGCAGGCGGCTGCGCACCGGCATCGATCGGCGGCTGCGACACCTGGCCCGGCTGCGTACCGATGATCGCATCACGGTTAGACATGATCTCCTGCTTGAGCTCCTCTAGCACCTTCGCCACGACATCACGATAATCCGGCCGGTTCACTTCCAGCCACTTGGTAGCGGTGAACTCGGCTACCAGACGTGGGTCGCTCGATTCCAGCTTGGTCGCTTCCTGCAGACGACGGAATGATTCATCTTCCGGGTAATTCGGCGCATGGGCGGCCAACCACTCCTGGATCTTCTCCTGGTCGCGGTCGATGATATGCTCGAATTCTTCCAGCTGCGTGTCGCTCAGGCCATCACTCAGCTTCGTGCCTACCCTCAGTTCCAGCTCGCTATAAATATGCTGCAGGAACGGTTTCTTCTGTTCTTCCGGCAACCCGTCCAGGCCGATGTCCTTCAGAAACTGTTCATCTAGTCGAAACATGCTATTCTTCCTTATCTAGCTACCGTTTCTCTCATTATATACTACTTGGACAAAAGAAATCCCCTCTGGGTAACAGAGGGGATGCTGGACGGAGTACCGCGAAAGGATTATGCGCCCAGGTCGACCCCGTCGCGCTTGGCGGCAGCGGCGATGACGCGGAGCGACTCACCCGACAGACGGCCAGGGTTCGAGATGCGCCATTCCTTCGCCGAGTCGTCGTAATAGGCATCGCCTAGCTCACCGAGTTTCGGACCGGCATCCTTCAGTATGTCAGACCAGTTGTCTTCCGGAATACCCATCTGCTGGAAGGTGCTGTACCAGCCCTCACCGTCGGTAACGTTGCGGGCACTCGGGTCGAAGTCGTTCCAGTTCAGACCGTTGCCACCACGAGGCGGCTCGACTGGCTCGGTCGGAGTAGTAGGCTCGACTGGATTCGTCGGATTGGTGTCGTTGCCGTCGAACAGATCGTTGAACCAGTTGCCCACGCCGCCGTTACCGCCGTCGTGACCACCGTTCTTCAGTAGCAAGTAACCTGCCACGCCGGCACCTGCGACCGCCAAACCACCAACGATCATGGCGGCGCGGCCGTGCTTACGTTCTTTCAGACGCTCACGCTGTGTGTGTGACAAGGCAGCAAAGTTGGCGCTGGCGCCACTCGGCGTCATCCAGCGGCGGATACGCTGCCAGCGGCTTGGTTTGACGTAGCCGTCCTCATCGGCCTGGGCTTCAAGCTCAGCCGTTTCATCGGATTCAGCTTCAACGCCGTTACGGGCCTCGTACTCTTCAATCGATTCGCCCTCAAGAGCGGGTGTTTCGTTCGGTTCGTCGACCGGCTCCAAGCCGTCGAGCGAAACCGGCTCGAGTTCATCGCCGTTCTCGGCATCGGCTGGCTCTAGACCGTCGAGAGAAACCGGCTCCAGAAGTTCACGGTCGGCTTTTGCCTGGTCAGTACCGTTGATCGCGTCGATTGCCTGGGCGGCACGGGCGTCGGCATCGGCGTGCAGACGAGCCTTGGCAGCTTCGATCTCATCGTCGATGCTCGGGGCCTCAGACGCAGTCTCCTCCGGAGTCGGCTCGACCTCTACCGGTTCATCGGTTTCGGCAGCTTCTTCTTCCATGGAGGCGGCTTCCGTATTGACCTCATCGGCCGTTTCGGCGGCTTCGATGGCGGCCTCCACCTCATGGCGGGCTTCTTCGACGCGCTCCTCTGAGACATCTGCACCATACATGATCTTGCTATAACGCTCCAGACGGACATCGATCGTGTCACGGCCTAGTTTGGCGTCCTTGTTAACCGCAAGCTGACCGGTCGCACTGTCGTCGACGACTTCTTCTTCCCAGCCGTATTTGTCAGAGTATTCGGCGAACTTGTTGAAGAAGGCTTCTTCGGCATCACCGGCGCGTGTTTTGTCACCTTGAGCCCGGGCTTCAGCCACACGTTGAGCCAGCTGTTCAAGCGATTCGCTCGAGTAATCACCTTCGTTCAGCGTGGCTTCATAGTGACTATCATCGGCACCGTGGTCCTCGAGCGGACGCGAGTCGATATAGGCGTCCAGTTCGGCCTGAGCCTTACGGGCTTCAGGGTCAAAGGCGTGGTCTACGTTGATACGTTCGCTCATGTGGTGGTCTCCTTTGGAGAAATGGCTTAGTTTGTTTGTGTTGAGGTGTTTATGCTTTGAATATTAGCATAGTTTTGCAAAAAAGTCAACTATGGTACGGCAGTAGCGATTCGTGAAACGGTAGTATGGTCTAGGAAAGTAAGTGGGTGCCCACCTCCGCGTACTGCGGAGATGGGCACCCGGACGGTGAACGGTCAGTCGACCTTGGCAGCCGGTCTGATCCAGTCGAGCCCGACGTTGCCGCAGACGGCCCGGATCGAACCCGAAGGATCGATCGAACAGTCGGCGTCGACGTTGAGCCACCAGATGTCACCAGCTCGCGAGAGCTCACGCCCTCCCTGCTTGGCACGATCATCGAGCCAGTACCAGTTGCCCTCGTACGAGACGGGGGTTCGGAACTGGACCATGACGAAGTCGGCATCGCCGTCTCCCATGAGGGATCGGGCGGCGTCCGACTGCGGCGTGCCCGCATCCAGGAAGCGTGTCAGCGCGGCCTGGGTGCGGAGCGGTGACGAGAAGGCGCCGGCGTCGTTGACGTACGGCACCTTCTGCCAGTCGACCTTCGATCCGATGACGTAGTCCTTCCGACCGAAGCCCTGTTCGGAGAGGTAGGCCTGGGTGGCCGACCGCTCGTCGCAAGCCTTTTCGGTAGGATCATCAGAGGGATCGTCACTCGGGTCATCCGTCGGAGACGGACTCGCCGACGTCGGCGTGTCAGTCGGTGACCCCGAAGGATCATCGGCGGCACTCCAGTTGACGGGACCGATCAGGAGAAGGAACGCCGCGGCTGCGGCGCCCCCTCCCCCGATCATGATGCCGAGTCGCCTCATCGGCTGTTGGCACGCGCGTCCGCCGAGGCCGAAGCCCCGGAGGAACGGTCCTCGTCGTGGTCGTGATGACGGTCGCGGAAGATGCCGAGTCCGGCACCCCTGCGGCCATCACCGTGATGACTCGCCTCGGACTCCGCGGATGCGGAGGCTTCGGCACGGGCGGCCGTGGCAGTGATGACGCCGACGAAGAACGCCAGCGCCGCCAGGCCGAACGGCCACGCGAACTGGTCGCGCAGCGTCCAGTCGAGACCGGTCAGCCCCCAGATGAGCAGGTAGAGGACGAACACCGTCACGAAGACGATGAGCGCCCACGTCGACCCGCGCCGGAGCGCGTGGTCGCTGCTGGCGGACGCACGGGCGGTGGCCCAGGCACGGTTGGCCGTGTCCTGCGCACCCTCGATGCGCTCGTCCGCACCACCCTTCCAGGCCTTCAGGTCGGCCACGTCCTTCTCGATGGCGTCGAGACGGCTGTCCGGCCGCTTGCCGTCGTGCTCGACGGCAAGGATGGCCTGGTGGGCGTCACCCTGCTCCTTGAGGGCGGAGAGCTGGCGGCTCACCTCCTCGGAGGACTGCTTGACCGACTCCTTCGCGCGCTCGACGGACTCACCGGCCTGCTGGACCTGCTCGGAAGCGGCCGGCTGGCCGGCGCGCTCCTGAGCGAGGACCTCGTTGACCTCGGCGCCTGCGGCCTTGACCTCCGCGGAGGCCTCCTTGGCCGCCGCGACGGCCCGGTCGCGCTCCGGCGAGGCCGGCATGGCGTTGATCTCGGCGATGGTCCGCTTGTGCTCCTCGATCAGGTCGACGAGCTGCTGCTTGACCTCGGCGAGGGTCTCGAGTGAGACCTCCTTGATGCGACCGTCGATGGCGTCGACGACCGCGGGGCTGAACGCACCCTCGAGCACCTTGCGGTGCGGGCTGGCCGCCTTCTTGGCGGGCTGCTTGGGCTGCTGGGACTCGGTCATGTGACCTGCCTCTTTCTGTGATGGTAGATATCAACCGGACGGATCGCCGGTCGACAAAGGTACCACTGCTTGTCCGGACATAGCAGTGATCACGGCGCGAGAGTGTTTCTCTCGCCGCGATCTGCTGCTACATCCGCTGGATCAAAATATGTTCACCGGTATGGCACGTCCGGCTCTCGACCCGTTACGGGGAGAAGCCATGCTCGGCCATACTATCGGTACACGAACCCTAATTGTTAACCTGCCCAACGAAACGTCCCCCGCTTCATTGCAGGGGACATTTTATCACTTTTATGCTTTTTTGTCAATATCTAGGCAAGCGTCCGTTTGACAAGTTCACGGGTGAAGAACTCAAGCTTGTCACCTTCTTCAAGCAGAAGCTTCTTGTTGGTCTTCAGGCTCAGACCACACATTTCACCTTCGAACACGTCCTTGGTTTCGGCTTGGCCGCGCTGGACCTTGGTAACCTCAACCTCCGCCAATTGTTCATCACCGCGCTTCACACGGACCAACAGGCCTGGACTGATCTTACCGCTGGTGACTTCACCACCGGCGATGACTTCTTCTTTCAGGGTGCGGAAGATGCCCTTGATGGTAAGCGTACCGATTTCGGTCTCGACCACCTCGGGTGCGAGCAACGCTTCCATACTGGCCTTCGCATTGTCGAGCAGCTCATAAATGACGTTGTAGATGCGTACCTCAACCTTGTCGCGGGTGGCCTGGCGCTTGACGGCCGGCGGCAGGTCGACGCTGAAACCGTAGATGACCGTACCCTCGGTAGCAGCCAGATGGACATCATTTTCAGAGATGTTACCGACGCCCGAGCCGACGATCCGCAAGTTGACGGCACCACCGGTCTCGATCAGACGCAGACTGTCCATGACACTGGTCAGTGAACCCTGCACGTCCGCCTTGACGATGACGTTGAATTCAGCCGCTTCCTGCTTCTGGGTCATTAGCTTCAGCATGTCGGCCGAAGTGACGTTGGTGCTTGCGGCTTCGCGTTCGCGTTCGAGACGGTTGGTTACGGTGGCCTGGCGGGCCTCTTTTTCGTTCTTGTAGACGTCGAACGAGTCACCGAACTGTGGCAGGTCCTTGAATCCGGTCACGGTAACGGGGGTAGATGGACCGGCTTCTTTCAACGCCTTGCCCTTGAAATCAAGCAGGGTGCGCACTTTGCCGTAGCTGGTGCCGGCTACCAGGTAGTTACCCGGGTGCAGCTTGCCGTGCTCGACCAATAGGCCGACGACGGAACCGCGGCCGGTTTCCATGTGCGCTTCGATTACCAACCCTTTGGCCGGCACGTGTTCGTCGGCCTTCAGCTCTTCCAAATCGGCGATAAGCAGGACGTTCTCGAGTAATTTGTCGAGGTTCTGGCCGGTCTTGGCGCTTACCTCTACCATGATGACGTCACCGCCCCATTCTTCGGGGTTCAGGCCGTGTTCAGATGCAAGCTGCGTCTTGACCAGCTGCGGATTGGCAGTCTCTTTGTCCATCTTGTTGATGGCCACGACGATACGGGCGTTGGCTTCGCGGGCGAAACGGATCGCTTCGACCGTCTGCGGCTTGACGCCGTCGTCGGCCGCGACCACGATGATGACCACGTCGGTCAAAGTCGCACCGTGCTGGCGAAGCGCCGCAAAGGCTTCGTGACCGGGAGTGTCGAGTAAGGTGATCTTCCGACCGTCCTTTTCCACCTGGTAGGCGGAGATGTGCTGCGTGATACCGCCGGCTTCGCCTTCGACCGTCTTGGTCTCAAGGATAGCGTCGAGCAAGCTGGTCTTACCGTGGTCGACATGACCCATGACGGCGACGATCGGTGGTCGTTCGACGGCCTTGTCGCTGAGCTGGTGCTCTTCACGGGTGGCGCCGTTCGCTGCCTCACGCTTCTCAAGTTTCACATCGAGACCAAGTTCTTCGACGATGATGGTCGCGGTCTCGAAGTCGATCTTCTGATTGATGGTGGCGATGATGCCGTTCTTGAACAGCTCGCCGATCAACGTGGTGACGGGCAGGTTGAGCAAGTCTGCCAGTTCACCAACGGTGATGGCATCAGCCACAGAGACAATCTTTTCTGCTTCGGCCATGGGGTTGCTCCTTCCTGCCCGTTCATAGGGGTGTTAGTGTATGCGGGTTATTTCTTCAGTGTCAGGGAAATCTTGCGGTTGTCGCGATCGACATCCAGGACGGTGAAGTTCTTACGCTCATTCAGCGTGAAGACCTTCTCAGGGTCGACGTCATTGCCGCCACCAAGCTCAGAGATGTGAACTAGGGCTTCAACGGCCGGACTAAGCTGTACGAAGGCGCCGAACGGGGTGATACGGGTGACCGTACCTTCGACGTCGCTGCCCTTCTTCAGGCTTTCGACTTCGTCCAACCATGGATCCTTGGTGAGCTGCTTCATGCTCAGACTCAGGCGATCCTTGTCGATCGAGATGATCTTGGCTTCAAGTTGGTCACCGACCTTCACGTAGTCGCTCGGGTTGTTGACGCGCTCCCATGAGATTTCAGAGATGTGGACCAGACCCTCGATACCTTCGACGTTAACGAAGACACCGAAGTCGACCACACCGGTGGCGACACCCTTGACGGTATCACCGACCTTGAGCTTCTCGAAGCGGGCGGCCAGACCGTCCTTGATCGCTTCCTTCTCGCTGAAGATCAGCTTGTTGGCACGACGGTCAGCATCAAGGATGCGGACTTTCATTTCCTTGCCGATCAGGACGTTCAGGCGCTGAAGGATCTCGTCCTTGTCGCTCGAACCGACACGTGGATAGTGTTCGGCAGACAGCTGTGAAACCGGTAGGAATCCACGGACACCTTCGTATTCGACCAGCAGACCACCACGGTTGGCGTCATATGGTGTGACATCGATGATCTCACCAGCTTCCTGGCGGGCGATAACTTCTTCCCAGCCTCGGTCCTTGGCAGCCTTGCGCAGGCTGAGGAGTGAGTAACCGTTGTCGAGCTCTGAGTCGACGATGCTGGCGGTAACTTCGTCACCGACGTTCAGACTGCGAGAAAAACCGACTTCGCGGCGTGGCACCAGGCCAACTCCCTGGGCACCGAGGTCAATCAGTACTTCATGTTTCTTCAGGGTTAATACGGTACCGGTGATGGTTTCTCCGGCTACCAGTTGTTTGACACTGCTTTCTTGTGCGAGCAGGTCGTCCATTGTGATTGCGGCTTTTGTTGCCATAAGTCTAATAAGACTCCTTCCTTAAATGATATTGAGAGGTGCCATGGCAAGGTAGAGTCTTGCTCGCCGAGGCTCCTGCACTGGTTGTGTATTGTACCTTAGTTGCCTCTGGAAGTCCAGTGGCGGGAGCGGGCCAGGCTGACGCCGGCGTAGGTCAGACCGGCCAGCGTGACAGCGGTCAGCAATCCGTCGTTCGGACCGGTCGCTGGCAGCTCGTCGGCTCCCGTGCCTTCGTTCCGGGTACTCTCATTCACCGGGGCCTCCTCGGGCGTGGTGTCATCGGATGACGGTGCGTTTTCTTCAGACGTCTTGTCATCACCCGTCGCAGGAGTCTCATCCTGCGGCTTGTCATTCGCGGTACCCCGCTTGGTCTCGTCGCGCTTCGCCACTTCGCTCTGAGCCGCGTTATAGCGCTGCAGCCCGTAGATTCCGCCGACCAATACCACCCCTAGCAGCACGGCTACGATGATATAGCTCGCCAACGATCCACCCTGTAATCGCCTCTGTTTCACCTCATACTCCTCGCAGTTATTTACATAACATTGTAGCCCTGTACGCAACGGATGACAAGCACCCCTTCGGCTTGCTACACTGGAGGCACCTATGTTAGTCGCGGTCGATACGGGAGGAACGAAAACGCTAGTTGCCATCTTCGACGTGGATGGTGCCCTAGCCGGCAGCCAGCGCTTCCCGACACCACCCGACACCGATGAATACGTGAATCAGGTCAGTCAGGCCATCGATGAGCTGACTAAGGGCGAAGCGCCAAGCGCCCTGTCAATCGCCATTCCAGGCCTGGTACAAGACGGGGTCGCAAAGTGGTGCGGCCACCTAGATTGGACTGATTTCGACGTGGCCGGTGCGTTCCGCAGCCGCTACGACATACCAGTACTGGTCGATAACGACGCGAACCTGGCCGGTCTAGCCGAGGCACGTGCCCTCGACCCGCTACCCCGAACAGTCCTGTATGTCACCATCTCAACCGGCATCGGCACGGGCGTCATTACCGATGGTCAGATCGATCCTGCCCTCGCCTCAAGCGAAGGAGGCCACATGATGATTGAATTCGATGGTCATCCGCAGAAATGGGAAGATTTCGCATCCGGTTCGGCCATTTACCAGACCTACGGCCGTTACGCCCGCGACATCGATGATGATGCGACCTGGCATCAGATCGCCGATCGAATCTCTCGCGGTTTTCTCGCTGCCATTCCGCTGTTGCAGCCTGATGTCATCGTATTCGGCGGTAGTATCGGCACGTATTTCGAACGTTACTCCGATGAACTGACGCGGCTACTGACGTCCCAATTACCTGAACACATTCCTTGTCCGCGCCTCGTGCAGGCCGTCCATCCGGAAGAAGCCGTCATTTATGGATGCTATTACCATGCCCTCGACCGAGCAGCCGCTGCTTGAGCGGATCGAACACGACCACCAGGACCTGACGTTTACCCCAGGCGAAGGCTTCGAGTGGAATCCGACCGAACGGGTGATCGTCTACGATCTGTCAGATCCGTATTTTGACGCCCGCCTGCTTCACGAGCTAAGTCATGCGTTGCTTGGTCACCACCGGTACGAACGTGACATCGACTTGATTGCCATGGAGCGTGATGCCTGGCAGCATGCCCGTATGGAACTGGCTCCCAAATACGATGTCGAGGTCGCCGGTGACGTGATACACCACGACATGGACACCTACCGCGACTGGATGCATGCCCGCAGCGTCTGCCCTAATTGCGGTGCGACCGGCCTGGAAACGAAGAAACACCTCTACCGCTGCCTTACCTGCCGCCACGAGTGGCGTGTCAACGAGGCACGCACCTGCGCCCTGCGTCGCTATAAATCTTAAGCATCCTTCATACACCAAAAGGCTCCCGTCGAAACGGGAGCCTTTTGTGATAACACCTATTAGCTAGGCTGCCTTGTCGGCTTCAGACACCTTACGGCGACGTGAGATACGTCCACCTTTGGCGCCTGCGATGCGGGCAAGCTCAGGGTTGGCGGCAAAACCACCAGTACGACCGTTCTTACCACCCTTGGAACCGATTTTCGCATAGAAGTTCGGGTCTTTTTGTAGGTTCTTGGCAGCGGCTTTCTTGCCGCCAGCTACTGTTCCAGCCATTTCGTTCAACTCCTTCTTACTTAAAAAGAGCCTCCACCTAACAGTGGTCGGCCCTCCGTTTACCTCACATGTGACATGTGTATGATTTGAATATATCATAGCTTATGCTTTTTGTCAATATTTACCATATACGTTTTTATTGTTTAAAAAGTATTGTGCTTATGCGCATGGTGCTATATCATAGAGGTAGTTTCGATATTCGGAACCTGGCACCTGTTTGAATCCAAAATTAGATTTCAAACGAAAACGACCTGCTCTGCGAGACAGGTCGTTCTTTTATTGTGAGTTAGAGGCTACAGCTTTGTGCCGGCTTCCAGCAGGAGTTCAAGCAGATCGGCAATGGCGTCATCAGAGGCGTCGGCCACCACCAGTAGTCCGGAATAGGCATTATCCACCCCATCAATGGCCGCCTCATATGCCTTACGATCCTGCTTCGTTGAGGCCTCGTTTAGCACGCGCCAGCGCGTGCTAATGGTTTTCACCTGCTGCTTGGCTGTCTCCAGGGTAGGCTTGAAGGCGTTGGACGGTCGGCTGATAGCCCCAAGCTTCTTCTCGGCATTCGCCGCGGCGGCTGCGGCGTTGGATTGCCAGTCCGGTTTCGTGCCGTCGATGACAAGCGAGCCGATGATCGGAGTAAGCAAGGCCTCCTGCTCGAGATACTGCGTCAAAACAGCGGCCTGTTTCGTCACCGGATTAATGATCGCCTGTTGCCGCATGCACTTCTCGGCCGCCTGCTTCGCACCCGGAAGCACGTCTGCCAGCCAGCCATACCACCAAGCACCCTCACAGACGAGAGGCTCATTATCATATTCCGCCAGTCTATCGACCGCCTGCATGCGCACGGCACGCTCGACTTGTGGATCTGTCGCCGTTACGAACGCCCGGCGGACGGCCTGCGTGCGCGTCTGGCCCGTAGTTTCAAGCTGTCGCCACCGCTGCCAACCAGTCAGACCGGCTACAAGCAGCGCGGCCACCATCACTCCCAGGATAATCGGGACGATCGGCAGTCTACGACGGGTCCGTGGCATCTTCATGCTATATGACTCCTAACTGCGGTGAGTACAGCTCACTCGCAAGCGGCCATGGATTGAACGAACAGCCTTGAAGATCCATCGATTGCTGCTGCATTACCGGCGCCGGCTGGCCAGCCGCACCGCAGTCGCGGTGCCCGTGCCCAAGCCAGTGGCCGACTTCATGGTTTATCACCATATGCTGATAGTTGCGCAGGCTGCCGCCCGCCTGGTTCCAGCTTGGTGTCGCCTGCTGCCAGCGTGTCTGGTTGATAATCACGTAACGACCCGCCCGGCAGCTATACTCGCTGCTACAGCCGCTCGAGAACGTCGGCAGCTGACTTGCCTCGGCGAGCACCAACGTGAACATACCACCACCCGCCACTTCTCGGAACACCACGTTCATACGCGCCCAACCGCGGCTATCATTCAGCGTAGCGTTGGCATGTTGACGAAACTCGGCCACATTCGACGTCACCACGCCCCGGGTCGTAACATCATAGGTTACCGTCACGGTGTTCGCGGCTTTGCGTTGGGCTGCAGCCTTGGCGGCCGCCTCGTCGGCGATCTGTTTCGTCAACCAGGCCGGCCGCGGAATCGCCGGCAACTTCACTTTCGCGACAGTCTGACGCAAGTCGGAGTAATCCGCAGGCTTGATGGTATCCTGCGTCGTCGCGTCCGTGACCGGCACTATAAGCAAACCGACCATCAATATGGTTATCAGCATTGCCCCTATGCGCCCTCTCACAGACTTCATTTTCATCTGTCATTTTACCATAGGCACCGTAACGACGTAGTCAAGGAAAGAGAAAAGCCATCCTATTCGGATGGCTATTTCTATAATTCGGCACCGTGCTAGTTTCCCACTTGTGGCAGTATAATCGCCGCTGATG
>CBFGLU010000017.1:0-17232 GCA_965649685.1 uncultured bacterium | reverse complement strand
TCATCGGCGGCGTGAATCTGCACGGTCGGATACTGGGAATATATCTGGCCTTCGACGAAGCTTTGCAGGGCTTTCGGCACCCATACGTAGAAGCGGATCTGGCCGTTGACCGAAGCGATCTCGAAGCTCAAATGCTCCTGGATGCCGTGATTCAGCTTCAGTTCGGTCTTGTCGCGCAAGATGCCGTGCAGACTGGCGAACAACTGTTCGGCGGCCAGCTCGGACTTGTCGTTAGCTTTTGGGATCTCAAGGATCAGCAGGCTTGTCTCGCTGTCGGGCAATGGCGGTGCCACGCGGTAATTCCGCCAGGTGGCATAAAGCAGGATTAGTACGAGTGGTATCCATACGTACCACTGCAGCAAGGTCTCGAGTATCCAAGAAAGCACAGGCATATAAACTCTGGTCTTATTGTCGCACCAGCCTACCGGTATTGCAACGGTATTAGGACGGCTCTACCAGCTGGTATGTCGCCTTCGAGACACGCTTGAACTGCGACTTCGACTGCAGGTTCAGCAAGATGGTGGTTTCTTTCACCTGACGGCTCTTCAGTACGCGTTTGACGATCTCGTCACGGTGCAGCGGCTCACCAGCTTTGCGCAGGACGTCGGCGATGATGTCGGCGACGGTTCCCTTCGAGTAACCCCAGCTGTCAAGTGCGTAGATGCCGCGACCGATCAGGACGAAACGCTTGTCCTTGATAAGTTCGTTGTGAATGGCCTGCGTGGTGACATCTTTGCGCTTGAAGTCGCTTTTCTTAATGCTTTTCGCGATGTCAGAGAAGTGCATCGGTTTGCCGTTGTCAGCCAGGACCACGTAAATCTTGTCGCGGATGTTCTTCGGGTTGACGGTCGGCCACTTGACAAGTCCCCATTGGTCTTTCAAGCTAGCCAGTTTTTTCGATGTAGATGCAAGAGCGCGTACATGAGACGGGTGCTCGTGGTTCAGTTTGCCATGCAGTTCTTCGATACCGATAGGCTCGCCATGTTGCTTGATGGTCTTGACGATCTCTTCGACGTGCGCCTTGATCTTCTTCTCGTCGGCGTGTTCACGGATACCGATGGCGTGGTGGTAATCATCGTTCTCGTTCAGGACCGAGATGCTTGGTGAAAGCTCGGCGATGAACGCGACGTGCGCCTTCTGTTGCGTGTCGGCTTCGTGGCCTACCAGCTGGCTGGCAACGTCGCTGACACGAGCCACCCTTCCCTGTTCCGACAGATGACGTACCAGGTGACGTTCGACCTCGTGGACCGAAGGTACCTTGCCAGCTTCGGCAGCCAGCTTCAGGCGGATAAGGATGGCTTTTTCAAGTTGACGAACCCGTTCGCGGGTAATGCCGAGTAACTCACCGATCTGCTCAAGGGTCTCTTTCCGGTCAAACAGCCCGAAACGACGCGTGATGATCTCGCGCTCACGTTCCTGCTCGATGACACCCAGGATGTCGTTGACCGCGTTGGTCAGGCTGGTTGCCATGTCGGCGTGGGCTGTTTGTTCCATATCCGTGATGTTCCTCTCGGCGATACGATTAAAAGTTTTCAAGTTCTTAGGTACATTATAAAACAATGTACAAATTTCGTCAAACACATTGTCCGATATGAATAATTATAGCACATTCTAGACGCTTATGGTAAATAGTATTTTGGAACTTTTTTATTAAAAAAAGTGTGGCACAGTAGTGTCACACTTAGGCGATGTTTCGTAGGTCGGTCCGAGTATCCCGGTGCCACAATCCACGTACGTCGGCAATGTAGTTGAAAGCGGATCGTGCCAGTTCTTGGCGGACCTGCCTGTCTTTGACCTCTGTATTTCCCTCTTTACGTAGACTAGCGAAGTGGGATCGACGCTCGGCTGCCGCGCTGGCGTACATATCAACCATGTCGTCATCCGACAGGATATCGGTCATCTGAGCTACCGAATAATGCTCGGCGATGGATCCGGCCACGCTGATCACTTCGTATGGGTAACGTTCGGTCAGACGGATGATCTCGGGGCTCATTTCTCGGGGAGTCATTGCTTATTAATATGAAACAAAGCCACGATATAGTCAATGATCAGACGGGACTACTTCTTGCGGGTTGTGGTACGCCGAGCCCGACCCTTCTTGGCAGGAGCGGCCGCTAGCAGCTCTTTAGCCTGCTCGTGGGTGACGGTCTTTGGGTCGGTATCCTTTGGAATCTTGGCATTCTTGCTGCCATCGGTAACGTAAGGCCCGTAGCGACCGTTCAAAACTTTTACTCCATCGCCGAAGTCGGCTATGTTTTTCTCGGCTTCAGCCTTAAGTTTTGCTTCGTAGAGTTCGAGCGCTTTCTCGAGGCTGATGGTGTGCGGGTCTTCCGGACGAATACTGACGAACAGCTTGCCTACTTGGATGTATGGACCGAAACGGCCGACGTTCGCCTTGATATCAAGTCCTTCCTTCGTTTGGCCGACCAATCGTGGCAGCTTGAAGGCGTGCAGGGCCTGCTCGAGCGTGACGGTTTCGATGCGGGTGCCGGCAGGCAGTGGTGCGAACTCGGGCTTGTTCTCTTTGTCTTCGGTGTCGCCGAGCTGCAACATAGGGCCGAAACGGCCGAAACGGGCAATGATTGGTTTGCCGGTCTTCGGGTCATTGCCGATTTCCCGGCTGGCGCCGACGGTCGAACGGTCGATTCCGCCGGATTTCACGATCAGCTCATGGAACGGCTCGTAGAACGATTTCAGCATGGCTTCCTTGGCCAGCTTGGCGCTGGCGATATCGTCGAAATGTTCTTCGACGCTGGCGGTGAAACCGTAGTCGACCACTTGGTCGAAGTGATCGGTCAGGAAGTCGGCGATCAGTTCTCCGCTTGGTGTCGGTACCAGTTTGCCGCGGTCGGCGCCAGTCTTTTCCTGTACGATCTCCCGTTCGACATCGGCGCCAGCGGTCTTCAGGATGATGACGTCACGCGCCGTGCCCTCGCCCTCACCTTTTTCAACGTAGCCACGGGTCTGGACGGTATCAATGATGGTTGCATAGGTACTCGGACGACCGATACCGAGGTCTTCGAGCTTCTTCACTAGGCTACCTTCGGTGTAGCGTGCCGGCGGACGGGCGAATACCTGGCGCGCGTTGGCTTCGGCAAGCTTCAGCTGGTCGCCGGACACCATAGCCGGCAATAGGTCGGCCTCTTTCTTGCTACCGCCGTACACCTTCAGGAACCCGTCGAAAATGACGACTTCGCCCTTGGCCTCGAAGATTTCGTTGCGGGAAGAGATGGTGATGGTGACAGTGGTCTTCTCCAGCTGGGCGGGCGCCATCTGGCTGGCAAGCGCACGGCGACGGATCAGATCGTATAGCTTCTGGTCGTATTCATTGCTACTAGCCTTTTCGAGCGCCATGTCGGTCGGACGGATAGCCTCGTGGGCTTCTTGGGCAGATGAGCTCTTGGTCTTGAACTTGCGCACCTGCGAGTATTGCTCACCGAACGCACTCTTTATATATGAGGCTGCGCTGGCGATGGCCTGTCCGCTTAAGTTGACGGAGTCGGTACGCATATAAGTGATCTTACCTGCCTGGTACAGCTTCTGGGCGGCGGCCATGGTGGCCTTCGAACCGAAGCCGAGCTTGGCGTTGGCATCCTGCTGCAGGGTACTGGTAGTGAACGGAGCGGCCGGGTTACGGGTGCTTGGGCTGTTGGTGACATCGGTAACGATGAAGCTGGCTCCGGAAAGGCTTTCCAGGAACGCGCGGGCTTCTTCCTCGGTGTCAAAGCGCTGCGGCAATTCCGCTTTCACCTCTTCGCCGTCATGCAGGAACTGGGCGGTTACCTTGAACTGGAACGAGCCTTCGAACGCACGGATCTCGCGCTCACGTTCGACCAGCAACCTGACGGCCGGACTCTGTACGCGACCGGCACTCTTGCCACCCGGAACCTTCTGCCAAACGACAGGACTCAGCTCGAACCCGACCAGGCGGTCGAGGATCTGACGGGCCTGCTGGGCCTCGACCAGTCTCATATCGACCGTACGCGGCTTCTTGACCGCTTCGGTGATCGCATCCTTCGTGATCTCATGGAAGACGATACGCTTGGTCTTTGACGGATCAAGTTTGAGCACTTCACATAAATGCCAAGCGATGGCTTCACCTTCGCGGTCTTCATCGGTCGCAAGCCATACGTCGTCGGCGGCTTTGACGGCCTTCTTCAGTTCGGTGATGACCTTCTTCTTCTCGGGGTCGACCTCGTAGACGGTCTTGAAACCGTTCTTCACGTCGACTGGGGGCGTGCCGTCCTTGGTCTTCTTGGCGATCGATCGGATATGACCGATACTCGAAAGCACGGTGAAATCCTTACCGAGGTATTTCTCGATGGTTTTTGCTTTGGCTGGTGACTCTACTATTACTAAGTTCTTACTCATACTGCTTGTCGCTTAAGCGTGACACAAGTGCCTATACTACGCAATGCCTGTCATTTTGTAAAATCTACCTGTTGACTGAGGATTTTCCGAAGAGCATACTGGGGGTGACGACGCATAGTGCAAACACCAACACCAGGCGCCTAAGCAATCTAAAAAAACGGGAAAGAGTATGTCGGAACTATATAAACGTGGTCTAGGGTATCCATTCGACGAAGATTTATTGCGCCGTGAAATCGCCAACGGTCTGGGCGGGCATGGCAACGAGGTTGCTGCCGATATGACGCCTGCGTTCGAGGGCATCTCGGATCTGCAGTGCGAGACGGTTGAGTCCAGTCGGATCACGGAGCTAGAGGCGGAGCTGGTATATTGGGCGGCGCATGAAGCCCAACACGGTGGGCTGGAGCCGCACGAGCGCGAAGAAGTAGTCCTGCTTCATGCCGAGTTGACCCTTGAGGAATACAGCGCGGCCATGGCTGAACTTGCCATCGAACACCCGAGGTATACGGCCCATGTGGCAAACCTGCTGATCGCGAGGTTGGACGAACTGGCAGCGGCTGGTCATCCGGTCGACGCCGAGATGTACGTCGATGCGCATGATCTGGCGGAAGAGATCGTCGGTGCGAACCCCGACAAGAACGCCGAAGAGCTGACAGAGATCATACAGACGATGGTTGCCATGATCCAGGCGGATTGCCGACGACGTCAGCTCGTAGAAGCGTAGCTCGCTATCCGAGCGTCCAACGGTTGGCGCCAAGTGCCCGGATGCTTCCGGATAGTTCCAGCATGGTAAGTGAGGTCGCGAAGTCCGTCGGATCGCAGGCGGCGCGTTCAAGCAGCTCGTCGCCCTCGCGAATCCCTTGAGCGATCAGTCCGATGATCTTCGTTTCCAGTTCGGTACGACCAAGTGGAAGCTGTGTCTGGTGATCGTCGCGAGCCTTTGGAGCAACCCGATCAAGCACATCATTAGCTTCAGTCAGCAGGAACGCACCTTGCTTGATGAGCGCATTGCAACCGGCCGATAGCGGGTTGGTGATGTTGCCTGGTACGACGAAAACGTCCTTCCCCTGCTCTATGGCATGGGCGGCCGTGTTCAAAGTGCCGCTACGTAGCGCCGCCTCGGTGATGATGACCGCGTCGCTCAGACCGGCGACCAGCCGGTTACGCTCTAGGAAGTGGTATGGCCGGGCCTTCGTATGGGGCGGGTATTCGCTTAACAGCGCTCCGCCACCCTCGATGATCCGTCGCGCCAGCGAGGCATTGAAAGCGGGATAGATATCAGGTAAGCCATTTCCAAGTATGGCAATGGTAGTGCCACCGGCTTCAAGCGCGGCGGAATGTGCCACCGCATCGATGCCGAGCGCCAGACCACTTACGATCACGACGCCGCGCGACGCCAGATCGGACGCAAGCCGATAGGTCACTTCCTTGCCGTAGGGTGTCGGTTTGCGGGTGCCGACGATGGCGACGCTGGGCCGCCGTTTGTCCGGTATCGTACCAGCGTAATGAAATAATTCTGGAGACTTTGCAATACTAGCTACTATCTGGAGATATTCATTCTTCTCTGGAGAAATAGTATTGATTTTCATACAAAAAGTGTTTAAAGGTATTGACGGAAATCAAAAAGCGTGCTAATATGATGAACGATTGATTGAGTCTGCGAGTTCAATCAAACGCACCTTATACCCCCTATTCTAACTTATGTTAGGTTGCATACAATGCGGTTCGTAGTATTCTACCCTCCACTGCGAGCCATAAAAAGTATTGTGTGCATACTAATCCCTTTGACCAGCGAGCTACTGCGTATGAACGAGTGGGCTACGCTTGCCCGTACGGGTGGGTTGAAGGGCCAAACGGCGCCAGGTGATGCCCACCCTTACCTGGCGCTTTTTGGTTGGAAATTATCTTTTGAAATGCAAACGCCCCGTCATCCTTGTAAGGACGACGGGGCTGTTTGACAGGACTCTTTCCGGCTACCGGTACAGGTTGATCCAGTAGCTGTCAGAGATCGGTTCGCCACTGCTGCAGGCGAGCGCCCAGAGACCATCCCGCAGGAAGTCTTCCCGTGCTCGCCGCTCCTCCAACGTGAGGAACCGGACTACCCGCTTGTGGCGGTGGCTGTCCGACAGCAGTTCACCGAGCAAGCCGAGTTCGGACACACAGAAGATGCGGTGATCCTCCGGGTCGTCCCACGGGGCCTGTGATCCGGCGAACGTCGCCCAGCGCATCGGCGCCAGGTGGTGATACGTGGGCCTCAGTGGTCCACGACGGAAGCGACGCTCCCAAGCGATGTCCATCTGTACCCGTTCGACCTCATCGTTCTGAAGTCCGACGGCTACCGTCGCGAGCTCGCGTAGCAATTCCTTCTCCTCATTCTCGGCTGGTCCTGTCAAACTCCGATTTCGGAGCCATGACAGGACCTAATGATCCTTCAATTACTCAACGAAATACCTATCAATTTTACAGAGGTGAAGAGCCGCTGTCAACGAGCTTATGGCTGGTCACGGCGTGGCTTCCGGCCAGGAAGGCGTCGATTGCTTCAAGCACCTTCGGTAGCACCTTATCCTGCAGGGCGACGGTTTCTTCGGCGGTGAAACGGGCTAGGACGAAATCGGTATCGCCGATCGTCTGTCGCTGGTGATTGGCGATGCCGATACGGATACGGTTCGAGTCGGTGCCGCCATGCTGGTTGATCGATTTGATGCCATTGTTGCCGGCGTCCGTCCCGCCGACACGAGTGCGTATGGTCCCGAACGGAAGCGCCAGTTCGTCGTGTATTACCAGGGTGTCGGCTGGATCCAACTTATAAAAATCGAGCACGGCACGGTAGCTCTCACCCACCAGGTTGTAAAAGGTATCCGGCTTCACGACCAATACCTTTTCGCCGCCGATATTCAGCTCGGCGACCGATGCCTTGAACTTTGGCTTATCGGCGAAGCTCGCCCCTTCCCGTGCTGCCAGCAGGCTGAGTGTCATGAAGCCCGCGTTATGACGCGTGCCGTCGTAATTCGTGCCGGGATTACCTAGTCCAAAAATCAGTTTCATATCTGTTACACCAGTATATACTATTGCTAAAACATAAGAAATATGTTATAATGAAAAGATAGGCAACTCCGCCTACCTTCCCCAAAGGAGTATCCGAAATGCCCGAGTATGAGTCGAGCACGCACCTGACAAGATCCGACCGCATGTTCATCTACCTGATGTTCCTGACCCTGCTGGGCCTGACCGTCGTGCTGTACGCGAAGGGTGTCGACGGCTTCAGCCGTCTGTCCCTGTACGTCACCGTCCTGGCCTTCCTGCCCGTCATCTGGGCGCTGGCAGCCGGCCACTACGACAGGAAGTACCGTCGCCTCGCCCGTGAACACGCCCAGTGCGTGCCGACACGCAGGCTGCGAGCGGTCGCCAACCTTCCGGAGCCGACCTACCGTCACAAGGGCGAGGCCGTGCCTCTGGGTGAGGCGCTAGGCGTCCACATCTGAGGCCGCGGTACCCCGCCGCATGGGGAGGAACCCCTTGGCGATAGTTGACCTTCACGGTCCTATCGCCAAGGGGGCGTTTTAATTTCTAGGCTTCTTCTTGCTTCTGAGCACCCTTATTGATCGGTGCCTTGCCCTGGGCGATACGCTCTTTGTTCATCTTGATCTGCTTCTCGTCACGGAAAGAGAACTTGATCGGCGTGCCGGAGTAATCGTACGTTTCACGTACCAGTCGTTCCAGGTAGCGTTTGTAGCTCCAGTGGACGAATTTCAGGTTCGAACCGTGGATGACGAACCATGGCGGGTTGTCATCGGTCTGTACCATGTAACGAAGCTTCGGGTGGGTGTTCTTCAGGCCAGCCGGCGGGTGCTTTTGGATGGCTTTCTGGAGCAATTCGTTCAATACACGGGTCTTGGTTTCCTGCTTGCGCCGTGCGTCGATATCGACGGCGAGGTCAAACAGTTTGGTGACGTTCTGTCCGGTGACGCTTGAAGTGAAGATGAGCGGAGCCCATGGCGTGAACTTGAAGTTGTAGGAAATCTTCGGCGCCAGGGCGTCGCGGGTGTAGGCGTCCTTGCCTTCCACGCTGTCCCACTTGGACACGACGATGACGAGGCCCTTGCCCGCCTCGGCGATGATACCTGCCAGCCGTTGATCGAGCTGGGTGTTCAGTTCGTTCACATCCATCAGTAGGAAGCAGATGTCGGCTTCTTCGATGGCCTGGAGCGTACGGAGGACCGAGAACTTCTCGATGCCGACTTCCTGCTTGCCCTGTCGGCGGATGCCGGCGGTGTCCAGCAGTTCGACGGCGCGCTTGTTGTAGCGTATCTGTACGCGGTTGACGTCGCGGGTGGTGCCGGCGATGTTGGCGACGACCGCTTGTTGCTTACCGGCCAGGGTGTTGAACAGGTTGCTCTTGCCGACGTTCGGACGGCCGATCAGCGCGATGCGCAGTACGTCGTCGGCTTCGCGTTCGCGCTTAGGCGGCAGCAGGTCGGTCAGCTTCTTCAGGACGTCGCTGATACCGGAATTGTGCTCGGCCGAGGTACGGATGATGTCTTTGATGCCGAGGCGACGGAACTCTTCGTCGGCCAATGATTCTTTCAGGTCCGCCTTGTTGGTGATGAGGAGTACTGGCTTCTTGCTTTTGAGTGCCTTCTTGGCGACCAGGCGGTCCTCATCGCTGACATATTGCGTAGAGTCGACCACGACCAGGATGACATCGGCGGCAACGGCCGCTTCCTCGATCTGTTCCTGAATCGAAGCTTCGAATTCGTCTTCGGCCGTCTTCAATCCGGCGGTATCGACCAGCCAGAACTGGTGGTCGCCGTAACTGACCTTACCGAGCACGTTGTCACGCGTCGTACCGGCTTCGCGGGCGACGATGGCTTGCTGTGCACGCACCATACGGTTAAAAAGCGAGCTTTTGCCCGCGTTGGCACGACCGATGATAGCGACGGTAGGAAGTTTCGAACTCATAACTTGGGCTAATTATAACAGAGGTAGCGGGTTTTCGCGAGCATAAGCGTCATGTTTCGTGGAGAGGCGTTGACAAACCGGGGCGCTACCTGGGATGATACGTTCAATAATTCTGGAGGACACAGAGGATGGCGAAGACCGAATATTTGCGACGGGAAGGCAGCGGTATCGTGGCCGTGGAGGTGACGAACGGACTCGTCTTGCCGCTGGAACATCTGACCATACCGCTCGAAAAGGAGGATGAGCTGTACTTCCGTCATCCTGTAGGCGGCGGTCTGGTCGCGGCCAGCTCCTATGTGCCGGATGAGCTGCAGGTCCCCTATTCTGTCATCGTCGGCCCTGACACGCGCGTGGTGTCGGATCATGGCATGATCGGCCAGCACTATGTCCAAGGTCGGCTGTGGAACCCGGGTGAAGTTGGTCGTCCGCTTGATGACGAAGGTCGCAAACTACGCGACGAACAACGTGAAATGGGTATGATACGTCGCCTGCTTGAGATTGAGCGCCGACTTGCCGTGGCTGCGCTCGACCGCTCAGAAGCCCTATTGTGACGGCTGCACGTCGCTGAACTGACCTTCCGCAAGGTCGTCGAGACGGTATGGTCCGAATTGGACCCGGTGCAGCATGGTAACCGTATAGCCAAGTGCGGCAAACGTGCGACGAATCTGGCGGTTACGGCCTTCACTCATGGTGACGGTCCATTCTTTTCTAGAATCATCGCTAAGACGTTCGAGCAGCAACTTGCTGGTGCCATCGGTCAGCTCGACGCCGTAGTCTGAGATCATCTGTTGATGGATCGGCTCGAGCTCGCGATTCAGTGCGACCTCGTATCGTTTGGTCTTGGCGAAACGCGGATGCGTCATGCGCAAGGCGAAGTCGCCGTCGTTGGAGAGCAGGATGATGCCCGAACTGTCTTTGTCGAGCCGACCGACTGGCTTTAACGAATGCAGCTCCTTCGGGAGAAGTTCGTAGATAGTCGGATTATCGTCCTGTGCCTTACGCGAGCAAACGTACCCGACCGGCTTATGGAACGCCACGTAACGACGTGCCGTGTCCCCCGCTACGTTCTTGCCGTCGACCGCCACGATGCTCGTTGCTGCTATGCGCGCGCCGATGACGGCGACTTCACCGTCTACGTATACGCGACCTTTCGCAATCATCTCATCGGCTTCACGACGCGATACTCCGAGCTGAAGCGCGAGGTGCTTATTAAGGCGAAGTAATGGACCGGACATGGTAGTGCCCAGTATAGCAAGCTCCTATTGATTCGAGCTATCTTGGCGAGGGGTTTCTTCAAACGCGATGCCGCTTGGTTCCGGTGAAGATGGCATCGGTGGAACGCCAGGGTTCGGTGCGGCAGGAGGCGCTGACGGTTCACCGCCTAGTTCCTTCGCCATCAGATCGCCGATAGGCTGACCGGCGTCGACCGGTTTTTCGATCGGTTGGATGATACGGTCGGCCAGACCGGCTGGACGCGGCGTAGAGAACGGTGCGGTCGGCTGCGGCAGGCTGGTGCTTGGCGCGGCAGTCGGTGGCATCGGGCTTGGTGCTGGTGCTGCGACTGGGGCTGGCGGGGTTACGGGCGCGGCCGGTGCCGTTGGAGTAACTGGAGCGGCGGCAGGAGTGGGTGCGGCCATAGGGCTAGGCTGAGGGCCTGGAGCGACCGGTGCTGCCATAGGGGCCGGTGCGGCAGGTGGCATCTCTGGACGTGCAGGCACGCCGGCAGGAGCGGGTCGCGGTACGGCCGAAGGAGCGCTGGGTGCGAAGGCGTTGGCAGTCGGTGCAACCGGTGCGTCACCTAAGACTTCGTGGACGGTTCGGACGACATCTTCAATACCGACCTGCGACTTTACGAGGTAGCGATCGGCGCCGAGCTGTTGGCCGCGCTGGCGTTGGTCTTCAGAACTAAGGGCGGTCATCATGATGACCTTGATATCTTTCGTCTCGGTGGTCGAGCGCAGGATATCAAGCATGTCAAAGCCAGAGATCTTCGGCATCATGACGTCGGAGACGATGAGCTGCGGCCGTTCCTTGATGGCCATGGCAAGCGCTTCCTCGCCATCACCGGCACTGACGATGTCGTACCCTTCTGCCAGTAGCCTCACCCCGTATATTTCGCGAAGACTCTTGTCGTCCTCTACCAGTAGTATCTTTGCCATATTAGCTCCATTGTAACCGTAAGGTTTTTAAAATACCATACCTCTTATGGTTGATTTGATTCCTCTGGTCCGCGTACCGGAATCTGTACGCCGCTGCGAGCCGTATAGGCCGTCGGATTCGACTCTATCTGACTGAGCGGGATATTCTGCGGACCAGGGGTGAACGGCTGTTGAGCCGGAGCACTGAGGGGTTGTGGAGGAATCGGTTCAGGTGTGGCGACGGGGTTAGGCTGCGGGATGGGCATCTGCACGGGTGCGGTCGGTTGCGCCGGAGCGATCGGCTGAGGAGCCGGTTGTGCCACGGCTGCTTGTACTGGAGCCGCGGCCGGCTGGGACTGGTAGACGCCCGGAATGCCGGTCGGTTGCATACTGACTGCAGGTACCGATTCGGTTTGGAGTGGCGCTTGCGGTTCGACGATGGGCTCAGGGGCGATGGTAGCGACCGGCTCGTCCATCATGGTATCGGCGACGGTGGCGGCCTCCATCAGTCGCTCAGCTTCCTGATGATCGATGCGAGGCACCTCCAGGGTGAAGGTGCTTCCCTTCTTGTATTCGCTTTGCACCGAGATCTGGCCGCCCATCACTTCGGCCAGGCGCCGGCAAAGGTACAGACCAAGACCGGTCCCGCCGATTTCACGGGTATCGCTATTATCGACACGATAGAATTTTTGGAACAGGTGTGGAATGTCTTCGGCCGGAATGCCGATGCCACTGTCTTGGATGCTGATACGGACATGGGTATCATCGCCGTCGACATCGACGATGACATCGCCCTGAAGGGTATATTTGATGGCGTTCTCTATCAGGTTGGCGGTCACCTCACGTAAGTGGTCGTTATCAACGTTGGCGTAGAAGACCGGCGCGACCAGACGGTCGTTCTGTGCCTGATTGTCAGGCTTGGGCTTGTAAAGGAAATGAAGCCCCTTCTCGACCGCCTTTGGCCGCAAGCCTTCCGCGACGTCCCCGATGAAATCGACCACGTCGACCACGCCAGGGTTGTTTGACAGGCGACCGTCTTCAGCCCTCGACACGTCAAGCAAGTCCTGGAAGAGTCGGCCAAGGTGCTTGGCAGCTTCCTGGGCTTTCTGAATGTAGTCGCGGGCCTTCTCGTCGATCTGGGCGGTGGCTGGATTGAGAGCCAGACCTAAGTAGCCTTCAATGCTGGCGACCGGTGTGCGCATCTCGTGCGAGGCCGTCGAGATGAATTCCGCCTGCTCACGCTCCTCCGCCTTCTCTTTCGTCATGTCACGGAATACCATGATGGCGCCAGTACTAGGCGTGCCGATCGGCGACACGACGATAGAAAGAAGCAGCTTCTTGCCGGCTTCCGTCTGAACCGAGAAGTCTTCACTGTGGACCTCTTGGTTCGAGGCCAGCACTTTTTCGACCGGATCGTTCGAGACGGTCAGCGGCTTGTCAGACCGGTCGAGTAGCTTGATGACCGATTTATAGCTTAAGCCGACCGCGTCACTTTGCCCCCAGCCGATCATGCGCTGCGCGGCCGGATTGATCAGCTGGATGACACCCTGCTTATCGATCGATACCACGCCGTCATTGATGGCGTTGATGACGGTGTCAGCCTTGTGGGCTTCGTGCGACAGTTCGTTGGCCAGCTGTGCGTATGCCTTGTCGTGTTTCTCGTCCTTGGTCGACTTGGTGTGCCAGATGATGAAGCTGGCGACAAGCGGTGCGAACCCGGCGACACCGGCTACGATAAGGTTGGCTACGGGCTCCTGGGTGACGTAACCGTACAAGATATATACGAACACGCTGCCGAAGAACAGGATGAAGCCCCGCATGGCGAAGACCCCTGAAAAGACCGCCAGCGCGATCCAGAGTGCGACGAACGGCGAGCCGATCTTGCCCGTGCTAAGAATAAGGCTTGCGGTGGTGGCGCTCAGCATGGCGTACACGATGAAGCTATAGAGCGATAAATGGGCCTTGGGCGTCCACAGATAAGAAACGAATGCTACGACCAGCGTAAGAGCGGCCAGGATGAGTCCTTGCCAGCTGACAAGCAGGAATTCGCTCAAGACGCCAGGAATCATGACGTACGGCAAGACATATAGGACGATGACGGCGAACGAAACGAACATCGTAGCTTCGCAGATACGACGGTGCCAGAAGCGCGTCAGATTGATCGGTTGGATAGCGGGGCCCCCTACTTTGTTCCTTGGCCACATTATGGCAAATCGCTCATGCTAGCACAAGCAGCCGTATGAAAAATGTGATTGCGTTCACGCGTAAAAGGAGTATGATTACAGTAACTGAAGAAAAGAGACACATGTGAAACATTTCGCCCGTCAGACCTTCGACCACTTCTTCCCTTCACCCGAAGAGCTGTGGCAACGCGGCGACGCCACCATGATAGACACCGTTATCGACCAAGGGCACATTGAAGAGGTGCCTTTTTTCGACCTTGAAATCACCAAGCTGCAACAACTAGACGATGAACCGTTCATTACCCGCCGCGGCCGGAAGATCGGCCGATCCGTGTTGTATCGTCTTGATGTCAACGGTATCGACCATCGGGCTCGTGCGTTCGTGCCTGATGATGCCTACCGCACCGACCATGACTTCACCATCACGAGCGGCACCGCCTGGATGACGACGATTGACGGCTATGCCCTTGACCGTTCACGTAAATTATTCGCCGATACTCAGATGCCGGTGTTGCAGGTGGGGCCACCACACAGCGCTACGGTGTTACCTCGTGGACTTGAAGTGCTGCGTGTGCCAAAGACACTGAAGGAGGCCTCTCAAACGTCGCTAGCTCGTACGGCCCAAATTGAACAGCTGGCCTTCGCCGTACTGTCGAGCCTCCATGATTTGCCGCGCGAACAGGTGGCAATCGGAGATTCCCGCGACAGCAATACCACGCCCGGTCAGTATGCCTACATGGGACATTACGGCGCTACCATCATCGACTTTGACAACAAGGCGCGTTGCGCTCCTGAAGGTGTCGACTTCGATCGCTTACCGGAAGTTGCGAACTGGCTTGCCGACACCGTGCTCGGCAGTGTCGCCGTCGGTCTATGTCTTACCAAGCAAGGCTCACTTTCTTCTTTACGCGGCACGTCATCGTTGAATCCGAACTTCCTAGCCAGCAGCCTGACCGGTACGATGCGGGCACTATCAAGCGGTGAGACGTTACGTATGATCGACTGGGTACCTCAAGACGCGCATGGCGTCGACGTACTGTACGGTCGCGATGACATGTCGCATCCCGACGTCATCATTGATGCCTGGTCTTCACACCGGAACGTCGACATCAAACTCGTGCCGAACGGCACGCATGCCTCGCTACTGCATCCGTTGGCTCACGCCGGACGACGCAAGCGTATGGTGGAGCGTGCGAAACAGTACCGCGACCATGAAGGGCGCCTAAATGATATCGACTGGCAAGCCGTTCATGGCATGAAGACCGAACCGAAGTTTGGGATTGTCGCGTAGCAAATAAAAAACCTCCGTTCGGAGGTAAATAGCATGGCTGTTGGCGAGCCGGAACCGCCCTCATGTGAGGTACGGCTCCGGCTCGCAGTGGGAAGATGTCAGGCGGTCCGGAGCTCCTGCTGGCGCTGAGCTTCCAGGCGGAACTTCTTGGCACGGCGCCGGTTCATGTCGCGCTGCTGGGTCTTGAGCCGGGCGTTGATGCGCTTGTCGCGCAGCGACAGGGTGACCGGGTCACCTGCCTTGCGCGGACGCAGCACGCCGTCGATGTGGACGATGACGCGGTTCTTCATGAGGAACATGATCGTCTCCTCGGCCTTGTGGACGCACACCGGGTGCGTGCCCAGCTCGGCGACGATCTCGACGGCCAGCTCTCGCAGGTCGTTGCTCATCAGGGGGTTGCCCTGTGCGGTACGGCGCTTGATGACCCGAGTGACGCTCTTCTTGTTGACGGTGTCGTGGTGAGTCACGGACAAAACCTTCTTCCCGAATTGTGTGGTACGCACCTCATGACATCACTGGCTTGCGATATCAGATGATTCCTCCCGTGGAATCTGAAGCGTATTTTCTTGTTATACGCCTCTTGACTTTATATGTCAACATTTTTTGCTATGTATTTATAACGGGGGTGATAGATGATGTCACGATAGGACTCTATGGCGCTATCTGGTCTGCGTGCGAAGCCGGCGTCGCAGTGGTAGTCGGCCTATCATGCGACCACCTGCGCGCGTAAGCGCGATTATCGGCCAGAACGGTAGGAAAAGTAGCAGCGTCAGCTTATTCATGAATGAATACGGGAATGATGCCATGATAAGGCCAAGGGTCAGGACGGTTCCGCCGATCGCTGCCAGCGCCACGTACGGCCACGACATAGGAAGTGCGATCGAGGCGACTGCGCAGATGATACCGATGGTGACGGTAAGACCAAGTGGCCAGACCCACTCCGTGAAACCGCTCGCACGGAATCTTGGTCGAATCAGCACCGCGTCGTTGACGCGACGGACATGGGCGATATCGTTCCGAAGCAGTGTCGTCCGTCGGTAGACTACCGTTTCCGTCTTAGCATTCATCAGAGATGACCAAAGGTCCTGGGAAACTTCCCGCCATGCGGTCGCCGCGCCCACCAACGTATCGTCTAGTCGGCTGATGATACGCGGCATGATGGCATCAAGCGAAGGATCGAGGAATTCTAACGATACGCGGCGTAGAAATTTGGCATCAAGCCGGTCGTCGCGACCAAGCCACATGACCAGTTCCCCATCGGTGTGACGACGTAGTAACATATCGCGGTCCAGGCCCTTACGGTGTCTGATGACGGACAGCTTCAGCTGTGCCCGGTTGGAGCGTTGATAGCGACGCAGCTCGGTCAAGGATCGCTTGCCTGCCGTGTGTCGTACCAGCACCACGACTCGCAGCTTCTCGTAATCAAGCTCGGATAGATGTTCGAGTAGCGGCCAGATGGTGTCGGCCGA
Source organism: uncultured bacterium (assembly GCA_965649685.1). Taxonomy (GTDB): domain Bacteria; phylum Patescibacteriota; class Saccharimonadia; order Saccharimonadales; family Saccharimonadaceae; genus UBA1020. The sequence continues at coordinate 824 of CBFGLU010000017.1, read as the reverse complement.
ACGGTCCAGCTCCACTATCACGCTGAAGCGTTTGGCGGATTTCTTGATAACGTAGCTGGTCATGAGCCTTCGTAGGAACTTCCGATGGCGGCTGCGCTTGGCATCAATCGTCGTCAGTATGATCAAGAATACGGCGGTTATGGCGCTAACCGTCAGCACGAGTGGCGACAAGAACGCGTCAGGCTGCATTACACGATCCTTTCGAAATCGAAGAACATTACCCGACGCGTCTGGCTAAAGATACCTTCGCAGGTCATGAGGGTCAGCTGTGGCGTATCGGTAGGCGCCAAGATCGATGTGGTCTTCGGATCGACGATCTGCTTGCCGGTGTAGCGGTATTGGAACGTCAGACCGTTGGTCGTCTTCACCCTGGCGATATCGTTGGTCTTCAATGAGGCGAGCGGCGCGAATACCGCATCCGTATTATGACCGTAGATGAACGTGTTGCCTGCCTCGTTGTTCGGCAGTGACGTCATGGTGGCGAACTGGGCCTTGTCGTCGCTTAGGGTCCAGGCATCTTTCTTCTTGTCGTATTCACCTTCGATGATGGCAAGATCGATACCTAAACGCGGCACACTGACTTTCGAAGGCTGCCCTGTCCTTAGCGTACCTTCGCGTACGACCACGACAGGCCTGGCGGGCGCTACGGCCACTACCGGTTCAGGTGGCTGGCTGGCTATGACCAGCCATGTAGGTACACCCGCAAGCACGTACAAAGCTACCACTCGCAAGAAGAGTGGTAGCCGTACGTTTATTTTTCTGCCCAGCCGCTTCAAGTCGTTCCTTTCTTAGATCGACAGTTCACCGCTGCGGGCACGCAGTGC
>CBFGLU010000016.1:0-17344 GCA_965649685.1 uncultured bacterium | reverse complement strand
CAGCTGGTAGCGCGCACGGCTGGGGGCCGTGAGGTCGCTGGTTCAAGTCCAGTCACCCCGACCATACGGTATAATCAGCGTAGGAACACGAAACAGAAAGCGAGCCCAGTGAAACAACTCATATCCGTCAGAGCCATTATCAGAGACGATCATAAGACCTTATTGCTCCGACGGGCGAACGGCCGCCAATCGATCCTTGGAAAATATGAACTGCCCGGCGGTAAGCTGGGGTATGGCGAACAGCCGGAAGATGCCTTGTCTCGCTACCTGAAGGATGACGCCGGTCTGACGATCCAATCAGCGCAGTTGTATGACGTCCTGACCTACGTCGATCACGATGATCGCGACATCCAGTATACTTTCATTCTGTATCTCGTAAGCCTGGGGGAAGGCGGCTCCAAGATCCGTCTGAGCGAGAATTACGACCACTACCAATGGAAAAAAATCGGTGAAGTATCGCAAGGTGAATTGACTGAATCTGCCAAGCTGCTCCTTGGCATTTCACAGCAAGAGGTAGGTGAGGCAAAAAAAGGTGATCTGATAGAGGCCCCCGGTACAGAGGCTAGCGCCCCACCGGCTGACGGTCACTACATCTTATACTCGGATGGCGGCTCTCGCGGCAATCCTGGCCCGAGCGCGAGCGGGTTCGTGGTAATGAACGCGAACGAAGAGGTGTTGCACCAAGGGGGCATGTACCTGGGTATCACGACGAACAACCAGGCTGAGTACCACGGTGTACGACTCGGCTTGGAAAAGGCGCTTGAAATGGGGGCGAAGACGGTTGATTTCCGTATGGACAGCCTACTGGTCGTCAACCAGCTGAACGGCATCTATAAGATCAAGAACCGTGACCTATGGCCGATTAATGAACGCATCAAGGAGCTGGCCACCCAATTCGATAAAGTCACGTTCTCTCATGTCCGACGGGAGTTCAACCAGCTAGCTGACGGCATGGTGAACAAGATCCTGAACGCTCATGAGAACGGTGACGCGTAGGGAAGTGGTATAATACGTGCTGGCAGCCCGCTGAACGATCGCTGGCGCTCCGCAAGGACGCGAGAGGAAAGTCCGGGCAGCACAGGACAAGACAGTTGCTAACGGCAACCGGGGGAGACCCTAGGGAAAGTGCCACAGAAACGAAACCGCCAGTTACGGCTGGTAAGGATGAAACGAGTGGGGTAAGAGCCCACAGCGACGTGCGGTGACGCGCGAAGGAGGTAAACCCTGTCTGCTGCAAGGAGGATTCCTACCAAAGGGTAGTCCGCCCAGGGGTCCGCTAACCGCATGAGCCGACGTGGCAACACGCGGCCTAGATAGATGGTCGTTCTCGACAGAACCCGGCTTACAGGTGAGCTGCTACTAAAAACTCCCCCGAATCATCGAGGGAGTTTTTAAGTGAGCTGCAATCGGGCTACTTAGCGCTTTTAACGACAGCGGCGAATGCCTTCGGCTCGTTGACAGCTAGGTCAGCCAGGACCTTGCGGTCCAATTCGACATTGGCTTTCTTGAGGCCATTGATCAGCTTGCCGTAAGTGGTGCCGTTTTCACGGGCAGCCGCATTGATACGCGTGATCCATAGCTGACGCAAATCACGCTTCTTGTTGCGTCGGTCGCGGTAGGCGTATTGTAGGGCACGGATGACACCTTGCTTCGCAAGACGGAAGCTACGGGTGCGGTTGTGCTGCATGCCTTTGGCGGCTTTAAGGATTTTCTTGTGCTTGGCGCGTGCGGTGACGCCTCGTTTAACTCGCATTATTTGACTCCCAGGGCTCGTTTAATGTTACGGGCCATCGAACCGGTTACTTCACCGGTGGTATTGATGGCGCGCTTGCGGCTCTTGCTCTTCTTAGCGAGCAGGTGACCGCCTGAGGCGCGCTGCCTCGTGATCTTACCGCCGGCGGTAATCTTCACGCGCTTGGCGGTGCCTTTATGCGTTTTCAGCTTTGGCATTATTTACTCCTTACTACTATGCTCAAGTTGCGACCGGCCATCTGTGGCTGCTGTTCGACGACGGCATCGTCTTCGAGCAAACCGATGATCCTGTTGATCATGTCGTAACCCAATTCCTTGTGGGCCATCTCTCGACCGCGGTAAAAGATCTGGATGCGCACCTTGTGACCTTCCGAGAGGAAGGCACGGATCTTGCGCAGCTTGATCTCCAGGTCCCCGGAGCCGATCTTCAGTCCAAACCGCATTTGCTTGAGCTCGCTCTGCTTACTCTTAGCCCGGTTCTTCTGCTGCTCCTTCATCTTCTGGTACTGGTACTTGCCCCAGTCGATGATCTTGGCAACAGGCGGATCGGCGTTTGGTGAAATCTCGACCAGGTCAACTCCTGCGTCTTCCGCGAGCCGTAGTGCTTCGTTTCGGGGGAGGATACCGAGTTGTTCCCCGCTTGACCCGATGACGCGTAGCTCTTTGGCACGGATGGCGTCATTGATACGGATTTGTTGACTGATTGTAAGATCTCCTTTTGCTGCCGCGTACGGCTTGTCGCTGATATGAGCTGTTTAACTCGGGTTCAATAGTATCATAAATCACCCCAATAATTCAAGAGGTGGAGAAACGATACTGCAGCGCTTCAGCCACATGGCTGGTCGATACGTCATCGGCCCCTTCTAAGTCTGCGATGGTACGGGCGACTTTGATGAGCTTGAAGTAGCTACGAGCGCTCAACCCCAATCGATCGGTTGCTTGCGATAATAATGACAACGTATCATTGGACAATTGAATATGAGTGGAGACCAATTTTGACGATAGGTTACTGTTGTAACTAGCACCACTACCGTATCTGTTGCTTTGGCGCACACGAGCTTTATAGATTAAATCCTGTGCACTAGAATGTTGTGAATTCTGTCTATTATTAGACTGTACTAAGTCGGTAGTATTGATTCGACTTACATTGATGACAAGATCGATTCTATCGAGCAGAGGACCAGATAGACGTTGTGCATACTTCATGATCTGCGGTTGACTGCAGGAACATTCACGCTTGTCATCACCATAAAAGCCGCAAGGGCAGGGGTTCATGGTTGCTACCAGCATGAAATCTGCCGGATACCGCGCATGACCAGCGGCACGGCTGATTGAGATGTGGCGGTCTTCCAGCGGTTGACGCAGCGCCTCGAGGTTCGCTCTTGGGTATTCCGGAAGTTCATCCAGGAACAAGATACCGTGATGGGCCAGGCTGATATCTCCAGGACGGGGCGGGTTACCGCCTCCAACGAGAGAGATGCGGCTAGAGGTGTGATGAGGCGAACGGAAAGGGCGTAACGTCACGGCCTCGTCGATTGCCTCACCCGAAAGACTATGGAGTTTCGTTACTGCGATACGCTCCTCGTCCGACAATGCCGGCATAAGAGAGAGCAGGGTACGTGCGAGCATTGTCTTGCCGGCGCCAGGAGGGCCATTCAATAAGATGTTGTGGTGACCGGCCGCAGCGATAACTAATGCGCGCTTGGCCTGAGCTTGACCCACTACGTCATCGAGGAGTGGTCCGTCGGTGACAGAAGGGGTGTCTCTGTGGCCGGGTGTCACTTCAGCCTGGTGAACCGGCAGTGACATTTCCTGCTTAAGATGGAGGAACAGACTCCGCAGGTTATCGATACCGATGATGGTTATGCCCGACACCAATTCTGCCTGACGGAGGTTGGCGGTTGGTACGAACAAAGTGGTGACACCCTGGCGCGCGGCCGTCTCGGCGATAGAGATGACGCCCCGCACCGGACGGATACTGCCATCGAGCGACAATTCACCGGCAAACATGGCATCGGCCACTTCATGGTTCTTCAGCTGTCCGCTAGAGACCAGGATTGCGATGGCGATCGCCAAGTCGTAATGGCTACCGTCTTTTGGTAGCTCAGCGGGCGCTAGGTTGATGACGAGCTTCTTCGCGGGGAAGTCGAGGTCTGAGTTGGCGATAGCGCTACGCACACGTTCTTTGGCTTCATCGATGGCTTTTGAACCCATGCCGACAATCTGCAGGCTGGGTAGGCCGTTCTTCATATCGCTCTCCACCTCAATGCAATAACCATCGTATCCTACGGGTGCTGCCGTCAGTACCTTCGCGACCTTTGTCATGCAGTTATGTAAGCATAAGGGGTAATAGATGTAAATATGGTATAATTAAAGGGTTGGGGCTGATTTTAGCTTTCGACAATCGGACGTTAACAGACTATCTTGCAAGCCGATCCACTGACGTAATCAGTTATTTAATTGCAACTACTAAATTGCAAAGTGCCGTTGCAGCTGTAAAGAGCGTTTTCGCTCCACAGACGCTGGCACTACAAGTAGCCTAATTTAGACTACCGTAGCCATTCACACGCCTGCTAAGGATGGTTGCGCTATATCAGCAGGCTAGGTCATATAAGGTACTCCAGCTTATGTAACCAAAGCATCACTGGAATCCGTGCGGTCCATGTCTTGGTTCCATTCCAAGTGGATCCGTATGGTAAAAATTCGAATGGAACTATGCTTGTAGACGGATAGTAGGTTACCGATTGGACGCGGGGGCAGTACCCGCCAGCTCCACCAACGAGTGAACCCGACCAGCCTGGTCGGGTTTTGTCGTTGAAGGGGGTGATAATCGGTACGAAAAAACAACCGCCTGCGAGGAACGGTTGTTTTAGTGTGGAGTTTTTCGTTCTTTTTTGTTTTTGGCCTCTGGATAATTTTTGTATTCAGAAGCTACCCCTATAATATGCCGTGAAAACGCTTGTGTCAATGACTTTTTTGAAAGATTTTTTCGGTAGTATTTCAAATGGATTTAGGCACTATATGTAGCGGAGCCAGGCATGATCTTTCACATGTGGCTTATTCCGGGTCATAGCCATGCGATTGCTGACACGGCTCGATCTAAGGACGGGGGACGTAGGGTGGATGAAGAGTCTGGTCGGCCCCCGCACATGTCTAACGGTGCCTGGTAGCTCAATCGCGCGAACTTTTTCCAAGCCGTGAAGCAAGACTTACAGGCAGATAGTAAAAATCGATGTCAGGCTCGGCACATCGTAGCCAATTCGTTTTGCATGATGCGTGAAACGCATTGGGGATTCCATGCGTTTGGTAAAGATTCTTGTGAGTGCCTGTCGATGGGTCTTACTGAAACGGCTAGTTGGTGACTCGTTCATGCCGTTATGTGGAGATTGTGGCTGGTAGCTGTACGTCCATGTATGGCAAGCGCCATAAGGCAGGCGAGGCGTAAAGGCTGGGTCCTAGGGCCTATCACGCGTAAAAAATTAAACTGCAAGATGGATTTTTCGTACACTTCTTATCGGAAAATTGCACCGGATGTGCAAATTGATGTAATTAATATCAACGCTTGTTATAAGAAATTATAGATTATATATCGTATAAATTGTTATAAAAACATCGTATAAATGCCTTCAGACTATTGCATATTGCTGGTGCTTATGCTAATGTGGACCTAAGCTTTTCAAAAAAACAAAAAAGCCACACAACACACCTTAACAATCAGACAAGTCAGCTACACATATCGACGGACAGTCGATAACGGCATGCGCAGAAACATCATAATGAGTTACCCTGTGACTCACGCACCTTTTTAGTTTCAGCATCTACGTGGCGTTATCGATGCTCCGCCGAGCTTCTCCCAGAAGACATCTGCGTCGAGCAAATCGTGAATCAGTACCTTCGCGCTGAGTATATCCTTGCTAATCGGGTCCAAACCATTAGTAGCGAGAGAACTCAGCGTGTATGTGGAACCTTCACAAAACGGATGCCCCAGCTCATGCTGGAGCGGTCAGATGCCTCGAGCGATCAACTGTCTATGGCACACGCGTTTACATTTACATTTAGAACGGACAGTGCTTGCCTGGACATAATAGTCGGTCGCTCAGGCTCTTCAAGATTCTTGTAATGATATAGTGGTGGTTATGGTAGGAAAACTCATCGTCTCAAGTACGCTCATCGCAGCCGCGCTGCTGGTGCTCGTACTTCAGACGACGAATCCATCGACGGTCGGTCCTTTGGGGCTTCTGGCCGTCTTTTTATTACTATATGTAGTCTTCATGGGGTGTGTGACGGAACTGATATGGGTAGGATCGAAGTTGATCGCATGGCTTAGCCGACGCGTGCGGACTCGTCGACCGCTACATGCAATGTCGCTCGCTCGATCGTATTACTTCGCTACCGTATGGGCGTTAGCTCCTGTCATGATGCTGGCGATGCAGTCAATCGGTTCGCTGGGGTTCTACGAATTCATCCTGATTCTTGTGTTCCTCGGGGTGGGCACCCTCTATGTGTCGCGTCGTTCGACTAGATAAAATAGCGCAAAGCATATGCTATAATGACCGGTATGGAACCCAAGTATTCTTCACCCGAGTCACTACCGGGAGGCACACCTCAGCCGTCAGAACGCTTGGAAGCCCCTGAGCGAGGATTTGAGGAACTTCCTCAGCTGAACCCTGAGCGTCAGGAGCAAGCTGCTCCTCAAGAACGCGTCGCCGACCCTGCGGCAAGTGCTCAACCGGTGCCGATAACACTGCCGACTCCTGTCGCGCCCACCCAGGACGACCAGAAGGCTGCGACTGATGACTTGCCAGCCGTTGCCGCCGATGAGGATCTGATAGAAAAGGAATGGGTCGACAAGGCGAAGAAAATTATCGCAGAGACTCGAGACGATCCATACCGCCGTGAGCGTGAGGTAGGGCGTCTTCAGGCGGATTATCTGAAGAAACGATACGGAAAAGAGCTCGGTGCTGCTGATTAGGCAGGTGAGCATGAGGGGGCGAATAAGGTGTTAGGCGCATTCATTGGTGTTTTCGGCATAGCGTTCGTCGTGCTTGTGGCTGGTGCCTTCGTGTTCGTGCAGTATCAGCGGACATTACGGGAAGCAAAGAATTACGAACGTGGGCTTAAGATGGTGCCGATGATGATTCACCTGCCACCCTCTAGTGACGACCTGGAGGCAGGTGGACGCGACGAGCGCGACGTGACCGAAGAGGTCCTTAGCCAAGCCCAGGTGATGTATAACATTATCGCGAGTACCGCCCTTAAAGGATTTAAGAGTAAGATTTATGGTCAGCGACATGTTTCGTTCGAAATCGTCGCACGCGAAGGACTGGTGTATTACTACACCGTCGTTCCCGTGGTATTGGTAGACGTGGTTCGACAGGCCATTGCCGCTGCGTATCCGTCGGCCCGCCTTCAGGAGGTTGAAGAGCACACTATCTTCAGCGAAGTTGGCAAGATGAGCGGTACCATCGGTGGTGAGTTTACGCTGAAGAAGGATTACGTCTTTCCCATCGCAACTTATCAGGAATCGAAGCGTGATGCCTCGCGAGCTCTGCTGAACGCACTGTCGAGTGCGGGTCGTGAAGATGGTGTCGGTGTGCAGATCCTGATTCGACCAGCCAGTGACGGCTGGGCTAAGCGTTCAGTCAATGAGGTCGATAAGATCACGAAGAACAAAGGTAAGAAAAAAGGCGTAGCGGCGTTTGGTGCTACCAAAGACATCATGGGCGCGCTCTGGAAACCACCAGAGTCAGGTGAGCAGGGCGATAAGGCCGAAGATAAGCAGCTAACCAATCTGGAGCGAGCGTCGATCGAATCCATCGAAGAGAAGACGAGGTATCCGGGCTACGAAACTCTTATTCGGGTGGTCGTCTCCTCGAACACCGCCGCCCGCTCACAGGCGTTGCTTGGTAATGTCATTTCCGCCTTCTCGTTGTTCGATTCACCAAGTAACAACGGTTTCAAATTCGCAGTTTCGCGTAACATCGAGGAATTGGTAACGGCCTATATCTTCCGCTTCTTCCCACAATCGGTAACGGGTAACGTATTGAATACCGTTGAACTTGCTACAATATTTCATCTCCCAGATCAAAAGAACATACCGACGTCACAAGTACAACGACAAATGAGCAAGCAGGTCGATGGTCCGACGCAGGTAATGGATGAAGGGTTCCTGCTGGGATATAACGAATTCCGCGGTACTAAGAAACCAATTCGGCTTAGTAGTAATGACCGTCGTCGTCATACTTACATCATTGGTCAGACTGGCACGGGTAAGTCGGTGCTACTTGAAAACCTGGCATTTCAGGACATGATGGATGGCAAAGGTTTCGCGTTCGTCGATCCTCATGGTGATTCGGTCGAGGCCCTGCTCGGCAAGGTGCCGAAGGAGCGTGTCGAAGACGTCATTTATTTCAACCCGGGTGACATGACCAATCCGATCGGTCTCAACATGTTTGAATACGACCACCCTGACCAGAAAGACTTCCTGGTACAAGAAGCCATCAATATGCTGTATGGACTGTACGACCCTGGCCACACCGGTATCGTCGGTCCACGGTTGGAGCACATTTTCCGCAACTGTGCCTTGCTTCTTATGAGTGATCCAAACGGGGGTACCTTCATCGACATTCCGAAACTCCTGATCGACCAGGACTTCATGAAAAGCAAACTGAAGTACGTCACCGATCAGACGGTGCTGGACTTCTGGACCAAGGAGTTCCCGGCATCCCAGCGTTCGAATGAGGCCGGCGAGGTCATCAGTTGGGTCGTCTCGAAGTTCGGACCGTTCATCAGTAACGATGCCATGAAGAACATCATCGGGCAGCCGAAAAGCGGCTTCAACCTCCGCGACATCATGGACAACAAGAAGATTCTGCTGGTCAACCTTTCGAAGGGACGGATGGGTGAGCTGAACTCAAAACTACTTGGTATCATCTTCGTCATGAAGTTTCAGGCTGCCGCCATGGGCCGGGCTGACATACCGGAGGATCAGCGGGTCGACTTCTCGCTGTACGTCGACGAGTTCCAGAACTTTGCGACCGAAAGCTTTGAGTCGATTTTGAGTGAAGCGCGAAAATACCGTCTCAATCTGATCCTGGGCAACCAGTTCATGACCCAGCTGACCGACAAGATACGCGAGGCAATCATCGGTAACGTCGGTACCGTTATCGCCGGACGCATCGGTATCACTGATGCTGAGATACTGGTAAAGAAATTCAGCCCCACGTTTGACGCCGAAGACCTGACCAAGATGCCGAACTACCAGTCGATCACCAGTGTCATGATCAATAACGTGCCGTCCGCACCATTTTCCATGTCGTTTGTTCCACCGATGGGGCAGAGCAACCCGCAGTTGGCAGATGCGCTCAAACGCTTGTCGGCCGCCAAATACGGCAAGCCACGGGCTGTCGTTGAGAAAGAGATCTTTGACCGTCTAGGTGCGGCAGACAAGGCGAAGCGCGATCGCCTGGAGGAAATGCGACGGCTGCAGCGCGGTGGTCCAGGAGCGATGCCAGCTACGCCTAGCAATAAGACCGGCTCATCGTTCCTTGACGAATGGCTGACGAAGCGCCAGCAGTTGGGCGGTACATCCTCGAAGAGTCCTCTGCCGACAACTACTCCTCCAGCTGCTCGTCCTGCCTCAGCACCTGAGACACCCCAGGAGCCATCGGCGCAACGTACGTCGCTTACGCCCCAGTCTGATCCTGGCGCCGCCGCTTCGTTGGGCGGGCAGGATCAACACCTTCGCCTGCGCGGTGATGATAAGAACGACGACGGCGAGATTTCTATTAAGCTTCAAAAATAATAGGTCGGCAGTTGCGAGTCATGCCGACCTTAGGTGGGGTATAGGCAGTTGCTAGGTTCGACGACCGGTCACCATTACTCGCAGATAGTCAAACATGATGCCGATGACCCATCCTAATATGAAGGCACCGATGGTTTCGAATCCGGATAGCGGGTAGCCGTAATATTTTGCAATCAGATACAGTCCAAGGGTGAAGATGAAGGCGGCAAGGGAGCCGGCCAGTATCGCGTTCGGTCGTGCCACGGTTGATCCGACGACTTCCGATGTCTTTTCGACGACCGGTACGTGAATCACCTTCGAGAAGGCACGGCTTGGTGCTGACATGTGGCTGCGTGCCTCGCTCATGGTTCGGTTGAAATTAAGCTTTTCCTGAGCCTTACGAGACAGGGGAGTGTCTTTACGCTTCTCGGCAGGCGACCGTTCTTGTTTGCTCTTCGCTTCCTTCTCTAGGGCGGCTGCCTTTTCGACTGCCTCCTGGCTCAAAGTTTCAACATCACGCTCCTGCGTACGCTCGGCGGCTGCTTCGTGCTTGGTCTCAAGCTCTGCACGTCGTTCCAGCCCGGCATTTTCCAGCTCCTCGGGGTTTTGGTCGTGCCGCTCAGGGCTGTTCGATAGTTTCTCGCTCATATTCCCACCTATGCTTCTTTATTTATATTGTACCAGCGTTCAAGTCACGGCGGATCAGGCGGACTTCACGGCCAAGCTGTCGCGAACGAGCGTAGAAGTAGACGACGACAGCCAAGAGGCCAGCGGCGAAGATCATGTTTTCGCGCGGTCCAGTTTGAGGCAGTTCTTTGACCACCTGCTCGACAACCACTTTCTGAGGCGCACAGTCGACATTCACGTCGATTGAATTACCGAAGGTGTTGACCATGCGACAGTCGTACGAGGCCTCGTTGCTCGTACCGGTGTTGGTCGATGGGATATCCGACATAACCTGGACGGCGATGGTGCGCGACTGTTTTTGACCAGCGGCAAGCTGTACGGCCGGCCAGCTGAGCGTCTTCGTCGCGGTATCGAACGTACCCCCGCCATTGTCGACCAAGTTGGCGTATTCAAGCACGTCCTCAAGATTTTCGGTGAAGGCGACCGTCTCGGGTGCAAACCCCTTGTTCTCGATAGTCAATGTGTAGCTTAGCTTGTCACCGGCACGGGCGACCGACTTGGTGGCGCTTATGTTGCCCTGGGTCATATTGGTGGCCGTTTTAGTGCTGATGAGTTCGGCTGCACACTCCTCATCCTTAAGCCAGAGTTCGGGGTTGTCAGGACACGGCTGACAATCCGGGCTATTGGCAGGGAGGGTAGGGTTATAGGCGCAGACTTCAGGCTTGGCGATGGTCAATGGCTTAACGCATTCCGCGCCTGTCTTGTCACCTAGGCTGGTGACGACCGTGAGACGAACCTGGTATTCGCCGGCGCCGGTAAGGGAGAAGCTTTCCGCGCTGACGTTCTGCTTAGTGGATGCGACGACTATCCGCTTCACGACTTTGTTGTCTTTGCTGACGACGAAGACGTATCGTTTGACGCTTGCGCCGTTTGCTACTCGGGCAGAGCCGCGTAGGGAAACGATAGTCCGATCGCTGACACCTACGGTCAGTCCGGTACACACGGCAACAGGTTTCTTATCGACGACAAAGCTGTCGTGACAATCGGCTCCGCTTTTGTCGCCAACACTCGTGACCACAGTGACACCGGCCCGATAGGTACCTGGCTGTGACTGTTCATATACGAAGCTGTGACTTTCCTGCGTCGAGGCGAAGGTACGCTTCGCGATGACGTCGCCGCCCTTCTTTATTTCATAACGATAGCTCTTTATCGTGGCGCCGTCTTTCTTGTTGGCACGAGCGGTAAAGCGGAACCGTTCCGATGAGATTGGTCGGATAGTAAGTCCTTGGCAGACCGCTTGCGGGTTCGGTGCGTGAGGAGGCACCTTGGTGATGAGGTTGCCGCAGTCTTTCTTGATCGCAAACCAACCGAAGGTCTTGGAGTAGCCCTCAAAGACCGTATGAACCGGTCCACCTTGCTGCGTAAGGGTCATCGGTCGGTAGAATACCGTACCCTTACCGCCGCCCGCCTTGTCGTAAGACCACGCGCGCTGACCCTGGGCATGGCTATAGAGGCTAGTCATGGACCAGTTGTAATGACCGGGCTCACGCACCTGAGCCGTCTTAGTGGCTGCGATCTCAGCCCGGGTGATACCAAGTGAATTGAAGATATCACGAATATTGTTATTGTTGCGGTCATAATGACGCAGGAAGTCGGCCCGGCTACTGACACCGCCGCGTACGAAATCCGCCGAGCTGGCTGCATTAGCAGCTTCCGGCGGGGTAAAGACGGCGAACGACTGGATAACCAACGCTAGCGCGGTAAATACCAGACCGAGTCGACGAGTCGTTTCTTCTTTCCGGAGCCGTCGTGCGTAAAAGCCGAGCTGTCCGACCAGCGCGGGGCTAAAGTTGAGGTTCGATACGAGTTTTCGAAACATTTGCCAGGCCTTTTTATGTTTGTGATTACTACTGTTATTGTATCCTTTTGTCTCCAGATTAGCATAAGTATTGTGTTCAGCGCAAGACAGATTACAGACGCTTGAGTGAATACAAATAATCCGATATAATACGGGCAGTGTAAATAGCTGCAATAGTCCAGGAATAGTGAGGGAATAATGGCTAAACAAACAAGCGCTGACTCTTATGATGGGTCTCAGATTCAAGTTTTAGAGGGACTTGAACCGGTTCGTAAGCGCCCCGGAATGTATATTGGTAGCACTGGCTACGATGGTGTTCACCATCTCATCAAGGAAATTGCCGACAACTCGATCGATGAGGCGATTGCGGGTCACGCCACGACCGTTGACGTCATCATTCTCGAAGACGGAGGCATCACGATTACGGATGATGGCCGTGGTATCCCAGTCGACAAGCACCCGAAGACAGGTCTCTCAACGCTCGAGACGGTTCTGACGGTCCTACATGCCGGCGGTAAGTTCGGCGGCGGCGGTTACAAGGTCTCGAGCGGTCTGCATGGTGTGGGTTCAAGCGTGGTGAACGCACTCTCGACCAAGCTGATCGCCGAAGTGGTAAAAAAGGGCGAGCTGTATCGGATCGAATTCGAGCGCGGCGCGACGACCGCTCCACTCAAGAAGATAGGAAAGACCGACCGCCCGACCGGTACGAGCGTCACGTTCTATCCAGACCCGACCATCTTTAAGGAGACCGTGGAGTTTGACTATAAGTGGGTAGTCAATTATCTACGCCACCAGGCTTATCTGACGAAAGGCGTCTTTACCAAGGTGCTCGATCGTCGCACCGGTGAACGACAGGCCTTTTATTTTGAAGGTGGCATTCAGAGTTATGTGAAACATCTCAACATTGGCAAGGAAGTGATGGCAGATGAGCCATTCTATGTCGAGCGGCAGGTCGAAGATTCGATGGTAGAAGTCGCTGTCCAGTACAACGACAGCTTCCTCGAGACGGTGAAGCCATTCGCCAACAACGTGCTTACTCCGGATGGCGGTACCCACCTGGTAGGATTCAGGGCGGCGATGACACGTGTCATCAATGATTACGCACGTAAGAACAGTCTGTTGAAAGAGAAGGAAGACAACCTTTCCGGTGATGATATCCGCGAAGGGTTGACGGCGATCATCCTCGTTAAGCTTCCAGACCCACAGTTCGAAGGTCAGACCAAGAACAAGCTCGGTAACCCGGAGGTTCGTCGTTACGTCGAGCAGGTCATGAACGAGTACTTCAGTTACTATCTGGAGGAGAATCCGGATGTCGCCAAGAAGATCGTCGGTAAGGCACTTCTGGCAGCTCGTGCTCGAAAGGCGGCCCGTGCCGCCCGCGATAACGTACTCCGCAAGGGCGCGCTGGATGGCATGGGGTTGCCTGGTAAACTGTGGGACTGCTCAAGCAAGAGTCCATCGGATAGTGAAATCTACATCGTTGAGGGAAACTCAGCAGCAGGTTCAGCTAAAGAGGGCCGCGACAGTAAGACACAAGCGATTCTGCCACTTCGTGGTAAAGTTCTCAACACTGAGCGAGCCCGGCTCGACAAGATGTTCGCCAACAAAGAAATTGTCGCCATGATCCAGGCCTTCGGTGTCGGTATAGGCGAACAATTCGATATCAATGGGCTTCGTTATCACAAGATCATCATTATGACGGATGCCGACGTTGATGGAAGCCACATCTCAACGCTACTGCTGACGTTCTTCTTCCGCTATATGAAAGAAGTGGTTGAGGGCGGCTACGTATATCTGGCGAAGCCACCGCTTTACAGCGTGAATCGCGGCCAGAAGAAACACTACGCTTATGATGAAACTGAGCGGGACCGCATCCTTGACGAGATCATTAGCGAGAAGAAGCAGCGTGGCGTGGCGGTGAGCACTGAAGATGACAAGATGAAGCAAGCTGGTGTCACCATCAGCCGTTTCAAGGGTCTGGGTGAGATGGACGCCGAGCAATTGTGGGACACTACGATGAACCCCGAAAACCGCGTACTGGTGCAAGTACGGGTCGAGGATGCCGAGGAGGCCGATGCTATCTTCACCAAACTGATGGGTGAGGAAGTATCACTTCGCAAGACCTTCATTCAGACCCGTGCCCGCGACTTAGACTTAGAAGAATTGGACGTGTAATATGGATGACGAAATGACAACAGATATGCCACTTGAAGACAACGCGCCTCTGGCGCAGCACGGTATCGAGCACCGTACGCTTGAAAACGTGATGGAAGACAGCTTCCTGCGCTATTCGATGAGCGTGATCATTGATCGTGCTCTGCCGGATGTTCGCGACGGTTTGAAACCGGTTCATCGCCGGGTGTTGTTCTCGATGAACCAGAACGGTAACCGTTCGGGAAGTAAGTTCGTCAAGAGCGCCCTCATCGTCGGTGACGTGATGGGTAAGTATCACCCGCACGGTGACAGCGCCATCTATGACTCGATGGTGCGTCTTGCACAACCGTGGTCGCTTCGCTACCCGATGATTGATGGTCAGGGTAACTTCGGCTCGATGGACGGTGACCCCGCTGCGGCCATGCGTTACACCGAGGCCCGTATGCAGAAAGTTGCCGACGAGATGTTGGTCGACATCGAAAAAGATACGGTCGACTTCCGCGACAACTACGATGGTTCGCGCCAGGAGCCGGTCGTTCTGCCTGCCAAGGTGCCGAACCTGCTGCTGAACGGTCAGATTGGTATCGCCGTCGGTATGGCGACCAATATCCCGCCGCATAACCTGGGTGAGTTGGTCGACGCGTCGATTGAGCTGATTGACAATGAGGAAGCCACACTTGATGACCTACTGAAGCACGTGACGGGTCCGGACTTTCCAACCGGTGCGACCGTGTACGGTGGAGCGCCGATGAAGCAGGCGTACTTAACGGGACGAGGCAGTGTGACGGTACGAGCGGTCGCCGATATCGAAGAGACCAAGAAGGGTCGTCACCAGATCGTCGTCACCGAGATTCCGTATGCCGTTAACAAAGCATCGTTGATCGAGAAGATCGCTGAGCTGGTAAAGGATAAGAAGCTGAGCGGCATCAGTGACCTGCGTGATGAGACAGCTCGCGGTAAGGTGCGTATCGTCATCGAATTGAAGAAGGACGCATATCCGAAGAAGCTGCTTAACCAGCTATACAAGCAGACCGCCTTACAGACTAGTTTCAACTACAATATGTTGTCGTTGATCGATGGTATTCAACCGCGCATCATGGGTCTGCAGGAAATGCTCCAGGAGTTTATCAAGCACCGTCAGAAGGTAGTACGTCGTCGTACCGAGTTCGAGCTGAAGAAGGCGAAAGAGCGTGCGCATATTCTCGAAGGCTATAAGATCGCGCTTGATCATATCGATGAGGTCATCAAGACCATCCGGGCCAGCAAGACGCAGGATGAGGCCGAGAAGAACCTGATCGCGAAGTTCAAATTGTCGGAAATCCAGGCCAAGGCGATCCTAGCCATGCAGCTACGCCGTCTGACCGGTCTTGAGCGCCAGGCGATCGAGGATGAGCTGAACGAACTGATCAAACTCATCGCGAAGCTCGAGGCTATTCTGGCCGATGAGAAGGAAATCCTGAAGATCATCAAGACCGAACTGCTTGAGATGAAGGAGAAGTACGGAGACGAGCGTCGTTCCAAGATCATCAATCATGAGCTCGGTAAGTTCTCGGATGAAGAGCTGATCCCAGAGGAAGACAGTGTCATCCTGCTAACGGCCGAAAACTATGTGAAGCGGACGCTGCTAAGCGAATACCGTCGCCAGAACCGCGGCGGTAAGGGCAAGCGCGGTATGACCGTCAAGGAAGAGGACGTGATTGATTCACTAGTTCCGGCCAGCACGCATGATTGGCTCTTCTTCTTCACTAACAAGGGGCGTGTCTTCCGGCTGAAAGCCTACGAAGTACCAGCTGCCAGCTTGGCTGCCAAGGGTGTCGCTGCCGTCAACCTGCTGCAGCTCCAGCCGGAAGAGAAGATCACCAGCATCATCAAGCACGCCAAGGATGCGAGCGATGAAGGCTTCCTGTTTATGGCGACCGCCAAGGGAACGGTGAAGAAGACACCGTTGAAGGACTATGCGAACATCCGCACCAACGGTCTAATCGCCATCAAGCTTGATGAAGGTGATGAACTGCGCTGGATCAAGGGTACCAACGGTAAGAGCGATGTCATCATCAGTACCAGCGCCGGACAGGCGATCCGGTTCAATGAGACCGATGTCCGACCGATGGGACGGGCTGCCCGTGGCGTACGTGGTGCCCGCCTGCGACCGAATGACCTTGTCGTCGGTATGGATATCGTCTCAAGCGAAGAGCAGGAGCTGCTGGTCATCAGCGAGAAAGGTTTCGGTAAGCGGACGACCGCAGGCAACTTCCCGTCGCACAAGCGTGGTGGCGTAGGCATCAAAGCGGCCGTCGTGACGGCAAAGACCGGCCCGATCATCTCTGTTCAAACGATCGATCCTGATATGGTAGACGCCATCATGATCTCGAAGAACGGTCAGACGATCAGGCTTGCCTTGAAGGACATCAAGCTACTAGGCCGAACCACTCAAGGCGTGACGATCATGCGCATGAATGACGGTGACAAGATCGTTTCGATCGGACTGATGCCAGAACAGAACAGGGAAGAAGAGTAGGGTGATGGACTTCATTTCACCCTACCTCTTAGCCATCACCGCGGCGTGGGTCATTGCTCAGGGATTGAAATATGTCTTCGCCGTCCTGAAGACGAAGAAAATCGGCAGCTTCCGCCAACTTTACGTTTCCGGTAATATGCCCAGCGCCCATAGTGCATCAGTCGTCGCGTTGGCGACCATCATCGGATTTATCGACGGAACCGATTCAGCCATATTCGGGCTAAGCGCACTATTCGCCGGGGTAGTGATGTACGATGCCGTCATGGTACGCCGATCTTCCGGCGAGCAGGGTATTGCCATCCATCAGCTCATCAAACTGGCCAAATCAAAGATCGTCTTGCCGCGTGCCGCCAAGGGTCACACCCCTGTTGAAGTCCTGACGGGTGGCGTTATCGGCTTCTTGATTGGCCTCGTTGTGTTTGTCGCGACGAAATAACCCTATTTCACCCTTGACGGTAGGCGTTTTGCTGGTGTATGCTTGATATCAGTCTGGTCGCCAACTGGTGACACTCAACTGCGAGAGTTGAAACAATTAGACGAAGTGGACGTTAACAATTTAGTTGTGCAATAACATCGTCAGTCTATTTTATAGACGTTTCTGCAGCGATGCAGAACATCTTTTATGGAGAGTTTGATCCTGGCTCAGGATGAA
>CBFGLU010000015.1:0-18492 GCA_965649685.1 uncultured bacterium | reverse complement strand
TCTTGAAACGGTCGCCGTTATATTCACCGACGGCGTTCGCGTTCGGAATCAGACTCGAAAACAGACCCGGAACCCCCAGGGTGAATGAAGTGAGAGAGGTGGAGCTGAAGTTGTGCAAAGGAAGCAGCTTGCGGGTGAACGAACCAAGGAATGAGTATTGGTTCATGATATCGAACGGCTCATCTTTTGCCATTTCAATCTGTGTGGCGATCATGGCCTGTTTGGTGTTGTACGTAGCCGCCTGATATTCCCGTATTTGCCCTTCGCTTGCCGGCTGCATACCGCGAGCTTTCGCCATATCGCCTAGAAGCACGCCGGTACCCGAGAAGATGGCGTTACCAGCATCTACCCCTTCGGTGTCGGCATTCACGACTTCACCGGATACCATATCTTTCAGATAGGATGCCAGTATGGGGATGGCAAACGATAACGCGACTGAGCCTGCAATGGAGACGGCAGTTGAGGTACCGAAGCTACCGATTGCCAGCAGGCCACCAACGATGAAACTGCCCGCCCGCACGAACGGATTCTGTACGACGTTACACTTCTGTCTTGCGCCACTTCTCCCGCCTAATAGCGAGGATACCTTGTCATTGATGCCGGCAAGTGTCCCAACCATGGCGCCTCCGACCATGTACTGTTGCGCCCTTGCGGTAAGATTGGGAGCATCGTTGTAGTAGGCTGTCCTAAGCCCTTCGGAGTCAAACGCACTTTTATTGTAGTAAGGATTGTCTACCTTTTGACCATTGCTGCTCGTTTCGTTAAGTACCTTCGCCTCGGTGTCGATAGCGGTCAGTTTATTACCGATATACTCCGCTTCTTCAGGGGTTGCATCACCAGCCTTCACTCTGTCGGCAAAGTTCAGAAATACCAAGGCGAAACCTACAAGTTGCCGCGCCCGTAGTATCTTTGCGCCTGCCTCCACCATTCTGGAGGTGTTATATACGGTACACGCGGTGTCGACCGTACCAATGACACCGACGCCCTTCACTGCACCGCCGAATACCGACTTGAAACCAGAACTTCCATCTACGGTTTCCTTGAATTCGTCCAGGGTCTTGTTGTACTGGTCGTTGTTGTTATCACCTGTGGTGTTTGGGTCATCGTCTGAGGCGGCCTTTTTCTCTGAGTCGGTGTCGATGTTTACCTGCTCACCCGCGACTGATTGATTAACGGCTTTGTCACGTTCTTCATCGCTACTGCCGGTAATGTGGTTTGATTTCGTGTGTCCGTAACGCGAAAATACCTTGCCGGCCGTCTTGTCCCACGTGCCATAAAACAACGGATTGTACGCCCGTCGTATCTGGCTGCGTATGTTGCGATCGATAAGCATTCGGTTTACGTCACGGGCGTTCGATATCTTAACCTTCTCCCCGGTGTTCGTGGTGAAGGTAAGGCTCTTAACCGCCGTTTTGCGGGTAAGGGAGTTCTTCTCACCCTTCTCTACTACGATGCCAGCCCTCTCGAAGCTTTTGATCTGTCGATCCGACATACCCTTCAGTCCACAGCGGACCTGCACCATGCCGGTACATACGCTGGCGGATTTGCCTAAATCTTTCAGCTTTGCCCGGAACACATGGGTGGTGCGTATATCCATGGCGGAGGCCTGGTCGTTCAGGTCGTCGGTAAGGATCTCCTTCATCTGCACGATAGCCATGCTTGGAGAAATCAGCAAGCCAAGCCCGCCGACGCCACCGAACAATATCCCTATCAGTAGGCCGATGGGACCTTTCTTCTTGAAGTTACCTTTAAGGTCGAACTTTCCTGAGCCGGTTTCGTTGCTTTTGGCTGAGGCGCGATACTTATATTCGTTGCCAGCCTCTTCCTGTTCGCGGGCCTTATCGATATTGCGACTCGCGTTGGCTGGGTCGTTGGCAAAACTTTCGGCTTGATCGATACCGGCATTGACACCGGCATCCTTGCCGGTCGCTTGCTCTTGTCGATAGAGATCACGAGCAGAAGGATTCGAGTAAGGGTCAAACTGACGGTCGGCGTCTTGTTGATCTTTTAGTTTTGGCATAACACACCTGTACGGTTAGCTACATTATACACTGTACTCACCAGGGTTCATATAACCAGGATTGATGACTGGCTGGCCCTGCTGTGGTGGTGCCTGAGCCTGGGCGGCTTGAGCTGGCGCACCGGTGGTGACGAGCTGCTGTTCGGTCTGCGAGGCGACGATTTGAATATGCACATGGTTCTGGCCGGCGAAGAAGAGCCCCTGCCCCACCGGAAAGTTAGCCAGACGCTTGCGCTCCTCTTCCGTCAGCTTGAACACGTCCGCCAGTACGTCTACCGCCGACGAAGATTGTTTCAAGAGCAGTTGCATCGACGAGTTGGCTACGATGGCACGCCCCATCTTGCTACCCATGAAGTCCTCGACATCCTGGGTGATGGTAGTCAGACCGAGCTGATACTTACGGGCGCGCTTGGCAAGACTGAACAGGAAGTTGGCTGAATCATCGTACTTCATCAGCTGCCACGCCTCATCAACGATCAGCATGCGTTTGCGTTGATCGCTTCGGGTGATGTTCCAGATATGGCTCAGCACGATGTACATGGCGACAGGTCGTAGCTCGTCTTCAAGGTCGCGGATGTTGAAGACGACCATGTTGTTGTTGATGTCGATGTTCGACTGTTGGGAGAAGATACCGGCGAAGGTTCCCGTGGTGTACTTGCGTAGACGCTGGGCAAGTTGCGGGCCGGTGCCACCCATGTGGAGCAATGTGTCGTAAAGATCGGCGATGGTCGGCGGTGTGGAGTGGTGCGTGAGCGGGTCGCTGGTGATACCGGCGCGGGCATACGTGTCGATCAACGCTTGGTCAAGGTCGGCTTCCTCGGCGGGGGTCAATCCGCCCATGATCACGCCGTTCGCGGTCGCCTGTGAACCGCCGAGCATCAGACGGAACAGGCCATGCAATGTCACAAGGTTGGCGCGCAAGGCGTCATCAGCTTCCTCTGTGTCGATCACCTGAGGCAGGTCGAACGGATTGATGCGCGTGTCCGAGTTCAGGCTGAGGCGGATATAGCTGCCGCCCACCGCATCGGACAGCTTCTGGTATTCGTTTTCCGGGTCGATGATCAGAATATCGGCACCGGTCATCATGCTGCGAATGGCTTCCAGCTTGACGGTGAACGACTTACCGGCACCGGACTTAGCGAAGACGACCATGTTGGCGTTCTCGAGTGTGAAGCGGTCGAAGATGACCAGCCCATTGTTATGCATGTTGATGCCGTACAGAATACCCTTCGAATCGGTCAGATCGGCCGAGGTGAATGGGAAACTGGTCGAAATGGCGCCGGTGTTCATGTTGCGGCGAATCTGCAGCTGGTCGGTCATTTGCGGCAAGGTGCTGTTCAGACCCTGTTCCTGTTGACTGGAGGCGACCTTCGAGAAGACGAGTTGTTGACCGAAGATGGTCTCGATCTTGTGCTGGACGAAACCGAGCTCATCCAGGCTGTCGGCATACAAGGTAATGTAAAGCCCGTATCGGAAGAACCGTTCGGCACCGACCTGTAGCTGGTCACGAAGTTCCTCGGCGTCTTGGATAGCCGCTTCCAGGGCCGGGTCGCGGGTGCGTCCCTTCTCGGAGTTGATGGCCATGCTGGCTTCCAGCTGGGTAACTTTCTTACGCAAGTTGTTCAAGACCACCTGGCTTTCGACTGGATAGATGAACATCGAGATGTCGAGTACTTCGTCGATGTTGATGATGCTGGACAGCCAACCGGTGTAGATCTGGCGCGGATAACCGTAAACGTACAGTGTACGGCCATACTTGGTACCAAGGCGGAAGTGCCCTGAGTGGATTTCGAGGCTGCTTGGGGCTATCAGGTCACGGAGGGTGGTGACACCCTTTAGGAAGGCCTGTTCAACTTCGGCCTGTTCGCGGGCCCGTTGCTGGGCGGCGATATCGATCGGATCGAGCTTTTTCTTAGCCATCAGTTCGCTCCTCCCTGCCCGGGCGTAGGCTGTACAGGCGCCGGGCCCGGTGCCTTGGTGACATAAGTACTGGTGACGTTATCGAAATCACCGAGCGGCTCGCGGACGGCCGTGTCGGGGTTGTAGACGTTATAGTAAAGTTCACCTAATTCCTTCGTGTTGAGCTGGACACTTTTTACGCCAAGCTGAAATAGTCCGCTCATGACGGCATCGACACGGTTCTTAATCTCGTCGCGTGCTTTTTCGTAAGAGGCCTGGTCGATCTTGATCGTTTCGGTCGATGGCTTGGCGAAGATCTTGCCGAAGAAGCCTTTGGCCTGGTCACGCAGGTCGTTTAGATCACCCGATGGGAAGTACGGCACGACGATGAAGAAGCTCTTGTCCATGATGTTGGCTTCTTGGCTAAGCACGTCGATGAAGTTGATGTAATCATCCATCAGCACTCCCAGCAGCATGTTGTCCTGGTTGCGGCGCATACCGACAAGACGATCGATGTAAGGGCCGATGTCGACACGTTGCGAGCGTATGAACACCTGCACGGGGAAATAGAGTGAGTTCAGGAAGTTCTGGTAGCTGTACTCGACCCCTTCCCGTTCGCGCGAACTCATGAGGTCGAAGTTGATCGACTTGCAGGCAACTACCGCGCGGAACGAACCGTCGCGCATGATGACCATGTTCTCGCGGATTTCTGAAATCTGCAGACTGTTCTGGGTGGTATTCGGATTGACCGGTGGCTTAGGTGCCGCGGTGGCTGGTGGCTGCGGACCGACTGCCTGGGGCGGCATAGCGGGCTGTTGTGGGGCGTCGAAAGGTGCGCCTGGCTGCGGTGGCTGGGGCGTGACTGGCGGCATTGGTTGTTGCGGCACTTGCGGTGCTGGCTGGTTAGGCGGCATTTAGAGGTCTCTCGTTCCCACTCGTTACGCCGATTTTAGCGGAGGGATATGACCACCTCATCCTCGGAAAGTTTTTCTTTCTCGTGAATGCGATTCGCCTCTCGGGCGATCGTTTCCACCGACAAATCGGGATTATTTGCAAGGTTAATTATATCAGGCGACACTGCCGTTTCGCTAGTGCTTTTCGACGTCGCTTCTGCCGGTGGTGGCGCAGTGGGATCGATCGGCTTCAGCACCGACTGATGCATGGTCGGGTATGGGTTGAACGCCACATGTGTATCAGGCTCGTCGGCGACAGGCTGCGCACTTGGCGCATTTAAGGTGGCATAAGGGTCGACAACTGGTGGTGGAGCGACGGGTTGTGGTTGTGGGGTTGGAGCCGTCGGCTCTGGCTGCGGCGCGGTAGGCTGTGGGAAGTTACGCGATTGGACCCGTGCCAGCATTTCTTGATGGCGTTTGGCATCGGCTTGGTCAAGTCGGGTGTTGAGCGCGGCGGCGACACCGGTGCTTTCATCTAATATGTCGGGTGCCTGCTGGGCCTCGTAGTACGCGTCGCTGTTCATCACGCCGTTACCGGCCGGCCCCTGCCCTTGTACGCCGCGCACCGCCCAGCCACGTGAGTCGACGATGCTCGCCAGATAGCTCAACCGCTGCTCTGCCTCGGCTTCGGATAAATCTTTTGTTCGTTGCACCTCGACGATTTTCGGCGCCGTAATCTCAACTAACGTCTGGGTGCCATCGGGGTTCCAAAGTCGCTGCCTTGGTTTAAGATAGAACGACACGATGGCTGCCAGGTAGGTCTCCATCGGCTGATCTTTACGAAGTGGCAATGCCAGGGCGCCGAAGAACAATATGAACGGAAGGGCTAGCACGAAGAGCGGCAGGAATAACTGACTCAGGAACCAGCCGATTACACCAGCTGCCACCACGATGATCAGGTAGATGAACTGACGGAAACTGAACGGACCGATCAGCTTGTCGTCTGCCTCTACGTCTTGAGGTACCTTATAGACCGCCATATTGCTTATAGTATAACAAAGATACCCACTCGCTTACTGCCGATGTGTAGTCGGCTTACGGCTGACGAGGCTCGCTAGGGTTGTTGCCTTCCATACCATTAAGGGCGTTTTGTACGGCTGCCGTTTCCTGATCGTGTTGGATGTTCATCTGGTGGGCTTCGTCGAGGGTCGCTTCGCTTACCTGACTTAAGATTTCGTTATGAAGCTTCTCGGCCTCAGGTTTGATGAGTACCTTCAGACGATCATCGCTGCGGGCAGCCGCGATGGATCGTTGGAGGTTGCCGAGCTGTGCTGAATCCAGTTCGCCACCAGTCGCCATCTTGTGAGCAAGCTTCAGTTCATCCGGGTTCATGCTGGCAAGACCGGAAGCGGACAGCTTCTTGCCAAGTCGATCTTTGAACTCACTGTTCAAATCACCAAGCTGTTCAGGTACCTTGCCGTCAGGGCCTGCCGGCTGTGGCTTACCATAAGTTCCAATACCGAGCTGACCGGCCGCCTGATCACCAAGTGCGAACGGCTTATCTTTCATGTCGTAGGCCATCTGTTTCTGGATACCACCAATATCCTTATCGTTGCTGCGTCCAAGCTGACCGGCCGCCTGGAGCGCCTCAAGATGCCCCGCTCGATAGTCACGACTCATGATGGTTCCAGCGGCAGCAGCGCGCTTCTCGGCCGTGGCGGTCGAATCTCGCATGATTGCCATGAGCTCTTGGTGATTCTTACCTGTCATCGACGTTTTCTGTCGCTTTACTTCGTCGTCCCATTCTTTGTCGGCTAATGCTGTTCCGGATGCGATGATACGATCCCCGAATGCTCCCGAGCGTTCACTACCATAGAAAGCACCCTGTGCCTTTGATGCAGCTTTTCGAAGCGGGTTCCGGCCCTCGTAAACACCCGCTTGTGTGAGTGCGCGACGCTTGTCGCGTTCAGTTCTGCGGTAGCCACGATATTGACCAAGTGCACTTTGATCAAATCGAGCCTTGCCTTTACTTGCGGCGCCCTTGTTTAGCCGGTTACTCAGATTGCCTACCTTGGCACCAATGGATCCGGCGGCCGACAACGAACCGATCAACAATGATGGAACCGCGAACAATGGAACTGCCAGGACCGCCATGGCGACGAGTTTCAGCATCTGGTCGTCGTCGCTACCGCTTTGAGCCACGTTCATGAGGATCCTTGAGGCGAGAGTGCTGGCACCGAACACGATACCGATGATCGGAAATACCATAAGGGTCGCGCTGAGCATCTTCCACCACCGCTTGAACCAATCTTCAGTGTTCGGCAGCAGGTAGGCAACGAATGCCAGGGGCGACAATACGATGAGGATGATGACGAAGGCCTGGCGGGCAACAAGTATCAGAAGGATAACGGCGAGTGCCAGAAGTACGGTTGGAGCCAGGACCACGGCTACCACCAGGAGCACGCCGGCCGCGGCAATCAGGACGCCTGCGATGATGCTGGTCCAGGTCTCACCCGCCCCTCCGGCCGTACCGCTACCACCTACGTTAATGGAGGTGCCAAGAAGTGAATATATGCTACTGCCGACGATGTTGGATATATCAACCGCGGCCGCGCAGATCCAGAAGGACACGTTCACCAATACGGCCGCCACAAATAACCGCGGCAGCATACGCTTGATGCCGTAGTTACTGATACCGGCGCTGGTGAGTTGTGAATAGACGATGACCATGAACGCGATGGCGAACGCGACGTTGGCTATGTCACGGAACGCCGCCCAGGCCTTTTGGGTCGAACTGTCGGTAATCAGAGCCGGTCGAATAGCTAGCATGCTGGTCAAAAAGTCGAAGGCGCTATCATTCAGCTTGGCAATGAAAGTCATGATCGGGCACACGATCCAGCCGACGCCATCGACGGCACAGGTCGTCTCGTTTCCGGCAGGGTCGGTGCTTCCATCGCCGCCATCTTGCGGGTCGTCCGGATTAGTCGATTTAGCAAGCTCCTCGAGGTAGCCGCTCGCATTACCGTTAATTCTTTCGGCTAGCGTCGCACATTGAAGCTTGTCGTCGCTGGTGAGCATGCCGTAGCCATCGATGTGAACGTCATGATCCCTACCGTTACCGCCAGAAACGACATACCAGTCCTTGTCTGCCGTTGCACCTAGCTGTAACAATCCCTTCAGTTTATAGACCTTATCGGACTCACTGTCGCCACTCGCCCACTCTCTTGGATCATTCCAGTCATCGCCATGGTCATGAGAACATTCTTGGTAGAAGTTCTCTGAATATATGACATAGCGCATTCCCTGCGAGAGGGATGCTTCGACGTTACCCCCCAGCCAGTCTCTGAAGAAGTTGTTCCATATATCAGTATCTTTTTTGTCGAAGTCATCTTCGTTGAAGTCGTAGTCTCCGGCTCCGTGCTCACAGTCGTCGCCGTTATCCCGTTCCCAGATTTTCTTACCGGCAAGCTCGTTCATCTTACAGACGGCATCGGTACCGCTCACGCCCATCAACTCGAGTGTCTTTTTGGCAGCTTCCCGACAGTTCGCCCGGCTGTCGTCGCTTTCACCTTCGGTAATATCGGCCGCCCACTCACCTATGTTAGTGCTGCCATCGGCGCCATATTTGGTCCACATCCATTTGCCGTCGTTTATGTCGGAGCCCGACTGGTTCTGCGTTTCGAAGCCGCGATTATTGATGCACTCCGAGACGGCTCGCCCCATTACCCACACCTGAGCCTTGTCCTCTATCGACATCTCGGAGAAAGTGGCGGCTGATGCGTTGCTTGGACGGACGACTTCTAAGAAGACGCTACCTACGAACGCAAGACTAAGTACAAGCGCTAAATGAAGGATTGATGTTCTTTTTTGCTTTTGGGTGGCCTTCATGGGTTTCCTATGCATTTAGTGTAGCACAGGACGCTTATGCTAAAAGAGCCTGGATAGACAGTGCTATACAGGCTCTTGGGTTTGCGAGACGGGTTTTATTCGCCGGCGAGGTACTTGATGTCGCTAATCTTCCAAACGCCATTCTCGTTCAGGAATGTGACGGTCGAGCCACCTTCCCGGCCGTTGACGTTCTCGATGTACATGTCGCCACGGTTCTGATCGGCGTTCGACCACATTTCATAGCGGTAACTTACGACCATTTGGTCAGGAGTCGCTTCCACGACCTCTGTCATCGTAACATCCTCGCGCTGCTCATATGGCTCTTTGTCTTCAGGCTGGGTGCTGTCGGTGGTCATGATGCTAGCATTCAATACGACTTCATGCTGGCTTGTGAAAGTGGCTATCATTTCCTGTAGCTGTGGTCGCTCTTGCCAGTCGCTGACGAACAAGGCGTCGATATATGCCTCGTCGTATTCCTGGGAGATTAGACGGATCGATCCTTCAGGGTCGGCCCAGTCGATAGAATCCTGCTTGTCCACGCCTGACATAACCCATTTGTTACTCTCTGCGTTGTAGGCACGAATAAGGGCGTCACCATCCTGGTAGCGTTCAACGGTCAGTTCAACCGGTGCGTACTCGGAGCCAGTGTTCTGTGGCGCTTCGGTCTCACCTGGGTTTGCAGGTGCGCTAGCGGTAGGCGTCGTCGGACGAATGTCGATTTTTTCATCGCCACCCATGGCCTTCATGCCACCGAATGCACCGGCGGCGACAGCACCAAGTAACGCGACGGCAGCGGCCGGCTTCTTCCAGCCAAGCTTCTTGTCGTTCTTGTCATCACGGTGTTCCTTCGGAGGAACGACGGTGCGGTCGAGCGACGGCATGTCGTTAACATCGATCTTGTTCGACTTTGGAGGCTGCTGTTCGATACTCATACTAGGTGGTGGTCCTTTGCGCGGGTGCGCCTTATATATGTGTAGCAGTTGTGCTTATGTCTTACTATACACCAAAACACCTAAAAATGCAAGTATGTGCTTTTTACGTCAAGGGTTGACCTGAGGGGCTAAAGAGTACCGTCAGGTCCCTTACCGTCGCCATAATCACTCAGGCGCTCAGGCTTATAAATGCGTGGCGCACGGGTGGCAGCCTTTGATTCGTACGCCTTCTTGTCGCTAAGAGGAATCGTGTCGCGGCCGTCCTTCACGTAGTCAGAGATAACACCAAGCAGTTCTTGCTCACGAGTACCCAGCTCGGCACTGACCTGAGGATCGGTAAGTGCGAACTCGATGGTGTCGGCCAACGCCTTGCGGGCATCCGGCTTGAGTTCACGACGCTTGTCGTCGTCACGCAGTACCTGGACCATGCGCTGCAGTTCATCGACATCGGTGCCAGCCAGTCGGGTCGCCTTAATCTTCTTGTCGCGGATATCACGCAGAATGGCATCCTTACCGCTGAGGAAGAAGGTACCGACTTCCATGTTGCCGCGGTCGGTGCCGGAGATGCTCTTGATAGTAAGGCCAGAGTTCTTGATGGCGTCGCCAAGCATCTGCTGGACGTCACGGTTGCGATCGATGACGGCCTGGTCGGTGATTTCGGCGCCCTTGAGCGGTTGGTTGTTGGCATCAACCTTCACGTTGCCCTCACCGTCTCGCTGTACCTGGTAGTACTTGTTCACGGCATCATCGTAAATCATACCGTGCTGTACGGCGATGCTATCCTTGATCTTCTGGAAGGCCCAGTTATTACCCTTTGATAGCATGATTTCTTGCATGGCGGCGTCACGTAAGGCGTCATTTTCTTTGACGTCACGCTTCAGTCGCAAGTCGTAACCGTCCTGCTGGATGCTCATGAGTTCCTTCAAGCTGTATTCGGATAGGACTGAACGTGAATTCTTAACGTCTTCAAGGTACGCCTGGACCACTTCGCTCTTGGCGCGTGCGTAGACACGGTTGGCACCGGCCTCTTCGCTGATGTAACCGGCTTCCATGCGCAGAGCCTCATTATTCTTAAGCTGTCCGGCCATCTGACCCTTGATGACGACTTCGGCGTTGGTCTTCTTCAGGCCTTCGATCGCCAGCCCCTGGGCGGTGATGGCCGCGTTCGTCATGTCGGCATCGAACTCGGCGGTCAGCCCCTGGGTACGTAACTTGGCATTATGGTCGTTCTTGGCCTTGATGGTGGCGGCATCATCACCGGCTTGGATACGCTGGAATGTCTGGGCGGCCAGATAAGAGTTGTCGACCGCGGCGGAGGTTTGCTGCTGCAGAGCCTCGGCGTTGCGGGCCGCTAACTCACGCTGGTAGGAAGCCGGGTTGAAATGAGCGGCATCGAGCGGGTTGTTGCGCTGGTTCCAATGGCTGGTGTGCTCGGCTTCCAGACGCTTGTGTGTACGCTCGGCTTCGCGGCGTGCGGTGTCGACGGCGTGGTAGCTGCCATGGGCATGACGTCGGTTTTCGGCTTCTTCCTGGAAGACCTTGCGGCGGTCTTCCCTGTTCTTGGAGCGGCGGTACATGGCCTGGCCGCCGCGACGGGCCAGGTTGTAAGGCCGGTTATTGTTCGCTAGGGCGCGGTCCTTATAGTAATCGGCTTGGTTCTGGGTCCAGCCCTTCATCCGATCCTTGGCTCCTCTTTCTGCGTTATTGACGACGCCGGCGATACGACCGATCAAACCACCCGAGAACTGGATCAACAGCGGTGTGATGACCAGTGGCACGACCTGTACGGCCATACCGAAGATCATGACGGCCAGGTTGGAGGCATTCTGGATGATGGCGGCACCCGCCAGCTGAGCACCACCGAACAACAGTGAGAAAATCGGAAATAGCACCAGCATGGTGGTGAAGATACTACGCCAGCGTTCGAACCACTTCTCGGTATTCGGCAAGATGTAGGCGGCAAAGGCGATCGGCGCCAGTGCGATCAGGACGATGATGATGGCCTGGCGGGCGGCTAGCACGATGAATGCTAGGAACAGGGCGAAGATGATGGTGATGAGCACACCGAGCAGCATGAAGCTGAGCGATGCGACCGAGCCGCCGGCTGCGGCCAGGAACGCCAGCGTACCGATTGTGCCGCCAGATACGACATAGGCGGTGATCTCGCCCCAGCCGACATTACGGTTCTCATCGACCCCAACTGTCGTTTCACGGATGGTGATGAGTAAGTCCTGGAGTGAGACACCGATGATGTTCGATGCATCGACTGCCACGGCACAGATCCAGTACGAGACGTTGATGAGGATGGCGGCGACTACCAGTCGTGGGATGATCTTGCGGATTTCGTAACCTGCCGTACCGCCGCCGATCAGGTAGTTGTAGATGACGACCAGGAAGCCGATGGTGAACATGACGTTGGCGAAGTTACGCATGACGTCCCATAGACGGAACAGGCCGTTGTTACCATCGGTGATCGGCTGTACGGTCAGGTAATCGCTGATAAGGCTATAGAATGCATCGGAACCGTCGGCAATAAAGCCGCTCAGACCACAGACGATCCAGCCGACGTTGTCGATCGCACAGGATGTCTCCCCTTTACCGGTGTCGCCTTGCTCGGCTGTTTCGGAATCGACCGTGATGGTTTGCTCGTCGCGAGGATCTGAATATTGGTTCGGCGGGTTCAGGGTGTAGACGATGTAGGTCGCCTCTTTCGCGCTAGCCGGCGTCTGGCCGCTTTTGAAATAGATCAGTTTGACGGTTTTCTCTGCGTTGCCCGAAGGTGCGTATTGGTACGCGATGGCATCTTTGGAGATACCGCTGATACCGCGCGTATTGTCTAGATCAAGCTCCTTGTAGACCTGGTCATCGTACACGAGCGTCTGCCCTTCCCAGGTCGCATCCAGGGCATTAACAGGGGTAGCGCTCACGAAAAGATACGTGAACGAGGCCACGAACAGCGTGGCTAAGAACATCACAAAATCCCGCGTGGAAAACCTACCTCGCGGGAAACTCAAGAGTGATTCCCACATTTCCTATGAATTGTACCACCTAACAGATAAAAAGTCAAGGATTCTCCTCTGTAAAAACCACAAAATAAAGTTGTCATCCGGGCTCGAATGTCGTACGCTATGCATTAGATTATGAACATAAAACAAAAAATTCCACTTCTTGCGGCCGCCATGGCGATGTCGCTTACTCTCTCGGTCTTTTTGTCAACCGACACGTTCGCGCTCACAAAGAATAAGTTCGTTTCCATTCTATGTGATAAGCAGCAAGGTCCGGCCGCGGGCGGTAAGACGGTGGCCGACGTATGTCGTGAGGATGCCAAGGACGGTACGCTGACCAAGCGTTGGTATGGCAAGGTGATTAAGTTCAGTGACTGGAAAGACAAGACCGCGGCCCAGCTCTACCGTCATATCGGACAGACCCCACCCGAGGAGCCTGAGGACACCGACACCGATGGTTCCAACCCGATCGCTGGCAATGACTGTGGTGGTGTGCAAACCGCCATCATCAAGTGTCCCCAGAACAACGGCAGTAGCAACGTCGAGGATAATGGTATCTGGGGTCTGCTGCTTCTCGTACTTAATATCATGACCGCTGGAGTCGGTATCTTGGCGGTAGGTGGAATCGTCTACGGCGCTATCTTGTACACCACCGCTGAAGACCGGGCCGACCAGATAAAGAAGGCCACCGATATCATCACTAACGTGGTCATCGGTCTGGTTGCCTTCGCCCTGATGTGGGCCGGCCTTAATTTCCTGATTCCAGGAGGAGTATTCTCATGATGCAGAAATTAACGCACTCGTTCGTGGCGCTTGCGCTGATGGCCTTTGGCCTGACCGCTGCCGCGGCTGTACCGGCGCAACCGGTTGCCGCTGCCGGCTGTACCTCGACCTTCCTCACCTTCCCCGCCTGGTATGACGGACTACTTGACGGCAGTTGTCGTATTAAAAAGCCGAGGGGAAGCAACGGGTTGTCTCAGTTCATCTGGCGTATCGTGCTGAACATCATCTCGATCGTACTGCAGCTGGTAGCCTATGCTTCGGCCGGTTACATCATATACGGCGGCTTCAAGTACCTGACGAGTTCCGGTTCGGCCGATCGGACAGCGGCTGCCAAAAAGACGATCCAGCACGCGCTTGTCGGGCTGATCCTCTCATTCTTCTCGGTCGCTATCGTCACCTTAGTCGCAAGTAGGATTGGATAGTTATGAGTGTGATTGATACTTTCGCAGCCAAGGTGAACCCAGGTGATGTCGGCATTCCGACCGTCGGTGCCGACAGCGTGCTGACCGGTGTGCTGAACATCGTGTATTTCGTGGCCGGTATGACCGCCGTCATCGTGATTATAATATGCGGTATCTTGTACAGCACCTCGCAAGGAGATGCCGCCAAGGTGAAGCGCGCTAAGGACGGTATCCTATACGCGGTCGTTGGCCTGGTGGTCGTCATGATGGCGTTTGTGATCACGAACTTTATCATAGGAAGGTTTTAAGGAGTGAAGATGAAGATTAGAGCAACTCTTATCGCCCTGGCCCTTATGTTGGGTGTGGGCACGTACGTAAGTGTGCCGGCCGGTGCGATTAACGTGTTCGAACCATGTCGCGGTGGTAACGCCCGCACGGATGTGTGTAACGCCAAGAACAACGACAATGCCAGCAACCTGGTCAAACAAGTCATCAACCTGCTGCTCTTCGTCATCGGTGTGATCGCGGTCATCATGATCATCGTGGGCGGAATCCGCTATACGCTTTCGAACGGTGATGCCAGCAATATCAAGACGGCGAAGGATACCATCCTGTACGCGGTGGTCGGCCTGGTAGTGGCACTGATGGCTTACGCCATCGTGAACTTCGTGGTCGGACGATTCTAAAGAATAAGGAGAAATAATATGAAGCGAACCATTCAACAACTTATCATTCCAGCTTTCATCGCAGCCTTCGCACTGGGTACTGTGGCCGTAGTCGGCGTTGACGTGGCAGCCCTCGATCCAGCCAACGGCGTCAACAGCGGTATCGATGCGGCCGGTGGCGGTGCGGGCAGCGGTAACTTACGTGGCGGTATCAAGACCGTCATCAACACCCTGCTCTTCATCCTGGGTGCCATCGCGGTCATCATGATCGTCATCGGCGGTATCAAGTACACTCTGTCGAACGGTGACGCCTCGAGCATTAAAAGCGCCAAGGACACGATCCTTTACTCGGTCATCGGCCTGGTAGTGGCTCTGCTGGCCTACGCCATCGTAAACTTCGTGGTCGACCAGTTCGCCTAAGCCTACACAAAGGGCGTAATATCTGGTATAACCGTACGTAAGACATCTTGAGAAAGGATATAAAATCAATGAGACTATCACTAACACAAACGCTTCGCACGCTGATGCTGGTGCCTGCCCTGGCCCTGGTACTTGGCTTTACGGCCGTTCCTGCCTATGCCAGCGACCTGAGCCTCGACGAAGGCGTCAACTCGGCACGCGGTGAAGACCAGGCCCAGTGTCTGTTCGGTACCGAGCGCGGTTGTAGCGGTAACGGTATCTTCCGTACCATCACCAACGTCCTGCTGTTCCTGATCGGTGCCGTTTCGGTCATCATGCTAATCATCGGCGGTATCAAGTACACCGTCTCTGGTGGTGACAGTTCTGCGGTGACAAGCGCCAAGAACACCATCCTCTATGCCATCGTCGGTATCATCGTCGCCGTATTGGCATTCGCCATCGTCAACTTCGTACTCGACAGCTTCACGAACTAACCATCGTAAGTATCGGCAAATACCCCGCTATCTCGGCGGGGTATTTTAATTGTCTCGTGGCAGGGCCTGGCTGGAAGGGCGCGCGCAATGTTGGGAATCGTGGAACTAAAAAACTACCGCTTCGGTTGTGAAGCGGTAGTTTCGTTTGATGCCGCAAGTGACTACTGAATCGTAATCTTCTTGGCTTGCTCCTGCTTGATCTTGCCGAAGCTGATGGTCAGGACACCGTCTTTCAGAACGGCTTCGACTTCGTCTTCCTTGACCGGAACTGGCAAAGCGACGGTGCGGCTGAATTCGCCCCAGTAGCATTCCTGAATGTGCCAGTTGGTGGCGTCGGTGTCGTCACCGCTACTCAGGGTGCCGCTGATGGTCAGGATGCCGTCAGAGATGCTGACATCAAGATCTTCCTTGTTGACACCGGCGGTGCGGGCCTTTACGACCAGCTTTTCGTCGGTTTCATATACGTCAACGGCAAGTTGGCCTGGAAAGTCTTCCTCGCTGTCATCCCAGCTGTTGTCATCGACAGGTGCGACCTGCTGCGGTACGTCGGTCTGCTGAGACAGATCGTCGTCGTTCAGGAACGCCGCTGCGAGCTCGTCTTCGATGAGCAGATCATCGTTTTGTTTTCGGGCCATGATTACCTCCACTGTTACCTAGGCTCTATTGACAGATTGTCCTCATCAGTATAACTAATGCTTATTGTATAATCAACGAAACTACCCCTTGAAACGTAAAAAGCACAATGATTGACGGACTGTTGCAAATCATCGCCCCTCACCACTGTTATGGATGCGGAGAAGTGGGTGCGTTATTGTGTGACAATTGTAAATACGACATCGTTAGCGACGGATTTTCGGCCTGTTTGGTGTGTCTGATGCCGACTACTGATGGTATCTGCGCGGCGCATCGACACGGCTACGACAGAGCCTGGTGCGTCGGTGATCGAAGCGGCAGCCTGGAGCGACTGATCGACGGATTCAAATTCGAACGCGCCCGATATGCGTATAAATGTCTGGCGGAGTTGCTCGACATGACGGTCGACAGCTTACCTCCCGACACGGTGGTCGTGGCAGTGCCGACCATACCTTCACATATCCGTCAGCGTGGATATGACCATGCCGAACTGGTCGCGCGCCACTTCGCCCGGATGCGTGGTCTGAGGTATCGCTCCTTACTTTCGCGTAGTAGCGCTTCGGTACAGCGTGGGGCTTCCCGGAGACTCCGCATGGCACAGGCCAAACAGGCGTTCCGCTGCCCTTCATCGCTTGATCCTGCGGTGCCCTATCTTGTCATTGATGACGTGGTTACCACCAATGCGACGCTTCGTTATGCCGGGGTAGCGCTGAAGGAGGCCGGTGCGACCAAGGTGTGGGTCGCGGTCGTGGCTCGGCAGCCCCTTGAGAGTAAAGAAAGGACAGGATGATGAGGTCGGGAAAAGAAGAATGACGACCGCATGATCGTCATTCTTCTTTGGCGGAGAGGGCGAGATTCGAACTCGCGGTGAGTTGCCCCACGCTTGTTTTCAAGACAAGTACCTTAAACCACTCGGTCACCTCTCCAGGCTTTCCCATTCTAACAGAGGTGAAAGTGGGAATCAAGCCACTTAGACGTTCGTGCCGCCGCCGGTGTTACCGGTGAAGCTGTCAAGCACGAAGTTGATGATGGCGTACGCCAGTAATGCCACGATGACACCGACGATGGCGTAGAGAATGGTGTTCTTGGCTGCCGTGACCGCGGCCGAGTTGCCGCCGCTCACGACATACCGCAGGCCACCGATGATGATCATGATGACCGAGATGGCGCCAAGTACGAACAACAGGACGTTGGTGATGGTGCGGAATATACCGGTCGAACCGAAGAGATTGGCGGTCTGATCGGTTCCCCGGGCTGAATCAGCACCGCCCTGGATCGAGCCATCGAACGCACCGACCATCGGCGCAGCTGCCACGGCCAGCGTGAAGGCTGCCAGGATGAACGCGGGGGTGATGGTGCGGACAAGAGCTGTGATCATGAGGGTAAATCTCCGTTAAATGATAATTTCACTATAGCAAAACCTTAGTAAAAGTCTACCGTCCGCCCCTGTTTCATGCTACAATTACGCGAGTGCCACCACGGAACACGTACGGAGGAGTACCCAAGTGGCTGAAGGGGACGGTTTGCTAAATCGTTAGTACGGGGAGACCTGTAGCGGGAGTTCGAATCTCCCCTCCTCCGCCAAATTAAAATCCGACCATCCGGTCGGTTTTTAATTTGTGTTGAGGCGGACATTTGAACTCCCGCACCCTTAGCGAAGTTGAGAGCGGAAAGTCCGGCGTAGTGAACCGAGTGTTATCGAATCTTGCGGCATCCACAACACCGCTCATGCTATACTAACCTCATGCAACCAGAGCAGCCGTTACTACAGTCAGACGCACCGGTCACCCCTCAGCAGCCAGTGGCAGACGCGGAACCCGTAGCTCAAACCACCGCACCGGTTACGGATGACGTGCAGCCTATCCAGTGGCAGGGGCCGGAATACATCGAACATCCTCGTTCGTCGATGTGGT
Source organism: uncultured bacterium (assembly GCA_965649685.1). Lineage (GTDB taxonomy): Bacteria > Patescibacteriota > Saccharimonadia > Saccharimonadales > Saccharimonadaceae > UBA1020. Next base: position 567 of record CBFGLU010000015.1, on the reverse strand, counting down.
TCATAGGTTTCTGGGGTGCCGTGGTGGTGCTCATGATCGGCGCGTTCTTCGTGCTCCGTTCGTGGTCATTCGCCATCTTGGTGCCTGTCATGGCGGCGGCGTTGATGATTTATTCGCACCGACCACCCCGCCAAATCAATTACGTGCTGAGCAGTAAGGGAATCTATATCAACGACCAGCTTCATCCGGTCGAGGAATTCAGCAGCTTCGGTGTCCGACAAGATGAAGCGCTGCCAGCGCTTATCCTCATTCCGGTCAAGCGGTTCCGACCGGCGTTGACGGTCTACTTCCCTGGCGAGCTGGGCGAGAGCATCGTCAGCCTGCTTGGCGGTCGTCTGCCGATGCGCGAGCTTAAGCCCGATGCGTTCGACCGTATCTCACGTAAACTCCGTATCTGATTCCGTCTTGTCCTTATCACCCCTGTTGTGCTACAATCAATCCTGTTCGCCGTGCTACGGTGGAAGCACCTTCTAGTTACAAACGAGGGCATGTAATCCGATTATATGCCTGAGTATGCACCCGTAGCTCAGCTGGATAGAGCGTCGGCTTGCGGAGCCGAAGGCCATA
>CBFGLU010000014.1:0-19332 GCA_965649685.1 uncultured bacterium | reverse complement strand
TGATGGAATCGATGTCACTGTTCGTCGTATCGTTAGCGGGTTCGTCACCGATGATGGCGTAGACGTCGATCCGGGTACCCCCGTTCACATGAAGATAGCGGCCCATCATCACGCAGTCGCTCTGGCCGCGCTGTTCACCCGTACCGCCACTTTCGGTCACGGTGCCAGCAACGCAGCGTAGGTCGCTACCACGGCCATTCTCAACGTTATAGACGAGGTTGTACTGTTCCTGAATGAACGATTGGACAGTCTTGATACTGTCCTTGTAACGCTGGGTGTTGATCATGGTGGTCCATCCACCTAGCAGCAGCATGGCAAGCAACCCTGTCAGCGCGAGGAATAGGGTTACCTCGATGATTGTAAATCCACGCTGTGTGTTCATGCCCATCTTGCGGTAATTATAGCATAAGCGTCGAGCTTGTAAGCCAGTCTGAGAAGCTCTCGAACCACTCAATCAGACCGCCTCCGTAAAGGAGTGCCAGCGCGAAACCAAGGATCAGAAGCGGACCGAACGGGACCTGGGTCTGACGCGATAGCTTCTTCATCAGGAGACCCGGCAGCACCAGTATCGTACCGATGAAGTTAGCCAGGAACAATGCTAGGAAGGACAGCTGCCAATCGGCCAGTAGCAACCCAAGTGCCAGACCAAGCTTGACGTCACCGAAGCCGACCCATCTGCCGCCAGACACCTTCCAGAGCACATAATAGAGCCCTGCCAGCAATGCCACACCGCCTGCCGCGGAAGCGGCGGCCGTAGCCGGATCGGACGCGCCAGACAATTTGATCGCAGCCAGGATGACAGCAAGCCCTACCAGGGGCCACACGACACGATCAGGCAGGATGAACCACTTGGCATCGTACGCGAACAGTATGACCAGCATGACGATAGCAGCGAGCCATAAGACGAGCTGCCATAGCTGGTCCACCGGCCCATACGTACCGACCCAGAAGCCATAGAATGCCACGAATGCGACAACCATACCAAGCTCCATCGCCGGCTCGAACCAGCCGATCGAGCGCTTACAGTAGCGGCACTTCCCTTTCGTGCTGATCCAGCTGACAAGCGGCAGTAAGTCGTACCACGCCAGCTCATGGCCGCAATCGAGACAACGCGAACGATCATCTTTTATGGTCGCGGTCGTGAGTTGCCGCAGATGTGTCAGCTCTTTATGTCGCGCCTTGGCGGTATCCTTGAGCTCTTTCAGATAGGCTTCGTCATCGTCGGATAGCACACCTTCCGTTTCAAGAGTCGTTTCAAGTTTCTTCTGGGCCGTCTCGTCCTCTACCAGTTGGCGGGCACGCAGACGCCAGACCGTCGCGCCCGCGAACGAACCGAACGTCAGCCCGAGCAGTACCATGGCGACGTAACCGATGCTTATGCTTTCCATTGCTACTCATTATACATACAAACAGCGGCCTGACGAGCAGACCGCTGCAGATGCATTCAGCGTAGTCGGACTAGGCGTCCTGACAGAATGCGGTGAAGTTATCGGCCGAAGTCTCCAGTACGGTGATGACGGCGGCTTGCTTGTTACTGCCGTCGACGGCTTCGTTGTTCTCACATTTCGCACCGGTGAAGACGGTGGCGGTGTCGAGGCTGCCTTCAAGGTCGGTGATTGAACCAGCACCATCCTGCCAGCCAAGATCAGTGTCAAGTTGCGAAAGATCGTCGATGTACGACTCTAGATCGGTCTCGCTACTAGGCAGTGAACCGCTGTTGTTGGTGCGATAAGTGTTGATGGCTGAAGCGATGGTGCTTGCATCGTTCTTACGTGCGGTGTTAGCCTGACCACGCTGCAACGCTGGCAAGGCGACGAAGATCATCAGGAAGATCAGGGCTGCGATAGCCAACACGAGGACGACCTCGATGATCGTGAATCCTTTGGTTTGTTTCTGGGCGTTCATACGTACGTTTCCCACCTTTCTATGAACTTGTTACAACGGGCCCATCCGGGAGCCGCTTACGCTTATCATACCCTTCGGCCATATAATTGTCTACGTTTAGATGTTGAGGTTATTGACCAGGCCGTAAATCGGCAACAGGATGGCGGCCACCAATGTACCGGCCACCGCGGCAAGGACAACCATCAGGATAGGCTCGATCGCGGTTGAGATAGAACGGATCTCTTCATCCAGTTCGTCTTCATACACCTGTGCGGCCTTCCCTAGCATCTCGTCGATCTTACCGGACTGTTCACCGATGTTAATCATCTGTGGTACGAACGGCAGGATGTAATCCTCATTCTTAAGGGACGCGCTGAGGGTCTTACCGCCCTTCACCTTCTCGGCTGAACGGTCAACGGCAGCCTGGATAATCGTATTGTTCACTGCCTGACCGGTAATCCTCAGCATGTCGAGCATCGGCACGCCGGTATTAAGCAACGTCTGTCCGGTCCGACTCAGGCGAGCCATGTAAAGCTTGCGGAACATCCGTCCGAAGATCGGTACGTTCAGCTTCAGCAAGTCCTTATTCTTGATGCCCTGTGCCGTGCTGAAATACTGTCGACCGAAGTAAATTAAGGCACCGATAGCGATGATAAGCACCCATCCGAAGTTAACTACGAAGTCTGCGATTCCTACCATGATAAGGGTGATGAACGGCAGCTCCTGGTTCAGGTCGACATAAAGGTTCTTCACCTGTGGCACCACGGCCACCAGCATGAATACGACCACGCCCATGATGACGGCCAATACGATGGCCGGATACGTCATCGCACCTTTGATCTTGCTCATCATGGCCGCGTCCTTTTCCTGTTGGGCTGCGATACGACGAAGCGCGTCATCAAGCGTACCGGAGGCTTCACCGGCGGTGATAAGGGCCAGGAAGACGTTATCGAAGACGTTCGGATGCTGCGCGAATGATTCGGACAGTGACTTACCACCTTCGACCGAGGCGATGATGTCATCGATGACACCTTGCAGCTTCTTGTTGTCGGTCTGATCGTGGACGGTACGCAGGCTTTGGGTCAGAGGGAGACCGGCAGCGATCAGCGTAGAGAGCTGCCGCGTGAAGACCACCTTGTCCTTCATCTTGATGCGGTTGGTGAACTGCATGAGGATGTTGCCATCCTCGCTCGCCTCTTTGATGCTGTGCGGTGTGAAACCTTGGCTAAGCAGCAGCTTGGCAGCCGCCGTCTCGGTGTCGGCCTGCACGGTCGCTTTGACCATCTTGCCGGTCGACTGATCCTTAGCCTCGTAGTTGAACCGCTTCATCTATTCGTCCCCTAGCCCCTCATCAACCGTTCGAATTCCGTCAAATCGACGGCATAGTTGCGGGCTTCATCATAGGTGATGGTGCCGCTCTGCACCAAGCTGACGAGCGTACGGTCCATCGTCTGCATACCTTGGTCGGCACCGGTCTGGATGACGGCGTCGAGCTGGTGGGACTTACCTTCACGGATGATGTTGCGCACGGCTGGGTTGGCGATCAGCACCTCGGCCGCCACCACACGACCACCACCGATGGCCGGCACCAGACGTTGCGAACAGATGGCCATGAGGATGTTAGACAGCTGCGCACGGATCTGTGGCTGCTGGTGTGGCGGGAAGACGTCGATCATACGGTCGATACTCTGGGCGGCCGAGTTGGTGTGCAAGGTCGCAAACACCAGGTGTCCTGTCTCGGCGATGGTAATAGCGGCCGAGATGGTCTCGAGGTCACGCATCTCACCGATCAATACGACGTCCGGGTCCTGACGCAAGGAAGAACGCAGGGCGGCCGAGAAGCTGTAAGTATCGTAGTGGACCTCACGCTGGACGATAACGGATTTCTTCGATTTATGCGTGAACTCGATCGGGTCTTCGATGGTGATGATGTGATGCGAACGTTCGGTGTTGATCTTGTCGACCAAGGCCGCCAAGGTGGTACTCTTACCCGAACCGGTCGGTCCGGTCACCAGTACCAATCCGCGCGGATAATCGGCGAAACCGGAAACGACTTGCGGCATTCCAAGCTCCATCACGTTCTTGATCTCGTTCGGAATCAGACGCAAGGCCGCGGCCAGGTTGCCGCGTTCGTGAAAGGCGTTGACACGGAAACGTCCCAAGTTGCCGAAGGCGAAGGAGAAGTCGAATTCCTTGTCTTTGTTCAGGATCTGTTGCTGATCCTCATCTAGGATGGCGAACACCAGCTGCTCCACCTCGGCCTCGCCTAGCGCGTTATATCCGGCGATCGGCGTCAATGCGCCGTCGACGCGCAGCATTGGCGGCAGCCCAACCTGCAAGTGAAGGTCACTCGCACGCCGTTTGACGACTTCTTCGAGTAACAGTTCGATTCGTAATTCTTGGTTCATTTCGTTCCCACCTTCTTCCTATGCAGTATCCGCAGCCACACGGTTGACTTCTTCCATGGTCGTAAGACCGCCTAGCGCCTTCAGGTAACCATCCTGGCGCATGGTAATCATGCCCTGTTCGATCGCCTTGCGTTGGATCTCGGCGCTGGTCGCCCGTTTGACGATCAGGTTCTGGATATCCTCGGTCACGTCCATGACCTCATACAGTCCGGCGCGGCCGGCATAGCCTCGTGGTGTCTGCGGGGTGTCCTTTCCCTTGACCAAAGTATAAGCGCTTTGGCCAGCCAGGGGCAAGTCCTTATAGCCAAGGTCTTGGCTGATCACGGCTACCTGGTCCTTGGTCTTCGGCAATAAGTGCCCTACCGTCGTCATGATGTTCTGTGTCTCGATCGGGGTCGAGTTATAGGCGTCTCGCTTAGGTGAGACGCGTCGTACCAGACGCTGACCGATAATGGTATTGACCGTGCTTGCGATCAGGAACGGCTCGATACCCATGTCGAGAAGCCGAGGCAAGACACCGGCTGCCGAGTTAGTGTGGAGCGTGCTGAAGACAAGGTGACCGGTCAACGCGGCCTGCACCGCCAGTTCAGCGGTTTCCTTGTCACGGATCTCTCCCACCATCACCACGTCCGGGTCCTGACGTAGGATGGAACGGAGACCGTTGCCGAACGTTAGGCCGACCTCGGCGTTCACCTGGATCTGGTTGACACCTTGCATCTTGTACTCGACTGGGTCCTCTAGCGTGACGATATTGACGCTGTCATCCTTGATTTCCTTGATGAGCGCGTACAAGCTGGTCGACTTACCACTACCTGTCGGGCCACTGGTCAGGATCATGCCGTTCGGCCGACGGATACCCTTGCGGATGGCGCGCAGCGCGCGGCCAGCATAACCCATCTCTTCCAGGTCAAAGGAGTTACCCGACTTGTCGAGCAGACGGATGACCACCTGTTCACCCCAGACGACCGGGCTGATGGAAATACGGAGGTCGACCTCTTTGCCAGCCACGGCGATGGCGAACTGACCGTCCTGCGGCGTGCGGTGTTCGTCGATCTTGAGGTTGGATAAAATCTTTATGCGGCTGACCAAAGCCGGTTCGATGCTTTTCGGCAACTGCATGATTTCTCGCAGGACACCATCGACCCGACAGCGTATCTTCAGCGTGCCTTCGAGAGGTTCGATATGGATGTCGGAGGCACGTGTCTTGACCGCGTATTCCAGGATGGTCGAGAGCGCCCGTGAGATCGGTGAGTCCTGCACCAAGGTCTTGATGTTCGACTGCTTTTCTTCGGCAGCGGCTTCTTCACTTTGTACGGCCGCGGCGTCAACACTTGAGAGGTCGGCCTTATACTGATCAAGGATATGCCGCACGCCGGCCTCGGAAGCCATGAATACCTTCAGCGGCCGCTGGATGCGGTTCGCCAAGTAGTCGACCGCCTGGACATTGTTGGCATCGATCATGGCCACCGCCAGACGGTTCTGCACTTCTGCGAGCGGCACGGCCATGAATCGTTCAGCGATATCCTCCGGTAGAAGGTTGAGGATCTTCTCGTCGATGACGGTATTCTGCAGGTTAACGTAAGGAACGCCCGATACCTGGGCGGTCGCATGTGTCAGTAGCTCGTCATCGACGGCCCCCTGTTCAGTCAGCACGCTTAGAACTGGCTTACCTGAGCTAGTCGCTTCGGTTTTGGCAGCTTCAATCTGGGCCTGCATCACCAGACCCTCATCCTTCAACAGATCAAGCAGTTTTTCTTGAAGCTCGGCAGTCAGAAGTGCCACGTGGAAAGCCCCCTACTGCCCGCTGGCGGACGAGCCGCCGATGGTTACGTCGACCGTCGGATTGATGGCGTCTTCATTGAAGATACGTTCGCTCGGGGTTTCGACGTCGGCCGTATAGGCTTCGGCCGTCTTTACTTTGACCGGTTCGTCACTCTGCTTCAGGCCCGGGATAGCGCTGACCGCGCCGAAGGCGAGCATGACGCTGACGGAAGCGATCAAGATGATCATCGCGATGTCGGTGGACTTCATGGACGTACCGCCTTTTCACTTAATTCGACCTTCTTCTCCGGCTGGTAGAAGGCGCGGCCTTCCGCACTTAGGGTGATCTTGTTGTTCGACTGTTCAATGGTCAACGAAGCGAGATCGATGACACGGATGGACTTCTCTATGTTACGCAGCACTTCACGCATCGCCTGCTCACCAGATTGACCGGCGGCGGCACTGATGACGAACTGGAACGTAATCTCGTTCTCGCCGGCTTCGGAATCGCTGTCCTCATCGTCCTCTACCCCGGCGATGGGGTCGACTACCAATGAGTCGATGGAAACACCGCCGTTCACGAGCAACTTCTGCTGCAGTGAGGCTCCGAGCGCCGATGAGTTGGCCCTTGATGGAAGACCGTCAAGGATGGCAGAGATCGGCTCCGAGTCTTCGACGCGTGGCGTGTCAACCAGGCCTTGGTCGGTGTTCAGGACACGGATGTTCTCTTTCAGTTCTTCGACCAGCTCGTTGTTCTCGCGTAGCGTCGATGCGGTCTCATTTTTCTCGTCGATTACCTTCTGATTGAAGGTGATGCGCTCGAACAGGGAGAATGAAAGCACCAGGGCCAGGCCTACGATGGCGGCAGCTCCAGCCACCCACAGGAACATCGTCTTGCCCGCGTTCTCGATCTGTTGGCGCTTACGTAGCGCGATATTCTTGTCACCCATTATTGCAGCTCCTCGGCAGATTCGCCGTTGGTGAACAGGCTGGTCGGTACGCCCTTGGCCGAGTCGGTCGCGTTCTGACGGTCAGGTGCATTGATGCGGCCCTGCTCGGAAGTCTGTGCGAACAGTTCATCCGGGTATGTGAAGCTGAGCGAGAAGCGCAGCACGCGGTTGCCATCGGCGTCTTCGCCATAGCGTCGTTCACCATCTAGGATGCTTTCGGCGATCTTGACCGCTTCCTTCGCCTCACCGCCCTCATTGTAGCTGAAGGTGGTCTGAGCGATGGTCTTCTTGAACACTTCCAACGCCTCGTAGCCGTTGGCGGCCTCACCTTCGAGTGAGATAAGGTTCTCCTCGGTGTCGAGCGAGATACGTGACACGGCTACGTTATTCTCACCTTCCGGTACGGTGGTGCTGATGATGTCGAATAGGCGTGAGCTTATCACTTTCTCTTTGTGTTGTTGCTGTAGGGTCTTCAGCTGGTTCTGAATCGTCAGGGTCTTCGAAAGGTCCTCGACTTCGTTAAGCTTCTGGCTTTCGTTCTTTATCGCGGTATCGGCCAATGCATTGGCGATAGCCTGGGCACCGAAAGTATACAGCCCAAGTAGCACGACCACGCCGACGGCTGCGATGGCGACCACGATCGAGATCGAGATCACCGTCTTACGCTGGCGGTTAGCCTTCAGGAGTTCCAACTTGACGTCAGGAATCAGGTTGATCTCAATCATACCTTGTTACTCCGTTGCGCAAGACCTACCACGGTGGCGAATTCGTGCATGATCGGCAGCAGCTGCTGCTGATCGGACTGCGAGACACGTACCTTCTGCCATGGATTGGCCGCCTCGGCTTTGACGCCGGTCTTAGCGGCGACATACTCGCCGAAACGCGGCGTGCTGCTGGCGTAGCCCGCCAGCAGAATTCCGCCGACAGGAGTGCTGGCATAACGTGTCTGGAAGAACTTGATCGACTTGGTAAGTTCACTTGTGAAGTTATCGAGCGTACTCTCAAGCGCGCGCAACACTTGGCCATCCAACCGGTCGGGGGCCAGACCGAACTTGAGTACGAACTGGCGAGCCTGGTCCTCCTGGACGTTCAGATTGGTGGTGATCGCCTTCAGGAGCGAGCTCAGACCGACCGGAATGGTGCGCACCAGACGCGGCGCGTCACCGTACGTGATGGCGATATCAGTCGACTGTTCGCCCATATCGACCAGCAGGCGCGCGTCAGTCACGCCGACCGGTAGCAACGAACGGATCATGGCAATCGGGTCCGGTTCGGCCGCGATGACGTTCAGACCGAGGCTTTCGATAAATTCAAGACGGTCTTCCGCGTAGGCGATAGCCGTGGATGTCAGCAGCACTTCCTGTTGCTTCGGGTCGTGCAGGCTTTGGCCAAGTAGCTTCCAGTCCACCTTGGCCTCATCAACCGACATCGGAATGTATTGGTCAATCTGGTACTTGATGGTGCTCTTCAGCTCGGCTTCGCTCATCGCTGGAACGTCGATGACGGTCGTGAAGGTCTTCTGACTCGGTAGACCGATGGCGACATCTCGGGTCTTGATACCCGATTGGCCGATGGCGGTCATGATGATCTCACCCAGGCGGTGGCGAGACTCTGGAGAATCGGATGCCGTAGTTTTCGAATCGACTGGCGCATAGCCGTAGTGCGTCAGGTTCCAGCTGCCCTGTCCGCCCTGGCTCAGTTGGACTACCCGGACGGCATTCGTGCCAATATCCAGTCCGAAGAAGTCGCCCACACTTTTTACTAATGCCATATTACGCCTCATTATACATAAGCGGTATACCCCCGGCAAGCGTTTTCAACCGCCTAGAAACGCGGTGGGACGCCAGTCACCAAATCGGTTGAGGCCACCGGATTGGCAATGCCTCCACCGGCGTACGACGACAGGAAGACATCCGCGCGCAGGTTGAAGATTTCAGCCGCGACATCACTGTCGTCTGCCGTGTTGGTAGTACGGTATGGGTATAGCTGGTTGGCCACCACTGGGGAGTTGAACCGAAGCGAGTTCTGGCACATCGTCGTACTAAGGCTGACCTGGCTTGGCAGCGGGAAGTAATTACCGGCATCATTGGCTGCGCTACAGGTGGCGATACGGTTTGCGACCAGCCACGGATCAATCCTGGTTACGTCCGCGTCGATGATGATGTCGTCGGCAATCAGCACCACCCGCGGAATACTGCCGATCGAGGTATACGGACCGTTCTGATACTCAAGGTTATCCGTAATCCGTAAGGTGCCGTTGATGCGGACTACCCGCTTATAGCCGGCGCCGAACGGCGAAGCGTAGCTACCCGACGGCATACTGGTGTCGCCGTTGATGATGAGCGCGCCACTTTGGTTGACAGTAAAGGCATTGACACCGTTATAGAAACCGAACGGCGACGGACCCCCGGTCGCCGTGTTGGCAAACGTCAGCAGGCTCCAGTCATCTTGCGCGGCGCTCGGGTCTCCGTTCACGAAACCGCCGGCAGAGGCCATCGCATTGTTGATGCCGTTAGAAAGCACGCCGTATTCGCCCCAGCTGCCGTAGGTCCGACCGCTGATGCGCGAGGTACCGGTATCGATAACGCCTCCAACCTTCAGGTCATGCCCCCACACGGCCACATGCGGCTTCACACCTACCACGACACAGCTTGGCGTACCGTAACGCCAACGGTCGGTAGTGGTATGGTCGTTCGGCCGTACTGATAGCGCGAAACAGTACTTCGTGCCTACGGTGGCGGTATCAGGAACCGTGAAGTTCTGCGCCGCATAGGTAGCGCCACTCACCCTGGTGAAGGTACTTGGGTTGCCAGCTGCGAAGCCGCCGATACCCTGAACCATCGTCAGACAACCGTTCGCATAATGCGCACATGGCGCACCCGTGCCCGTGGCAGTACCGGGGACCGGTAAGCCCGACGGCACGACAAAACGGGCTAACAGCCAATCAGTCTCGTCTCGACTCATCGACGGCCCTTCGTTGTTGACCACCGGCTGAACCCGGACGTTCGAACCGGCTTCGGCACCCGCGCTCGGCGTCAGGCTGGCACTTGGAATCAGGTTGAACTCCCGTCGGCCGTCGATACAGACCGGAGTGGACGTGACGGAACCACTGTAGCTACCGCCGACACCACTTCTGTGTTCGGCGCGCATGCGCTGACAGTATCGATCGCCGGCTGCGAAACCAGCCCGTAGCGTACCTGCGTTATCTATTTGTTCAATATTATTCTCTGCACGCTTCATGATACGGGAGGTGCCAGCAATCTCGTTCCACCCCTCGTTGTTATAGCGCCCTTCTACCCACACACGAGTACCATTCAGGCCATAGCTGTCGGTGCTGTTCATATGATGATACTTATCGTTGGCCACACGGTGCCTGAAACCATACGCGTCACCGGCTAGCGCTTCATAGCCGAAGAGTCCGGCGGCAGGCGCAGTCACAACGCTTGATTCATTGGCAAGATGCCATTCGGGAGTCACTCTCATACATGCATTCCCGGAGCCGATGGCTGAACTATTATTGTGAGCTCTCGGCGAAGCGACCACACGTTGACAATAATTCACCCCGGCCGGCGCACTGGTAGGGATTGTGAAGCTGTGATCGCATCTGTTACCCGTGGTAGCCCCATCGGGCAAACCGTTGGAGTCATCACAGTTCACTGTCCTGCCGTCTCCGTCTTTATAGCCACCGAACCACTCCGAATACGCATTCAGGAAGCGGCCACCCATACCATCAGGGCCATTATTCTTTATCTGGTGATTGAAGGTGAACGACTCACCCACCCGTCGCTCCGACTGATCCGTATTATTTCCGTTCCGATGCTTTACCCATGAGTCCGCTCCAAGGCTGAATTCAAGGACATCCGGAATTCCCGCGGCGAACCCTCCTACTGGGTTACCACAAGGTTTTTCCACCACATACTTCACGACGCCATTGACCTTGAAGAGGATCAGCCGACGACCGCCTGGGTTATAGTTCGTGAAGAAGTCATCATTTAGGCCTTGATCGTAAAACGAGATCCGGCCATTTCCGTAACCATTAGGGTCGGCGAAGACCCGGTCCATTGTTACCTTGCTGCTGCGTAGACGTGAACGCCATTCGTTCATCATGGATGCCGAGGGGGTCCTATCTTTTCCTGGGTTACCACCGCCAGTGCCTGCTCCGACCATCTGGTTAACGACCAATGCGGCACCCGTCCTGTCTCTTGCGCCACCGTTCAATCGGTTCTCTATGTAGGTGATGAAGCCTTCCTTCGAATTCGCAGCCCAATCCGGCACGGCGTCTGGAGAAGAGCTAGAGGTGCGTCCCGAAAATACGTCGTCTGAATACGATAGGTCAGTACAACCGGTATTGCCCGTAAAATAACCTGTACCACAATATGCCGCAGCGGCGGTCGAAGAGCCGGAAATGGCCATGGCCACTGATACCAGCGTTCCAACGAAAATAGCAACAGGTATGAACGAGAGATGGATACGCATCATGCCCGGTTCCTCAGACGTTCCGCCTGGCCGGTATAATAGCTATAGTCACTCCGGGCATCATTCAGTGAAGTCTTGGGTGACATGGCAGCCGCTTTCTCGTAGGCCGCGATAGCTGCATCGATATCGCCTGCACTCTCAGCGGCGGCGGCGAGCAGCGCATACGTTTCGACCGTCGGTTTCACATCGACCGCGGTCTGAGCCGATTCAACCGCTTTTTGCTTGTCACCACTGTTCATATAATAATTTGACAGTTCAGAGCAGGCCTTAATCTGAGCATCATCGTTCTGGACGTCGTCAACGCATGCTTTCTGCTTCTCCCTTTCTTCGGCCGTTACCGGCTTCTCGGGTTGTTTCTGACTTTGCCCGTTGAAATAGAACCAGCCAGCCGCGGCAGTTGCGCCGAGCACCAACACCGCTGTCACGATTAAAAGTACCTTCTTCACACTCCGCCCTTCCATACTTTCATGACGATGCTTCATTTACCGCTTATGGTAGCACACCTCTTAGGAGAATGAAAAGAGGCTCGCCAACACCATCTACCTCTGTTACAATAGACTGTATATGAGTCTATCCATCGGTATTGTCGGCTTACCTAACGTCGGTAAGTCTACCCTCTTCAACGCCCTGACTGACAGCGAAATCCTGGCAGCCAACTATCCGTTCGCTACCATCGAGCCTAACACCGGGATCGTGCCGGTACCGGATGCCCGTCTGAACCGTCTACAGGAAATGTATTCGGCCGAAAAGCTGATTCCGGCCACCGTCACCTTCGTGGACATCGCCGGCCTCGTTGCCGGAGCTTCCAAGGGCGAAGGCCTGGGCAACCAGTTCCTAGCCAACATCCGCAACACCGACGCCATCATCCACGTGGTGCGCGCCTTCGTGAACAACGACATTGTTCACGTGAACGACACCATCGACCCAGCCGCGGATATCTCGGTCATCAACACCGAACTGATCCTGGCCGACCTGCAGACCATTGAGAACCGCCTGCCGAAGCTCGCCAAGGAGGCAAAGGCTAATCCAGCCCGTCGCAGCGAGATGGGCTATTTGGAAACCCTGCAGCGTCATCTTAACGAAGGTACCCCCCTGTCTACCCTGCCGTCGCTCGATCACGATGCCATCTCTGACCTGCACTTACTGACAGCCAAACCCGTCATCTACGCATTCAACGTCGATGAGAAGACCGTTGCCGACGATGGCAAGAAGGCCGAACTGGAAAAACTGGTCGCTCCTGCGCATAGCGTCTTCATCTGCGCCAAGCTGGAAGAAGAGCTGCGTGGCCTAGACGACATGGAGGCCAAAGAGTTGCTAGAGAGCTATGGCATCGAAGCACGTGGCTTGAACCAACTGATCCATGCCGCCTACGACACGCTGGGACTGCAGAGTTATCTGACGGCCGGCCCGAAGGAAGTCCGCGCCTGGACGATCAAGAAAGGCTTCACCGCCCCGCAGGCCGCCGGCGTCATCCATACCGATTTCGAACGTGGCTTCATCGCCGCCCAGGTGGTCGATTACGATGCCCTCATCGAAGCCGGTTCTGAAACGGCCGCCAAAAGCGCCGGCAAACTCCGTACCGAAGGAAAAGACTACGTCATGCAACCTGGCGACGTGGTCGAGTTCCGCTTCAACGTTTCAAAATAATATCCCTTAGAAATGAAGTGCCCCCGCACGGCCAAAGCCAGGCGGGGGTTGAATCCGTCTCCGGATCACTTCATGGGTTCGAGGAACCAGATGGTGCGTTTGGTCCAGTCGCCTGGTCCGAGCCTGAGGCCCGAGCAGACAGTGATGACCACACGCGGTGAGCCGTCGAAGTCGTAGACACGATCGAAGGGATACTCCTTGATCGCAACTTCGGTGCGCTCACTCACCTTATAGCAGACGAAGCCGTTCGGCCCGACAAGGTTCAGTCGGTCACCTGGCCTCAGCTCCCGATACAATCGGTTGCCGAGTGCCGAGCCATCCGAGTAGGTGTGCGCCGTCAGAAGCACGTTACCTACCGGTGAACCGGCTTCGGCACTCTGCTTGTCCCAGGCGAACACGCGCGGATTGTAGTCAGTCGGGTTCGGACTGGTCAGGACGGTCGTGCCGTCCGGAGTCGTCGTCTTCAGCTGATCGAGAGCCTGCACGCCGTACGAAGCCGGACCAATCCGTACCTGGGTTGGCATGAACGGTCGAGTGGCGGTCGTACAGTCCGGCTCATCAGACGTCGGCGAGGCCGAAGCCGTCGGAGTCGGCAGCGTTTCGATCGTCGGCGAGGCCGACGGGTCGTCGGATGCCACGATCGACCGATCGACAGGTGGCATGGGCTCTGGCCGATATTCCAGCCAAGCGCCGTAGCCTACCGTCGCACACAACGTGGCGACGACGAACAGCAGAACCAGTCTCCCCCACCAGGAGGAGCCGCTGCGTCGATGACGCATAGTGCACCTCCTTAGCGAGGGTTGAAGTGATGGATGCGGATTGTTAAGCGGGCCTCATCGATAGTCCGATAGGGTCCATAAGTAATATTATAGCATATTTTAATTATTTTAACAATTGAAAGACGCCCGGCCCTCACCACTGGATTGTGGCGAGGACGCGGGCGTCCAACTCAGGAGCGGCTGGAGGTCAGCTGCTCGTCACCTTGATCGCGCGGATCCGACGCGTGAGCGCCAGTACCGCCAGACCGCCCGCTCCGAAGAGCATGAGCGGCCATCCGTTGCCGGAACCACCCGAGCCGGTCAGCGTCGAACCGGTCTCCGGCACTCCGTAGATGGGAGTGTCGGGCCAGTTCGGCTGATCCGGGTTGTCGGGGTTGTCCGGCTGATCCGGGTTGTCCGGGTTGTCGGGGTTGTCCGGCTGGTCGCCGCACTTCTGGTCCACCTTCAGGTTCTCACCCTGGGTGAACTTCCCGTCGTCCCAGATCATCGCCCAGTCGAGCGACTTCCGGTCGGTCTTCACCTTGACGGTCTCGCCCGGCTTCACCGGGACGATGCCGTCGGGCTCGATGTTGTCGAACGAGCCGTGGAAGAACTGCGCGGTCGTGTCCTCGTTGTTGGTGACCTTCACCGCACCGCACAGCGGCACGACGTCGACGTCACCCTCACCCGGAGGCTCGGTGTCACAGAACTCCACGTCCACCGTCTTCTCGAAGACGACCTTGTCGTCGCCGTCGAGGATCTTGACGGTGTAGGTGGTACCGCCGTTGGCGTGCTCGAACGTGACGGTACCGGACTGGCCGTCCGCCACGTTTCCGAACGCCTTGGGCTCGAAGGCCAACATCTGGCCGGCACCGGCGTCGAAGTACACCTCAGCGGTGTACCCGGTCAACGGAGCGTCGGTCTCGTCGTCGGTGTTGTTCACCGTCGCCGAGATGGTTCCGTTGCTCAGCTGGTCGGGGTCCTCCGGATCGAAGAAGTCGCACGTACTCGTCACCGAGTACGTGTTCGGCTCTTCCACCGGCGGCTCGTCGACGCACTCCTCCACCGTGAAGGTGTCGGAGTCCACCTGCTCGCCGTCGACCTCCAGGGTCAGGGTGTACTCACCGGGAGCCAGCTCGTGCGAGCCGACCTCGATGGCCTCCCCGTCCAGGAAGTACTGGTACTCGGAGTCCTCGGGCATGACGTCCTTGGGCTCGTTGATGACCAGCGACTCGCAGCTCACCACGAAGTCGGAAGAACCGGACGGCTCCTCCTCATCGGGCTCGCAGCCCTCGACCCAGAACACCTTGTGCTTCACGTCGTTGCCCTGGGAATCCGGGGCGTTGATGGTCAGCTTGACGTGGTAGCCCTGGGCGTGCGGCTCACCGGTGAACGCCAGCGTATAGGTCTCACTGGCATCCAGGTCGGTCCCGCCACCAGGCGGGTCCTCTCCGATGTCGGGCGTCAGGTCACCACTGGTGACGGTCAGGGTACGACCGTCGACCGTGGGTGCCTGCAGCTCGAACGAGACGGTGGCGTTGCCGACGTCCTTGCCGTAGTTGTAGAAGTCCACCTGGAAGGTGCACCCCACGTGCGGCTCGTTGTCGGGGTGGGAATCGAAGTCCCCACCGTCCACCTTGATGGTGCCGTTGTTACCCGGGTTGTCGTTGCCGACCGGGCAGCCCTTGCCGTTCACCGTAGTGCCGGGCGGCGTGTCCGGGCACTCGTCCCGGTCATCGCTCACACCGTCACCGTCGGAGTCCGCAGGGGGCTCCTCGACCGGGCATCCGTTGTTGCTGGCAGGGCCAGCCACGTTCGGGCACTCGTCGGTGGCGTCGTTGACACCGTCCTGATCCGAGTCCTTCTGGGAATCGGAGCAGCCGTTGGCGTCGACCGACTCACCCGCGGGAGTGTTGGCACACTGGTCCGCGTTGTCGGGCACACCGTCACCGTCGGAGTCCGCAGGGGGCTCCTCGACCGGGCATCCGCCATTGTCAGCGGGGCCGGCTTGGTTCGGGCACTGGTCCTCGGCGTCAGAGACACCGTCACCGTCGGCGTCCAGCTGGTTGCTGGAGCAGCCGTTGGCGTCGACCACGTCGCCCGGCGGGGTGCCGGGACACTGGTCGACGTTGTTGAGCACCCCGTCACCGTCATCGTCGCCGATGCACGGACTGGAGGTACCGGTCAGGGTCTTGTCGCCCTCGGCACTGTCCCAGGAGGTGACCTCGACGCGCCAGTCGTGCGACACGAGAGGGTCTCCCAGGTCGACCGAGTCGGTGTAGTCGGGGTCCTCGTCGGCGTCGGCAGTGAAGAGACTGTCGTGCACCGGCTCAGAACCGCCGTCGACGTAGACCTTGACGCTGTTGGCGTCACCATTCGGCTCGACCGGCGTGTAGCCGGAGAACGTGAACGTGAGGATCTGACGACCCTCGACGCACTCCACGGAGGCGCTGGCCTGGTAGCCACCGCCCTCCGCCTGAGCCGTCGTGGTCGGCAGGAGCCAGCCCACGAACAGCGTCAGCACGGCGAGCACCACGGGGATCACCCCGAGGTGCTTCTTCCTGATGCGGGACATATAGTCCCTCCTTCCCCCGTAAGGGGCTCGACGTCGGATGATTGATCAAAGCTAAACTGAGTTGTGAAAGTCCGTGGCCAACCACGGTACACGGACTGTGTAAACTACACAGTTCTTTCCTCGCAGCTTAGCCATGACCAGCCACCCAACAAAGTGTGGTTGGTAGCTGGATTATAACACCAAATTTATATTTTGTAAATGATTAGACCATCTTTTTTAAGAGGTAGAATCGCTCCCGATTGCCATGGGCGCCCGCCACATCGCTATCCGACTTGTCCAAAATGACAAAACTACCCTTCACCCAGGCTTCAAACTCCTTCAAGATGGTGCGACGGACAGCGTCATTCTTGATGACACCCTTGCTCACCTGTCCCCGTCCGGCTTCGAACTGCGGCTTTACCATTGCCACCACTCTCGTGTGCTTGCCGCTGATGGCCGCGATATGCGGCAACAATTCACGTAGAGAGATGAAACTGACGTCCATGACCACGATATCAGGCGTCCGTTGGGGGGTGAAGTCGCGGATGTCGGTCTTCTCGTACAACTCTATCCGTTCATGGTCACGTAGCGACGGGTGCAGTTGATCGGTGCCGACGTCGACCGCATACACCAAGGTAGCGCCATGCTTCAGGGCATAATCGGTGAAGCCGCCGGTGCTGGAGCCGACGTCGAGCACGACCACGTCTTTGAATTCAAGCGATAATTTCTCGGCCACGCTGGCCAGCTTCAGTCCGGCACGGGACACGTAGCGCTCGCGAGCCGCCAGCGTGATCGTGTCACGTTCGGAAACGAAATGGCCGGGCTTGGTCACCACGCGACCGTTCACCGTCACCTCGCCCAGTTTGATAACCGACTCGGCCTGCGAACGCGTCGGACTGAGGCCGAGCGAATGGACACGGGCATCAAGCCGGTACTTCATGTTATTTCTTCCGTTCGCGGTATTCGCCGGTGGCGGTATCGACCGACACGATGTCGCCGGTCTTGATGAAAGCTGGCACGCGGATGGTCAGGCCTGTCTCGAGCGTGGCGTCTTTCTGCACCGAACCGGTCGTATCACCCTTCGTCACTTCTTCGGCATACGTCACCTCAAGGTAGAGGTTCTTCGGCAGTTCCACGTTGATGACGCGCTCACCAAAGAACTGCAAGCCTAGCATATCGCCTTCCTTCAGATAATCCTTGGCTGAATCGACGATGTCGGCCGGCAGCTCGAACTGTTCGAACGTGTCCGGGTCCATGAAGAAGTAGTTGGTACCGTCGTTATAGAGGTACTGAACGGTCTTCGTGTTCACTTCGGCTCGTTCGATCTTATCGGCACCCTTGAAGGTCTTCGGAATGACGCTGCCGTCGAGCAGGTTCTTCAGACGTACATTGACGATGGAGCCGCCGCGGCCCATCACCTTCTGGGCATATTCGGTCACGCGGTACGGTGTACCATCTATCTGTAATACGGTACCTTTTTTCAAATCGGTCGGTTGATACATAGGCTATAATTCTTCCTTGAAACGTTGGTTCATCTTACGGTGGGCGTCATCGTGCGCCTGTGAGCGCAGCCCTTCCAGCAGCATTTCGGACGTGGGTACGTCGCGTCGCAGACGCGCCCGTTCGATCGCTGCGTCCCTGAGATGTCGCTCGATGCCGGCAAGCAGCCGGGCCTCCATGTCAGGCGGCAGCGTCAGCTCAGGCTCATTAGGATTGGTAAGGTCTTCCGGTGGCTTGATGCTCATAAAATGGGCCTCCTTACGTTGTGAGGCCCATTTTACCACTACCTGCTAGTTTGAGGTAACGAACGGCAGGAGTGCCAGGTGACGGGCGCGCTTGATAGCGACGGCCAGCTGACGCTGTTGCTTGAGGCTCAGACCGGTCTTGCCGATCGGTTCGATCTGGCCGTAAGCGTTGATGTAACGCTGCAGGGTCTTCACATCCTTGTAGTCGAAGTACGTGGTAACGTCTTTCTTGAATCGTTTTGGTGCCATGGTGGTTCAAATTCTCCTAAATTATTAGAATGGGATTTCGCTTAAGTCGATTGGTTTGTCGTCGATGTCGTCGATTACGACGTCGTCGGATTTCTTGCGTGGAGCGCTTTGGCGAGGTGCGCTTGGTGCGCCGCCCTCACCGCCGTTCGGGCCGTCCAGGAAAGTGATGTCGGTGGCGACCACTTCAATGCGTGAGCGCTTCTTACCGGTTTCCTTGTCATCCCAGCTATCCTGACGCAGGCGGCCCTGCACGAGGCAGCGGCGGCCTTTAGAGAGGTACTGATTGGCCAACTCGCCAAGTTTTTCCCAAGCAGTGACATCGAAGAAGTCGGCTTGGTCGTCCTGGGTGTTGCGATCGACGGCCAGACTGAAGCTGGCGATTGACTTACCGGTGGTAGTGGTGCGCATTTCAGGATCGCGGGTCAGGCGCCCCATCAGGATGACTTGGTTGATTGAGCGGGCCATGGTTTATTCCTCCTCGCTGGTTTCAGCGTTCTTCTTGGCGGCTGCGATCGCGGCGCGCTCTTTTTCATCTACCTTGACGAGCAGGTAACGCAGCACGCCGTCGGTGATGTTCAGGGTGTTCGAGATCTTCAGCGGTGCGTCAGCTGGCAGTTCGACGTCGAGTACCACGTACACGGCGAAGTCCTGCTTGTTGATGCGGTAAGCTAGCTTCTTCTTACCCCAGTTGTCTTCGTTCTTGACCGTACCGCCGTTGCCGGTAACCAGCTCACGTACGGTGCCAAGTGGTTTTTCCAGACTGCTTTCTAGGTCTGGGTGGATGAGAACGGTGAGTTCATACTCCTGCATAAGTCTTCCTCCTCTGGAATCCGCTGCCGCGGATGCTTACCCTGTTTCAGATAAGCTTAGGTTTGTAACAGGATAAATTATATCAGATAA
>CBFGLU010000013.1:0-20737 GCA_965649685.1 uncultured bacterium | reverse complement strand
GCCGCGTTGGTGTTGGGCGAGTGGCTGAACATGTACGACGCCGTGTGGTGGTGGGACGACATGCTGCACGGGCTTTCCGGCGTGATCCTCGGCCTGATCGGCCTGTTGGCCATCTACTTCTTCAACTCACGTCACAACATGAACCTCAGCCCGTCGTTCGTGGCCGTGTTCGTGTTCTGCTTCGCCGTCAGCATGGGTGTGGTGTGGGAAGTGTACGAATTCACCATCGACGTGTTCTTCAAAGGTACCATGCAACAGTGGAACATGGGCTCCGGTGCCATCGTGATGGGCAAGAGCTATCAGGGGATGGGACTGCGTGACACGATGTCTGATCTTATCGTCGCATGTATCGGTGCGCTGGTCGCGGCCATGTTTTCATTCTTCGCCTTCAAACACGAGAAGCCGGTAGTACTGGCAGCGATGCGACGTGTCTTCGGCTGGCGTCAGCGCTGATCAGATATTCGTCGCACGGTAGGTGCGCGGCAGGATACGCTGGAAATACGTCAACGAATCGATGGTGAACTGGAACGGCAGCATAAGCTCCGCTGGAAGTTGTTGTCGTAGTCCTCGTACGTCAAGATCGCTGGGATCGTATGCCTGGGCAAGCGTGATGTGTGGCGTGTACGGACGCCTATAATGTAGCGTCTGCGCCTCTGGCGGCAGCAGCCGGACAAGTTGGGACTGGAGCGAGTAGAGACCCTGTGACTGGATGCGGATAAAAGCGACTGAGCGACCGAAAAAATCTATTTCCTGACAGGCCAGCGTAAGCGGCAGATAGCGTTCGGCAACCTCGTGCACACGAGGTAACAACTCGTCGGGCATGATGCCTTCCAGGCTGGGCGGGTTCAGGAGCGTGACATGGGGCAGTAGCGGTTTGAGCAAGTGTGTGTCGTCGTCTTTCAGCTTCCATTGGAGCGCAGAGATCCTGCGGTCCAGTTCTTCGGGTAGCGAGATGCCGATGAAATAAATCGGCTGCGGATACGCATTTTCCATATACCCAGTATGACAGGTGAGGTGAGTCGGCAAAACTTGTGAAGACACGGGAAGAGGCGCACAATAGGAATAGATTAAGGGAGGAAAAATGCGATGACCAAGCAGATTTTCATCAACCTACCGGTGAGCGACCTGGCTCGCTCGACCGCGTTCTACGAGGCGCTCGGCTTCAGGAAAAACGCCGTGTTCTCAGACGAGAACAACAGCTGTATGGTGTGGACGGATACGATTTACGTCATGCTGCTGACGCATGATTTCTACCTGCAGTTCACCGACGGTAAACCGATCGCGGATACACAGGCCACAAGCGCAGCGCTGTTGTGTCTGACGTTCGATTCCAAAGATGAGGTACAGGCATTCGCCGACGCGGCCGAAGCGAATGGCGCTCGGGTCTATCAGGTCGAGCTGCCAGGTAATCAGAACGATACTATGTTCGGTTACGAGGTAGCTGATCCGGACGGCCATGTATGGGAACCGCTCTGGATGGACCCGAGCGCGATTCCTCCGGAAGCGTAGCAGCTACTGCACCAGTTCAATGAACAGACGGGTGTGATCGGTCAGCATTTCCTGCGTGACATGGCGGAAGGGCCGGACGACCTCGCCGCGTAACGATTTCGTGCGGCCATGTACACGCACCGGCACTTCATAGGCGAAATAACTATCGCGGCGAAGGATCGGTATACTGAGCGGAACGTCCTTTGCCAGATCGCCATAAAACTGCATGTTGCAGTTCAGACAGACGCACGAGATGATACGGTGGCTGGCGTAGGCATATTTCCATAACGGATAGCGGAACTTGCGCACCTTCCTGTGTTCGATACCCTCGGTGCCATGACACCAGTACAAGCAGTTCTTGTCGGTAATACCGCGATAGCGTTTATCAGCCAGCGCGGGGAAGGTATCGTCGTTACTCGCACGAGTCTTCATACTGCTAGTGTAGCTGGCCGTGGAACCAAATGAAAAGCCCCGAGAGGCTTTTCACGCGTTGATGGGCGCGAAAAACCACTCGGGGACGTCCGTGGACCTCGCCTAGCGGTAGATGGTGACCTTGGCCTTGTCATCGCCGTAGTTGACCTTGCTCAGGAGCTCGGACTTGCTGCCGAAGTTGAACATGGCCAGGATGGTGGCGGTGGTGTGCGGGCCGGTGCCCTCGTAGCCGCACAGCGGCGTCTGGAAGTGCCAGCTGCCGTGGCGGCCGGTCAGGACGAGGCCGTCGAACCGGTCGACCAGCGCCTTGTCGAAGTCGATGCCTTCGGCGAGCAGCCCGCGGGCGTGCTCGATGGCCTGGTCGGTGTACGTGTCGTTCACCGGAGTCGCCTCCAGCGTGACATCGTGGTTGCGGAGCGTGACGTTGGTCACGTGATCCACCTCTTTCCGTTGATAGGTAGGTGCGAAGTCGGACTATATTATTATAATACAAAATTAATAAAATAGCAATAGCTTCCTCTGGGAAGGGTCGTCGTATCATTGCGATTGGCGCTGGCTGGATGCCTGGCGAACCAGTATACTGACGGGTAAGAAGGAGACCTATGCGACCACGACTATTCATCGAACAGAAGATCACGGCATTCGCCAACAAATACAAAGTGTATGGGGCTGACGAGGCTGGGCAATCCACCGGTCTGGTGGCATTCGCGCAACAGAAACGTATCGCGTTCAAAGAGAAGGTAACGTTCTATACCGATGAGGGGAAGTCGCTGACCGCATTCACGTTCAGGGCCGAGAAAGTGCTCGATGTCCATGGACGGTATTTGGTGGAAGATGACGCCGGCAATCTGTTAGGAGCGTTCAAGAAGGAGTTCAAGCAATCCCTCCTCATCAGTACCTGGAAGCTGCAGGATGCCTCGGGCAACGAGCTTTTCACCGTGCGCGAAAGCAATGAGGTGCTGGCGGCCTTGCGACGGTTCGCCGGATTCATTCCTATCATCGGTGATCTGTTCGAGATCGTGCTGCTATTCCTTAAGTACCACTTCGTATTTCTCGACGCGAGCGATAACGTGGTAGGAAAGTATCAGAAGACGACTTTGTTCCGTGACCATTACACGCTGCATATGACGGACGAGGCGTATGACCGGCTGGACTGGCGGGTGATCGCGGCCATGGGCGTGGCACTTGACGCACTACAGTCACGCTAATCTTACTACCGGCAGGCCGTCGATATTGTTACAATAGGTAGCAATAAGCGGGGGAGACATGCCGAACAAAATGCCGAGCAAATGGGTAAGACTGATAACACCGTTAATCCTGATCATCGTCTGGGTGGCGGTCGCAGGTGTGGGCGGACCATACTTTGGCCGTATAGAGGAGGTTTCGGAAGTCGATCTCGCCGCATTCCTGCCTGAAAGTGCGGAAGCCACGAAGGTAGCCGATAAGCTGGGTGAGTTCAGCGATGACGATTCGTTAGCGGCCGTGATGGTATTCGAGTCGGATGACGTGCTGACCGAATCGCAGCTGGATACGCTTGCGACCGTCGTGGCTGACACCGCTGACGTTGAAGGTGTCGCCGGTGCGGTCAGTACTCCTATCACTTCCGACGATAAGAAGTCAGTCTTCGCCGTCGCCAATGTGGAGGCGGAAGGAGAACTGGAGAAGACCGTCACCGATATACGGGCCAGACTGGACGACGCACGTCTTTCAGGCGTGAATCACTTCGTGACCGGACCCGCCGGGTTCGCCGCCGACCTGAACGTGGCATTCGCCGGTATTGACGGGATTCTGTTACTAACGGCACTTGCCGTGGTGTTCGTCATACTGCTGTTCGTCTATCGGTCGGTCTTGCTGCCGTTCGTGGTGCTTCTTACCAGCATCTTCGCACTTTCGGCAAGCATCCTTATCGTGTTCACGTTGGCGAAGATGGATATCATCCAATTGAACGGGCAGGTGCAGGGTATCCTCTTCATCTTGGTGATCGGTGCCGCGACGGATTACTCGTTGTTGTATGTTTCGCGCTACCGAGAGGCGCTTTACTCTAAGCGGTTGGCATGGCAGGCGACACTCGATGCCTATAAGGGATCGTTCGAGCCTATCATCGCCAGCGGCGGCACGGTCATCGTAGGCCTGCTATGTCTACTGCTCAGCGACCTCGCATCCAACAAGGCACTGGGTCCGGTCGGCTCGATCGGCATCGTCATGGCGATGGCGAGTGCGCTGACATTCTTGCCGGCGACGTTGTTGTTGCTTGGCCGTGGGGCGTTCTGGCCGGTGGTGCCACGTTCGTCGTTGCAGGCTCGCCAGGCGCACAAGATGAAACTGGAACGCGGCTTCTGGCACAAGGTGGGCGAACGTGTCCGCCGCAGCCCACGCCCGATCTGGATCGGTACGGCTCTCGTGCTGCTGATCGCGGCCGCGATGGCGCCGCAGATCAAGGCGGACGGCGTCGCGCAGAGCGACCTGATCTCCGGTTACAGCGAAGCACGCGAAGGTCAGGAAGCACTCGGTCGTCATTTCCCGGACGGATCGGGAAGTCCTGCCCAGATACTGGTGGATCGTGACCTGATAGAGGAGACCGTCGAGGTGATAGACGGTACGGAAGGCATCGATGCCGTAAGCGTTACCGCCACCGGAGCAGAAAGCGGATTTGCGCCGGTCGGTGAGAGCAAACGGGAAATCGAGGCGGAGATTCGTACGCAGATTGAGAGCCAACGTGCAGACTTGCCGGCGGCCGCCTTGGCGCGCATGCCGACCACTGAAGAGCTCGTGGTTCAGGCATATCCGTTCAAGGACGCGCAACCGATGGTACGTGAGGGCAAGGTGCTCCTGCAGGCCACATTGGCCGATGATCCGGACAGCGATGAAGCGAAAGCGACCATCGAACGCTTGCGTGTGCGGCTTGAGGAGTCTGATCTGCTGGCGCGAGTCGGAGGCACTACCGCGGCTCAGCTAGACAGCAACACCGCCTCTCTTCATGACCGCGCCATCATCATCCCGACGGTATTGGTAGCCATCACGCTTATCCTCATGCTTCTGTTACGTTCGATCGCCGCGCCGATCCTTCTCCTCGCCACGACGGTGCTGTCATTCGCAGCCAGCATAGGCGTTGCCGCGTTACTGTTCAATAACGTCCTGGGCTTTCCGGGTGCGGATCCTTCGGTGCTTCTGTACGGCTTCGTATTCCTGGTCGCACTTGGAATCGATTACAATATCTTCCTTATGACCCGCGTACGTGAAGAAAGCCTGAAACACGGTACTGCCAAAGGAGTCATAAAAGGACTGGTGGTAACCGGTGGAGTCATCACGAGCGCCGGTATAGTATTGGCCGCCACGTTCGCGGCATTAAGCGTGATCCCGATTCTGTTCCTCTTCCAGCTGGCGTTCATCGTCGCGTTCGGCGTACTCCTTGATACGTTTGTCGTGCGCTCACTTCTCGTACCCGCGCTCATTAAAGATATCGGCGCCAAAGTATGGTGGCCATCAAGGATAAAGGAATGATATGAGAGACTTCATCAGACGATATCATGTCACGATCGAATGGGTACTTGGGGTGTTCGTGCTGGTGTCGTCGCTAGCGGCATGGCTCGACAGTCGTGAATTCGAAGACCAGGGTCTTACGATTTACACCATCTTTCCACCGCTCGGATTGATCGCGTTCGGGTTGATGTGGACGCATTTCATCATGGGCGGACTACGTCGTTACGCCGACGTGCAGAAACGGAGAAGGGATACGTACATGACGGTCAGCATGGGGTTGGTGCTCGCACTGATCATCCTGCACCCTGGGCTACTGTGGCTGGGACTGTATCGTGACGGATTGGGATTGCCTCCTTTCAGCTACCTGATGGCATATGAGAGCCAGCTGATAGCCGTATTGCTCGGCAGTCTGGGCCTGGTCATCTTCCTGGCTTTCGAGTGTAAACGTTGGTTCGGCACGCGTTCGTGGTGGCGGTTCGTGGAATGGGCCCAGATCGTAGGTATGGCTGCGATTTTCTTCCACGCCATCGAGCTTGGCGGAGAACTACGGCAGGATTGGTATGCGGCGGTGTGGTGGTTCTACGGTCTCACGTTGGCCGCGGTGGTAATTTATAGCTGGGTACATGACACCCGTAAAGGAGCGAACTGATGCAAGAAGATAAAGGTACGTCAAAATTCATCTGGGTCATCGCCGCGGTGCTGTTGGTGCTGGCGGTGGGAGGTCTGGTATATGCGGCAACCCGCGGTAACGTGAAGGACACTGAAACGGCGACCGATATGCCGGCTACTTCTCAGGAGCAGACGGAGCAGCCGGCTGAGGAACCGCAGCCAGGCGCGACCGTCATCGTCTTCACCGATAACGGGTTTGAGCCGATGAAGTACCTGGCGAAAGTCGGCGAGGCCGTGACGGTACGCAACGATTCGTCGATGGACCTGGAGTTTTCAAGTGACGATCATCCGACGCACCTTGAGAATCCGGAAATAAACCTTGGCGTGTTGGCACCTGGAGAATCGGCACGCTTTACGCCGGATGGTGCCGGTACGTATGAATTCCACGACCATATCAACTCGCAGTTCACCGGCAGTCTGACCGTCGAATAACATGCGCACCCTTGAATACTCGGCTTTGACAGCACCGCTTGAGAAACAGGATTTCATAGGGGTACCGAACGACCCTGCGAGTAAGGGAGGAAAGATTGCGATCGGAATTGGCGCGGCAGTCCTGTCGGTGGCGCTTACTCTGTCAATCATCGTCGGCATGACGGCACTCGCCAATGGGGAAGGTATCGGCCCGTTATTCTCTGGGTTGGCCATCTCTAGCTTGCTATTACTAATCGGAATCGGCGCGGTGTATGGTCTCATACTGCAACGCAGACGGATCGCGCGGATGCGTAAGTTCGCCCAGGCCAACGGTATTAGCTACGAGCATGATATCCCACCGGTCGGCTACGAAGGCCTCATCTTCGATGAAGGCCATAGCCGCGAGATCACTGAGACGCTCAAATTTCCGGATGGGGTCGAAGTGGGTAATTACCGCTACGTCACCGGTAGCGGCAAGAACCGTAGCACCCATAACTTCGGTTTCGCACGGATAGCATTATCCCGTCACGTGCCGCATATGGTGCTTGATGCCAAGAAGAACAATTTCCTTAGTCTGACGAATCTGCCCGACAGCTTCGATCGCTCGCAGCGTCTGACGCTGGAAGGCGATTTCAATGACTATTTCGACGTGTATGTGCCGCAGGAATACGAAAGGGATGCCCTGTATGTGTTCACTCCGGATGTCATGCAGGCGTTGATTCAACATGGTCGTAAGTTCGACATCGAAGTCATCGACAACGAACTGTATCTGTATAGCACCATGCATACGAATCTGACGTCAGAGGAGGCGCTGAAGGAACTGCTGACCGTGGTCGCCACCTTACGCGAAGAACTGCTCGATCAGACCAGGCGTTATTCGGACGAACGAGTGGTCGGCGTACAGGCCGGGACAGCAGTGGCCGAAACGGGCCGTCGACTGAAGAAGGGCTGGAATCCAGTAATCGTGACGTTCTTCGTGTTGATCGTGGCATATAATTTTGCGGGTGCGTTCCTGCCGCCTGCGATCAGCGGCTTCCTAGCCTTGGGCGTCTTTGCTCTTATTGCGACGGTCACCTTGGCTAGCATTGGCAAGGCCATACGGCAACGAACGCGGTAAAACGCTGCGTATTTGGCATCAATCCGACGTCTGCGATGCTGATACAATGGATGAAGCACTAACGAAAAAGGAAACATGGACACGACACCTACGACTGAACCGACTGATATTTTTTTGTGGGCGAACCAGACCGACGCCGTGAAGAACGAGCTGACGCTGGAGCTGTTCGTCTTCAATAAGAACTACACGCCGTATAGCATCGCATTCTCAAAGGATCTCGACACGCAGCTGAAGGCCATGTTCATCTACGATCTGGTGAACACGGTGAACTTCGGAGCCGGTACCGGTCTGAGTGTGCGCGACTACGAGCTGAGCGAGGCCGAGGAGAACGTACTGCTACGCACCGAGCTGGAGAAGGTAGGTCGTGCCGAGACGTTGATCCACCTGATCGAAAAACAACGTGGCGACATCGTAGCCTTTTCTGAAGGCGAGCATGAGTTCAAGCGAATCAAAGGCATCGTGCTGAAGGCGACCCGTCCGGACGGCAAGACCTTTTATGTGGCGAAGGCGGTCCAACAGAGCAACGTGCTTCCTGGCGCGGTGAGTTGGCAGTTGAGTGGCGGCACGTTCGCCCCGTTCGAGCCCGAGATCGGCGTGAAGCTGCCGGCCGATAACCAGGTACTCATCATCGATCAGGATATCTTCGTCTTCAACCAGACGAAGTTTGAAAAGCTGTTCCAATACGATTACAAGAAGCAGCTGCTGGCCGACCAGAAGGTGAAGGAAATCCTGGAGGCCTACAAGCTGAGCCTGCCGGACGGCATGGATCTGCAAGGGCTGGTACGCGACAAGCCTGGCGTCGTGAAGAAATTGCAGAAGCTTGAGGTTGGTGACGTGACGCAAGAGCAGGCGATCGATTACGCCGACACCATGCAGCTTGATCTGATGACGGATGACAATAATGCCATCATCATCATGGATGGTCGCGACCTCGACATGTTCGTCAACCTGATTAACGAAGACTACATTACCAGCGAATTGAGCGGCAAGCGCTACGAGATCAAGAGCAAGAAGCTACTTGATGAGCCGGAAGGCGAACCACCACGCGGCTAGGCCGGTTCCTTGACCTTGCGTCCGGTCAGGAGACTGTTCATGATGGCGTTGATGCAGGCGATCTGGTCGCGTTGCTCAACGTCAAGCCAGTGTTGCTCCATCGCCACGATCTCGTCGAGCGTATAGTTACAGAACTCAACGCCGACCTGTACCTGCAGCGCCAAGTCATCGATCGTTTCCGGAAGGATGGCCGTGCGCACCTGCAGCCGTGCGTCTTCCGAGGCGACATATACTTGCTCGGACTTCGGTAACTTCGACTCCTGGGCCTTATAGATGGTCTTCTTGATGTCGCGCAGACGATAGGTGATGTCGCGGCCAATGAATATCTCGCCATCCGGATCAAGGATCACGCCATATTCGACCTGGCGGACTTCGTTCAGATCGCCGGATTCAGTGAAGTCGTACTGCTCTACCAGGGAAGGGTCGAGCACGTGCCGCAGTTGGAACGGCAGCGTGTCGATTTGGGCGATTTGGCGGTGTACGAGGGTGAAATCGGACGGTCGGGGAACCTTACCTCCTGGCAAGTAGTAATTGCGATAGGCGGCCAGTGAGATGCGCTCCTTGTCGCACAGCTCCAGCACCTCATCGCTGTCCTCACCGGCCATGACACGAAGTTCACGTTCGACCACATGCCGGGATACGTCCGACATGTTGATGGCGAAGGTGCGGTCCCGGGCGTAGGCGAACGCAGTCAGGTCATCGGCCAGCCGCTCAGCCGTGGTCGCGGTGAATTTCTCCATGCTCATTAAGGCAAATAGTAATCCGAAACGGTCCGGTCCGCAAGCATGGCCTGTATAATGGATGTAATGAAACAGAGCTTGGCGCTCGCCATCATGGCGGCAGGGGAGAACGTGTTCCTGACCGGTCCTGCCGGATCGGGCAAGACGTATATCCTGAACCAACTCATCAAGCTGAAGAAGCACGAGGGGAGGCATGTCTCGGTCACGGCCACGACGGGACTGGCGGCTTCGCATCTAGGCGGCAGTACCATCCATGCCTGGAGCGGCATCGGTGTGCGCGATGAGCTGAGCGGCCACTTCCTTGATAATCTTTCAAAAGGCCGCCGTGACATCATCGAGAAGACCGACACGCTCATCATCGATGAGATTTCCATGATGCACGACTTCCGGCTCGACATGGTCGACCAGGTCTGCAGGATGGTACGCCGCGAACCGGACGTGCCGTTCGGCGGCATCCAGGTCATCATGAGTGGTGATTTCTTCCAGTTGCCACCGGTCAACCGGGTCGATAGCTTCCAGGGTAGCTTCGTGGTCTTCTCGAAGGCATGGCAGGAACTCGACCCGGCCATCTGCTACCTGGAAGAACAGCATCGTCAAGAGGAGGACGACGTCTTGAGTGGCATCCTGGGTGCCATGCGCGGACGTGATATCCGTCGGTCTCATGCCGAACAGCTGTTGGCCCGTACCGAGGTGACGCCGCCCGAGGATAGCGTTTACACCGAGCTGCATACCGTTAATGTCGATGTCGATACGCAAAACGAAGCCAAGCTGAAGCAGCTGGCCGGTGATGAAATGATCTATCAGCAGACGACGACCGGTTCCGACAATTACGTGGAAAGCCTGCAGCGCTCGGTGCTGGCTCCGGCAGAACTGCATCTGAAGGAAGGCGCCTTGGTGATGGCGGTCAAGAACAGTCAGGACCGCAAGTATGTCAACGGTTCCCTGGGTACGGTAGTGGCGTTCGATACGGCTACTGAATATCCGATCGTCCAATTCCTGAACGGCAAGGAGGTCACCATGCAACCTGACACGTGGGAATTGCGTGACGGTGACAAGAAGCGCGCCAGTATTACGCAGATTCCCCTTAGGCTTGCGTGGGCCATCACCATCCATAAGAGCCAAGGTATGACGCTTGATGCCGCATTGATCGACCTACGCAAGGCGTTCGTGGCCGGTATGGGCTATGTGGCCCTTAGCCGGGTCCGCTCGCTCGACACGCTGTACCTGAAGGGCATCAACCGTACGGCGCTTGAAATCAGTGAGCAGGCGTACGATATCGACGAACAGTTGCGTTCGAAGTCAGCCCGTGATGCGCAGCGCTTCAAAGACCTTGAAGCGACCTTCGAGCAACAGGAGAAGAAACTGGCCGCCAAGAAACCGAGCAGCTGGTCGGAAAAGATCGAAAAGATGCGTGAGACCTACCCGAACGCGTACCGGCCCTGGACGACGCAGCAGGACGCGCTGTTGAAGCAGGAATTTCAGAACGGTACCGACGTGAAGGAACTTTCAGGTCTGCTGGGCCGACACGAGGGTAGCGTCATCATGCGGTTGCAGAAACACTTCGGGGAAGACGTCGTCGCCTAACGAGGCTGCGGTATAATAAGAAGAATGTCAGATTCGAACCAAATCCGGTTCCCATCACGATTCCTCTGGGGTGCAAGCATCTCGGCTCATCAAGTAGAAGGCGGTAATCATAACCAATGGACCGTCTGGGAGCTTGAGCACGCCAAGAGCCTGGCTCATGCGGCTGATTACCATTTCAGCGACCTAGAGGGCTGGGCGGACTTCAAGGAGGAAGCCAAACGGCCGGATAACTATGTCTCTGGTCGGGCCATTGAACACTATGAACGGTTTGAAGAAGATTTTGAGCTGGCACGGAAGATGAACCTGAACGCCTTGAAGTTCAGCGTTGAATGGTCACGCATCGAGCCGACCGAAGGGGCCTGGAACGTCGAGGCGATCGAACATTACAAGCGCTACGTGCTCGGTTTGAAGCAACGGGGCATCGAGCCGGTCATCACGCTGTTCCATTTCACGCTGCCGGTCTGGTTCAGTGAGATGGGCGGGTTCGAGAAGCGTGGCAACGTGAAGTATTTCCTCCGTTTCATTGAGAAAGTGCTCGGAGAGCTTGGGTCGAGCATCCGTTACGTCATCACCCTGAACGAGCCGGAGGTATACGCGATCGAGAGTTACTACCTTGGTCATTGGCCGCCGATGCGTCAGAGCAAACTACAGGCGTATGCGGTATTACGCAATCTTGCATATGCCCACAACAAGGCGTCCAAGCTGATCCATGGCATGAACCGCCGCTATAAGGTTTCGATCGCGAAGAATTCGAATTATTTCTACGCCGGTGATGACGCCAGGCTTTCGTTATGGAGCGCAGGTTTCATGCAGTACTTTCAGGACGACTATTTCCTGAAGAAGGTACGCAAACGATGCGACTTCCTAGGGGTGAACTTTTATTTCTCGAACCGCGTCTATGGCTATAGGGTCCATAATCCGGATGAACGGCTAAGCGACCTGGGCTGGGATCTGAGTCCCGACCATCTGGAATACGTACTGGAACGGTTGTACCGCAAGTATCATCTGCCTATCATCGTGACCGAGAACGGTCTGGCCGATGCTACCGACGAACAGCGTCAGTGGTGGCTGGGCCGCACGATACTGGCTATGCGCAACGCGCTGCATGAAGGGGTTGATCTACGGGGGTACCTGCACTGGAGCCTGCTAGATAACTTCGAATGGAACAAAGGCGCCTGGCCGCGGTTCGGCTTGGTGGAAGTCGATTATGATACGATGAAGCGGAACCCGCGCCCAAGCGCCCGGCGCTACGCGGCATTCATTGCCAAGCTACAGAAAGGGAACGAGTGATCGAATGGAAAAAGTAGGCGTACGTATCGCGGTCATCGGTGGAGGAACCGGTAGCTTCACGTTGCTTTCCAGCCTGAAGAATTACACGCGTCACATCAGCGCACTGGTGAACATGGCCGACGACGGCGGCTCAACCGGTCAGCTGCGCGACGAGCTGGGCGTCTTACCTCCGGGAGACATCCGGCAATGCCTGGTCGCCCTGAGCGAATCCGAACGGGTTCGTGAACTATTCAACTATCGTTTCGAAGAAGGCACGTTCGAAGGTCATGCGTTCGGCAACCTGTTTCTGACGGCGCTTGAAAAGATGACCGGCAACTTCGCCGAAGCGGTCGAGACCGCCGCAGACGTATTGAACATCACAGGCGAAGTCTACCCTGTGACACTCGATCAAGTGACGCTAGTGATGCGCCAGGCCGACGGCAGCGTGACAGAAGGAGAGTTCCAGATCGGTCACGCTGATTTCGGTGACCATACCCGACCTCAGATGGAGCTGAGTCCTAAGGCGGAGCTGAATCCGTCCGCTCGCGAGGCGATCCTGAACGCCGACCTGGTAGTGATCGCCCCGGGCAACCTGTATGGTTCGCTGGCACCGGCTCTGATCGTTCCAGGGATGAGCCAGGCGTTGAACGAGACCAAGGCGAAGAAAGTCTATGTCTGTAACCTGGTGACCAAACCGGGTCAGACCGATGGATTCGATGTCTGTGATTTCGCCGCCGAAGTCGAGCGGTTCGGCGCCTTCAAGCTTGACTACGTGTTCTATAACGATGCCAAGCCGTCGCAGTACCTGCTGGACCGCTACGCCAAAGAAGGCGAGTACTGGGTCACTTATGACGAAGCCACACTCGATCGGATGCACTTCGAAGCGGTCGGAGGGCATTTCGTATCACGCGAAGCGCACGAGCCGGCCGCTGCATCGGACCCGATCGCAGCCACGCGTACGCTGATCCGTCATGACGCCGACGCCATCGCGAAGCAACTGATGAAATTATATTTCTCATGACGAGTGGTGCGGATCACGGCGTGGAAGAACTGTTCGTCGTTCTCGACCTGGACCGGACCCTGCTCGCGACCGATCATCTGACCACGCTGATGTGCGACTACCTGGTACGCGCCGGCGGCGTCACGGAGGCCGATGCCCATGACGCACTGGCCGTGATCCGGGCGTCGCACGGTCAGTCATTCTCGACGTTGGCGTACATGGCGCAGCGGTTCGGGAGCGACCCCGTCGATCGGATGGTGGATCAACTGCAGAAGGATGCCTACGATGGAAGACTGAGTGATGGACGTCTGCTGTATGAAGGTGCATCGGTGCGTCTGCTCGACGCATTGGACGCCCAGGGTGTGCCGTTCGCCGTCTTGACGTACGGTGAACGCATCAACCAGGAGTTCAAGCTGTCATTGTACAGGAACCTCACCGCACGGAATAAGGCGACACTGCCTGCCGTGGTCACCGACCAGCCTCGAAAGGGTGACTGGATCCATGCGCACTGGTACGACAGGGCGAACGGACATATGACGATACCCGGGGAGTTCACCGGCGCTAGGACCATGAGAGTGCGCCGGGTCATCATCATCGATGACAAGCTGGCCAATCTAGAATCACCCGACGGGATGGTGGCGGGCATTCATATCGACAACTCGCTCGAACCTGCCGCCGGTCGATGGTCGTTGGCGGCGCTGCTAGGGCAGATCGAGGAAGGGCATGAGCTGACGAGCATCGCCCGACACTACGCTCCATCCTAACAGGGGTCATCATTGACACTTTATACCGTTTATGCTAATATAGAAGTATCATGGCAACAAAAACAAACACCACCACCCAATCAGACGACATCATGAACCCGGTCGCCATGCTAGCGACTGAACGTGACTTCAAGGACGCCTTGCTGATGGTCTCGATCACCGTCAATCTTTTCGTCCTCTGCCTCTGGGTCGCCGTCCAGGTGACCACAGTGTACGATACCGCGCTGACGAACTTCTTCTTCGGAAGGTAGGGTAGCAGTCTATTATCATGATGAAACGGTCCGCATCGCGCGGGCCGTTCTCGTATCTGTAAACGCCTACGCTTATCCACAAATATGTGGAAAACGGACCTGTGCCGATAAATTTCCTAAAAAATATGCTTGCAAGTGGGTAGTCGTGGGTATTATGATAAGGGCAGTGGAAAAAAGTGGGTAACCCCACCAAAAAACAAACACCACTGCACAATAAAAAATAATCAACGCTACAGCCGGAGAAACCGGCGAGTAAGAAGGCACCCTTAAACGCGATGGATTATTTCGAACGAAAGCTTGATGACAAGCGGCGGTTAACCATACCGACGGAGCTTCGCGAAGAATTCCAAAGCGGGGTCGTACTTACCCGCGGATTCGGCGACTACCTGCATCTGTACCCGAAAGACGTATGGGACAGGGAAGTCGAGCCGGCGCTCAAGGGAAGTATCCTTGATGAGCACGTGGCCGACCTGAACGTGAAATTCCGCGCCGGAAAGACCGACGCAGAACTGGATCAGAAGCAGGGCCGGGTGACCATCGAACAGCATCTCCTTGAATACGCAGGTATCGGTAAGGCCGTCATGGCAGTCCGGGCCGGTGCGTACTGGCGGGTGATGGCAGCCTGACATTTCCGACGTTGTGCGCTCGTTAACAAGTTAGAACGTAAAGATACCTCGAGATTACCAATCTGGTTGCGCGTGGGGCGTGGAATGGGCGAACACATTAAACGACGCCTTGAACCTTCCTCAAAAACACACCTCCCAAACTCCACCTCACACATAAGTCTCTCAAGTCCCATTAGGTCCGGTATGCATCCGACACGGATACTTCCACTACAACCCTGACGGGACCAACTTATTACAAAAACAAACACACCATGCGAAAACAAACAGCTCCGGCGTGACCAGTTTGGTGATCTTGAAACGACCATTACTGCCATAACAGTGGTACAATAGTCGCGAAATGAGTATCAAAGAACATCCACCACAAGATGAGGCCTCTTCGCAAGAGGGCTCACCAGTTCTTCACGTTCCTGTCCTGCTTGCCGACACGCTTGAGCGGCTGGCTCCGAAACCGGGAGAGTCATACCTTGACCTTACCGCCGGTTACGGAGGCCATGCTTCAAAAGTACTGGAGGCGACGGGTAACTACCAGGCTGCCGTGCTGGTTGACCGCGACGAGAACGCGATCGCCGCGCTGAAGGCATTCGGGCAGAAGGGAGCGCGAATCGTTCACCAAGACTTCGTCGCTGCCGCCAGGCAGCTGAGCGAGGCAGGAGAGCGGTTCGATATGATTCTTGTGGATCTCGGGGTGTCGTCACCACAGCTCGACAGGGCTGAGCGAGGCTTTTCCTTTACGCACGACGGACCGCTCGACATGCGCATGGATCCTTCACAGGACACCAGCGCCGCCGACATCGTCAATCGCAGTAGCGAGCGTGATCTCGAACGGATCATTCTCGACTATGGGGAAGAGAGCAGAGGGTTCGCGAAGCGGATCGCCCAGGCGATCGTGCGCAACCGTCCGTTCTCGACCACCAAGGAACTGGCTAATCTCATTCTGGCGCAGCACCGCGGCAGATGGCAGCGAACCCATCCCGCGACCCGCACCTTTCAAGCCTTACGGATCGCGACCAACGACGAACTGCGTCAGGTCGAGGATCTGCTGCCGCTACTTCCGAAATTACTTACCAAAGGCGGCAGGGTCGGTATCATCAGCTTCCATAGCCTGGAAGACAGACTGGTGAAACGATACTTCAAGGAACAGCACGAAGCCGGCTATGAAGCCGAACTTAAGTCGCTGACAAAGAAGGCGATCGACGGGGCAACTTACGACGTTCACAACCCGCGGTCACGTAGCGCCAAGCTACGCGTCGCAGTGAAAAAATAAAACAAAAATAGGAAAGGGCTACAAAAAATGCCAGTCCACATCCCAGTACAGAACCAATCAGTCGAGACCAAGGTCGTCGTCCGGTTCAACTAACCACTTCCGAGGTGCGCTTCTTACGGAGCGCACCTCACCACATAACACAAACACACAAACCACCACCATGTCTTACCAAACCACCACTTACAATCGACGTCGTCAGAATTGGAGCCGCAACCAGAACACGGTCGCGTTCGCTTCCAGCGTCAAACTCGGCCCAGTGACCCATACGGTGCTTATCGCCCTTATGATTACTGTGCTTGGCTTGATATACTTGACCCAGGCGACGAAGGCTACCAGTTACGACTACGAAGCGCGGACGATCGAAACAAAGATTGCCGAGCTGTCGGAAGAGAAGACCGATCTCGAAGTCGAAAACGCCCGTCTGACCGCACTGTCAAACATCCGCGACAGCAGCGTGGCCAAGGCGATGACCGAGCCCGAGGCTCCTGCCTACGTCGGCAACTAACCGGCCGTTTACCATGCTTCACGAATTCAGCTCGAATAACCGTATCAGATTCCTCGCCATCATCGTCTTAGCGCTGATGGCGGTTATCGTTGCACGTCTGTTTTACCTGCAGATCATCCGTCATGACTACTACACGCTGCAGGCGGACCAGGAGCAGCTGAAGCGGCTCTCCATACCGGCCAAACGTGGGGAAGTGTACATGAGGGACGGCGACAAATTGGCGAAGGTGGTCATGAATCAGACCGTCTTCACCATGTTCGTCGATCCGAGCATCATGGATGACGAAGAGGGTGTCCTGAAGGCTATCCGTGAGATCGTCGGTGGCAACACGGTGAAGGGCTATGCCGATCGTTTCGATGATGACACGCAGTACGTACGTGTAGCGACCGGTGTCACACGCACCCAGGCCGAGCTCGTGAAGGACCGTAATCTTAAAGGAGTCGGCTTCCAAGCTGAATCCAAGCGGGTCTATCCTGAGCGAACGTTAGCGGCTCAAACCCTAGGCTTCGTCGACGCGGAAGGTGTTGGCAAATACGGCATCGAAGAGCAATACGACAAGGAGCTTCAAGGTACCGACGGGTTGCTGCAATCGGTCACCGACGTATCGAACGTCCCGCTTACCATCGGCGACAAGAACATCAATATCCCGCCTCAGGACGGTCGCGATATCGTGCTGACGCTGGACCGCAACATCCAGGCCTATACCGAACAAGCCTTGGCTGAGGGAATCAAGCGGAGCGGTGCTACCAACGGCAGCGCCATCGTGATGGATCCTCAGACCGGTAAGATCATGGCCATGACCAGCCTACCGACCTACGACCCGGGTGAGATCACCAAGATTCCGAGCTTCAGCGTGGTCAATAACGGCGTGGTTTCAAGCCCGTATGAACCCGGTTCGGTGATGAAGACGTTCACTATGGCCACCGCAATCGACACGGGCGCCGTCAAACCGTCTGATACCTTCGTCAACACCGACTACGTGACGGTAGAAGACCGCGTGATCTCGAACGCCACCAAGGGGCAGACCGGTACCATCACGTTCCAACATGCGTTAAACTGGTCGCTTAACACCGGTATGGTCGAAGCGGCCCGTCGCTTAGGAGATGGACAGTCTATCAATCCTCAGGCGCGCGGTACGATGTACCGGTACCTGCACGACAAGTTCCGATTAGGCCAATTGACTGGCGTGGAAGTGGCGCACGAACTGGCCGGCCGTATCATTCCACCGACCGATACCGAGGGTAACGCGGTCCGTTATTCGAACATGTCATTCGGACAGGGTATGGATCTGACCATGGTACAGGTAGCCGCCAGTTTCAGTGCGATGATGAACGGTGGCACCTATCATCAGCCGACTGTCATCGAGGGTAGTCTGGACGATGACGGCGAGCTGGTGGCCGCGCCATCGAAACAGAGTTACCCGAATATCATCAAGTCCTCCACATCGGCCGCGATGCGGCAGATGACGGTGACGGCCCGTGGCGCGTTCTATGCCGACAATGATCGTAAAGGTTATCAGGTGGGCGGTAAGACGGGTACTTCGCAGACCATCGTCAACGGTTCCTACGAGAACGGCCAGACCATCGGTACCTACCTGGGATTCGGCGGTGACAGCAAGCCGCGGTATGTCATAATGGTACAAGTATCCGGCAAGGGTGAAAACCTGGCCGGAGGTCAGGACGCGATGCCGATTTTTACCGACATTTCAAACTGGATGATCGACTACTTAAAACTTCAACCGAGAGGATAGCATGAACGACCTAGGCACATATGACGTATTAGCAGGTGAATTCAGTCAATTGTTCGTCATCAGCGTGGGCGCGTTCTTGCTGGCGATGGTACTGACGCCATTCTACACCTATTTGGCGTACCGCTATCGTTTCTGGAAGAAGCAACGCACCACCAGCACCAGTGGTGAAGTGCTTCAGGTCTTCAATAAGCTGCACGAGAACAAGTTCCGCCGCAATATCCCGACCATGGCCGGCATCATCGGCGTCATCGCCATCGCGCTCATCACGTTCGTCTTCAATCTCGACAGGGCAGAGACCTGGTTACCGTTGGCGGCACTTATCGGCGGCGCGGTGGTAGGTCTGATC
This sequence comes from uncultured bacterium, assembly GCA_965649685.1. Taxonomy (GTDB): domain Bacteria; phylum Patescibacteriota; class Saccharimonadia; order Saccharimonadales; family Saccharimonadaceae; genus UBA1020. The sequence goes on along the minus strand of CBFGLU010000013.1, from coordinate 1,988 downwards.
GACGACGTCATCAATCTGCGCTCGAACGGGCATGGTGTGGCAGGGCTTCGTTCAAGCATTAAGTTCACTATGATCGTCGCCATCGGCCTGGTGCTCGGTTGGTATTTCTTCACGAAAATCGGCATCGATACCGTACATGTGCCATTCCTCGGTGCGGTGGGTATCGGCTGGCTGATCGTACCGCTGTTCGCATTCGTAGTGACGGCTACCGGCAACGCGGTGAATATCTCCGACGGACTGGACGGTCTCGCGGGTGGATTGTTGGGCATAAGCTTCGCCGCGTTCGGCATCATCGCCATGTTGCAGGGCAATATGCATTTGGCGGCGTTCTGTTTCACGGTGGTCGGTGCGCTGCTAAGCTACCTATGGTTCAACATCTATCCGGCCCGATTCTTTATGGGCGACGTGGGCAGCTTCGCATTCGGTGTCACGCTGGGCGTGGTGGCTATCATGACCAACTCGTTGCTGTTACTGCCGGTCATCGGATTCCTGTTCGTCATCGAAGCCGGTTCAAGCCTTATCCAGATTACCGCCAAGCGGTTCTTCAAGCGTAAGATCTTCATCTCAGCGCCAATCCATCATCATCTGGAAGCTATCGGCTGGCCTGAGACCAAGGTGACCATGCGGTTCTGGGTCATCGGATGTGTGGCGGCAAGCTTTGGCCTGATGCTGGCACTTGCAGGAGGCCACGTAGGCTGATGGACCGACGGTCGGGCGAAAGGGGAGGGGCGCCGACTCCACGTGCAGGAATCCGCCGACACAGGCCGGATTACCGCATCGTACTCTACATGGGGCTGTTGATGATGCTCGGATTGATCATCATGTACGCCATCGGCCCGCAACGCGCCCAGGTGTTGAACTCGTCGTACGGAACCGATTTCTACACCGCGACCTATTTCTTCGGCAAACAGGCGTTTAGTCTGTTGTTCGCGGCCGTCGCGTTCTTTATTGTGGCTAAGCTGCCGTATCGGATCCTGATAGAAAACTCGAAACGTATCTTTTATGCGGGCTTGGGCGTATCCGCGTTCCTGGCATTCGCTGCCGCCATCAAATGGGGAATCGCGAAGTGTAGCCTTGGCGCGTGTCGGTGGATCGACCTGGGGCCGTTCGGCAGTATCCAGCCGGCGGAGTTCCTGAAATTCGGTCTGCTGATGTTTCTTGCGAGCTTCGTGGCTCTGCGAGCCAAGCAGGGGTATCTGAACGATGTCAACAAGACGCTGGTTCCGTTGGGTGCCATCATCGGCGCGGCAGCCTTCTTTGTCATATTCCTACAGGAAGACATGGGAACAGGGCTGGTCATGCTGGCCATCGTGGCCTCAATCCTGATCGTCTCGAACATGAACGTGCGGCTCATCGGGTTGGTATTCGGCGCTATGTTCTTGGCCGGAGTATTATTGATCCTGATCGCACCTCACCGTATCGAACGCGTCATGACGTTCCTGCAGGGTGACAGTTCAACGGTCGACGATGCATCGGCGTATCATATCGAACATGCCAAGATCGCCATCGGCTCGGGAGGCTTCACCGGCGTAGGTATCGGAAAGAGCGTGCAAGCGACGGGCTATCTGCCGGAAGCGATCAACGACTCCGTCTTTGCCATTCTGGGCGAGACGTTCGGCTTCGTCGGACTGGTGGTGATATTACTGTTGTTCGCAGCGCTTCTGTTCAGCCTGCTCAGGGTTGCGGATCGGCTGCCGGGCCTACCCGAAAAACTGATCGTGACGGGAATCTTCGGCTGGCTGGCAGCTCATGTCATCTTGAACGTGGCAGCCATGACAGGAGTATTTCCATTGACGGGTATCACGTTGCCGCTGCTCAGTTTCGGTGGTACCAGCATGGTATTCATGGCCGGCGCATTAGGCCTGGCGTTCCAATTGTCCGCGTACACTGTTCATACAACGGTAAATGAAGGAGAGCGATATGAGAATTCTCGCGGTCGGCGGGGGCTCGGGCGGCCACGTTACACCAGTCGCAGCGGTCGTTAAGGA